>CABRKI010000111.1 GCA_902471455.1 uncultured Porphyromonadaceae bacterium | reverse complement strand
AAATTTAATCATCTTTTTTGACTCGTTAGGAGTCAACTTTTTTCAGGACGAGACAGTGCCGTTGAGTATTTTTGGAGGTATGGTTAACGGTTTACTTGATTCGACACTTCACCCTAAACGTAATTATTTTACAATATAGAATCAATTCAATACTTTGGGATTCTCGGCAAGTACTCCTAATTTTACCATTGTGACAGACGGATTCTTTATAGATTATAATGTTCCGTCTCTTAGAATCTGTTAATAAGAATTTGTCATGTACTTAAATCTTATTATTAAAGAGAGATTCCGGATGTTTTATTTGACGCCGTCGTCAGATTCTCGATTTGAGTGAATGTGGCAGTTGACGTTTAGCCATAAGTGGTAAATTTTTAATACTTATGGCTAAATGTCGTTTTTGATTTATCCTTACTTTGCTGTTGAATCTGTATAAATAGTAGTGAATAAGAGAGTCTTCTCCAATACTCTCCCGGTATTTTAATTGTGCCGACATTTAGCCATAAGTAATAAATTTTTGGCATTTATGGCTAAATGTCGTCATTTTTTAGTATATTTGCAAAAAATATATTGCCATGATAATAGGAAGAGCAGAAGAAATAAGGCAACTCCAAAGGGCTTATGTCTCAGAATATTCCGAGTTTGTTGCGGTTTATGGCCGGCGACGAATTGGGAAAACGTTCCTTATAAGAGAAAGTTTCAAAGATTCCTTTACATTTCAATATACTGGAGTATGGGGAATCTCAAATAAGGAACAGTTGGGAGAGTTTTATCAATGTTTGATAAGACAAGGATTGTCAACTGGGGCCAAACTTCCTAAAAGTTGGTTTGAAGCTTTCCATCTTCTTGAAGACCTTATAATATCGTCACGACAAGAGCGAAAGATAATATTTCTTGATGAATTGCCATGGATGGATGCTCCCAACTCCAAATTCATCCCTGCTTTTGAACATTTTTGGAATGGATGGGCTTCTGCAAGAAAAGACATCCTGCTTATAATATGCGGAAGTGCAACTTCTTGGATAATAAACAAGATATTTCGGAACAAAGGTGGGCTATATAACCGTGTGACATATCGAATCAGACTAAATCAATTCTCTTTGGCGGAGTGTGAGGAATTTGTAAAATTCTACAGAATGCCATTTAACAGAAATATGATATTGGAAGGCTACATGGTGATGGGAGGAATTCCATACTATTGGTCTAAACTTGATGCATCGAAAAGCATGGGATATAATATCAATAATCTTTTTCTGAAAGAAAATGGTATGCTACGGGATGAATTTAGTTTTATTTATGCCTCTATTTTCAATAGACCGGAAAAATATCTGAAAGTGGTGGAAGCATTGGCCGGAAAAAAATCCGGACTGACAAGAGACGAAATCATCATGAAAAGTAAATTGGAAAGCAACGGTCAGTTGAGCGGCATACTTGAAGATTTGATTGAATGTGGATTCGTCAGGAAATATTGCCATACAGACAAGCGGCTTAGAGATGCCATATATCAGCTTGTTGATTGCTATACACTATTTTATTATCAATTTGTCAAGGTTTCTCAAGGAGTGGACGAAGAATACTGGGTAAGACTTATGAGGACTCCAACCTATAACACATGGTGCGGATTGTCTTTTGAAAGAGTCTGCCTGCTGCATACGCGGCAGATAAAAATCGCTCTCGGTATATCCGGAATAATGGCAAATATTTTTTCATGGCATATCAAGGGAAATGACTATAATCCCGGTGTGCAGATTGACCTGCTTATAGACAGGGCTGACAATGTGGTCAACGTTTGCGAAATGAAGTATGCTCCGGAAGGATATGTCATGACTGCCGGGGATTTAAAAAAACTGAAGATAAAATTAAGTGTACTACGTCAGCATATCCCGGCCCGTAAATATATTGGGGCTGTAATGGTGACATCGAATGGCGTTATAAGGAATCAACATTCTTCAGAGGTTATGGAGTTTGTAAGTGCGGATCAACTTTTTGCTCCATAGATTATAGGATAATTGGGCGATATGTATGACGGATTTTTATTAATTTTGCGGAGTAATAGAGAATTAACCGTTTAAACCATGAGACTTTTGAGATATTTGGCGGCGGGTGCCGCCGTGGCCGCCGTCCTTCCGGGTGCGGCGCAGGGAACCTTGTTTATCGATGCCGGGCGTAAAGGGCATGATATCAACAAGGACATGTACGGAATCTTTTTCGAGGAAATCAACCATTCGGGCGACGGCGGCCTTTATGCCGAACTTATCCAGAACCGAGGGTTTGAGGAGCAGACCATCCCCGGAGGTTTCCATTTGAACGGTACTAATAAGATACAGACCGACCGTTTTACGGAATACAACACGTTGACTTCACGCCAGCTTAACTGGGACTGGAATTTTGATGCCAAGAAGATGACCGGTTGGCGGATAGACAGCGAGGGATGCGACGTAACCCACGATGTGGAAACCCCCGACAAACCGCTGCACGAAGCCACCCCCAACGCCATGCGCCTCACAATCGGCAATTCCGCCGCTTCCTCGTCGGTGCGCCTTATCAATACGGGTTATTGGGGCGTCGCCGTGGAAAAGGATGCCGCCTACGACCTCCGTTTCTATCTGAACACAAAAGACTATAAGGGGAAGGTGAAAGCCGTTGTGTATGATGCCGACTGCCGGAAGGTGATTGCCGAAAAGGAATTCGATGTGGATGCATCGGGCGAATGGAAGGAATACAAGGGAGTGCTCACGGCATCGGAAAGCGTGAACGACGGAAATTTCGCCCTCATATTTTCGGGCGACGGCACGGTATATGCCGACTATGTGTCTCTTTTCCCGCAAAATACGTTCATTGGCCGCAAGAACGGAATGCGTCCCGACATAGCGCAATTCCTCGTTGATCTCAAGCCGAGTTTCATGCGTTGGCCCGGAGGTTGCATAGTGGAGGGTATCGTGCTCGGCAACCGGGTGAGATGGAAAGAGACCCTGGGCGACCCCATGACACGTCCGGGCGAATATGACCTCTGGGGCTACCGCTCCACGTGGGGCATGGGCTACCACGAGATTTTACAGTTCTGCGAAGACACCGGCATGGACTGCATGTTTGTAGGCAACGCCGGGCTTTCCTGCATAGGATGGGGAGGCGAATTCGTGTCGGGCGATGTCGTGGAGCCATATTATGAAGACATCCGCGACGCCATAGAATATGCCATCGGCGACCCCGCCACAAACAAATGGGCGGCCCGCCGCGCCGAAGCGGGGCATCCCGAGCCGTTCCCTCTGAAATATGTGGAAATCGGCAACGAGAACTTCACGGCCCGTTACGACGCCAACTATAAATATATCTACGAGAAACTGAAGGCGGAATATCCGCAGCTGACGTTCCTCAACACTATGGGGATTGACCATGCCGAGGAATTTAACGTGCGCACAGACATGATTGACCCGCACTGGTATGTGACCCCCGATTTCTTCTACAATAACCGGAAGATATTCGACAACACTCCGCGCGGACATTATGAAATATATGTGGGTGAGTACGCCACAAACGTCAACGTGGGCAAAGGGAACATGGATGCGGCGCTTTCCGAAGCGGTGTTCATGATGAGCATGGAGCGGAATTCCGACCTCGTGAAGATGGCTTCATACGCCCCTCTGATTACCAACGACAACGCACCTAACTGGGCGTGCAACCTTATCTGGCAGCATTCGGGAGAGGTGTTCGGACGCGCTTCCTATTATACGCAGAAACTTTTCGCAGAGAACCTTCCGACCTACAATATAGGGAGTTCGCTTCAGACTGACAGGGCATCCGTGGCTTACGACGGAAGGGCAGGAATAGGCACATGGTCAACCGCTGCCGATTTCCGCAATTTCAAGGTGAGCGACCATGACGGTAATGTGCTGTATGCCGCCGATTTCAAAGGGAACCGCAATGAATGGACCGATATGCAAGGTGCCTGGACGGCTGGAGCCGAAGGCGTGATGACGCAAAGCAACGGTAGCCTCACGCGGTGCATCACCCTTATGAACCGACTGGCATTCCGCGACTGCGTGATAGAGGTGGAGGCTATGAAAAGATCGGGGGCCGAGGGATTTTTGCTGACCTTCGGATGCAACGACACGGACTGGGACCATTATTATCAGTTTAACGTAGGCGGCTGGGGCAACACCGGTGTGGCTTTCGAGGATGTCAACAGCGGCACAGGCACCGTGATTTCAGACCGTAAATCGTTTAAGATAGAGAACGGCAAATGGTACAATCTGAAAGTTGTATGCCACAACGGCAAAGTCGAAGGTTATATCGACGGCGAACTTTACGGCGAATATGATTTCGGAAAGGAGACAACGGGTCGCCTCGCCGCTCATGCAGGTTATGACGAAGCGGCAGGGGAGATTGTGGTGAAAGTGGTCAATGCCGAAGGAGAACCGCTCCCCTTGATGCTGGATATAAACGCCGAAGAATTGGCTTCGGAAGGCACCGTGGAGACAATGCAGTCCGCCACACTCTGGGACGAGAACTCGTTCAGCACTCCGGAACAGATAGTCCCCGTTAAATCCGTTATTTCGGGTGTAACCAACAAGCTTGAATATACGTTCGAACCATATTCCTTAACGGTGATAAGGGTGAAGGGAACGCCCGCCGCTTCGCCGATGGATATTCCTGAGTTTGTGTTCAGCACGACCCCGAGGGTGCTCGACAATGTGGAGGAGACTGGCATAGCCGTGATGTTGCGCGATATGATAGCGGAAGGACGCACCGTGGCTTTCGAGGATGTGGAGGGCTACGATGCCTTGCGCACTTCTTTGGATGCCGCCGAAGCAGAATTGAAATCGGCCGACGAAACCAGGATAGCTGCGGCCGTCCCTGTTTTGGAAAAAGCTTTGAATCAGTATTACAAGGGTGTGATGGGGCTTTCAGAAGAGATGACCGATAAGCTTGTGAACCCTCATTTTGAGAAAAACGGCAATAACGAGGGTTGGAGCGGCAATCCGGTAGTAAACGAGCATGTAGCCGAGATTTTCAATGCAGGGTTCAATGTGTCGCAGACGGTAAGCGGTCTGGCCGACGGTTGGTATCTGGTATATGCGCAGGGTTATTACCGCAACGGCAACCATCCCGATGCACACCAGCGTCACGCCGACGGCAGCGAGGAGTTGCTTGCCCGTTTCTCGGTGAATGATATGGATAAACCTGTGGTGTCGTTGATGTCGGAAGTGCATGACGGCTATTGGTGGGCGGCTCCCAACACAATGTCGGAGGCGCACGCCGTGTTCTCGGAGAGTGGCGACAATTTCGCCAACTATCTGATAGCGTATGTAGAAAACGGTGAACTGACCATCTCGTTCAGCAAGTCTAAAATCTGCGATTCCGACTGGTTCTGCTTCGACAACGTGTGCCTCTTCAAGGTTCCGACCGAGCAGGCAGGAATCATGGAGATAAAGGATGCCGTCTATGAATTCTCGCCTGAAGCTAAGATTTATGACCTTGGCGGACGCCTCATCGGCAGCTACGCCGGACTCGGACGTCTCACCCCCGGCGTCTATATAATCACCGAAAACGGCAGAAGCGCAAAAATCCGCCGCTGATTTAGATTCCAACCAGAACAACCAAGGACAACCAGAGATATTTTATATTAATCTGGTTGTCCTTGGTTGTTCTGGTTGGAGTACAAGAATCTGGTTGCCGGGTTGGAGTAAAAATGTTGTCCAGGTTGTTTGGGGAATAGTTAAATAATTACAAAAAAACTGTTTTTGATTGATTATTGTGCGGAAAAATTTGGATGCTGACAAATATCGTATTAATTTTGCACAACTATTAAAGCAGTCAGCCCTAATTGAAAAGTGAAGGGTATAAGATAACAGCTTCTTGGCAATAATAGCCTTTGACTATGATAGATTATAAACAGACTACGGCCATAATATCATCGACTAAGAGGAGAGGGATAAGAATTACCCCCCCCTCCCCAATTTATTTCGTTAATAATCAATAAGTTACATGTTGCTTTCAATGTAAGCCGACAATCTCCGGATTGCCGGTCGGTTCTGTTTATGCCTAATTCGTCGGACTATCACGGCCCAATGGATTCCCGGCAAACAGTCTTGGCCGATTGACAGATATGAGACATTTTGCCAGCATGCTAATTACCGACCACCTGACATATTATGAAAAAGAATTTATTTACCATATCCCTGCTCTTATTGGCCGCATTTCTGCCGGCCGGCGCACAGAAAGCCGCCGTGAAGACGAATCTTCTCAGCGATGGTTTCCTGAACCCCAATGCGGCATTTGAAATCGGGGTGTCTCCAAGGTGGACTCTCGATTTTTCCGGGCAGTTTAATCTTTGGAAATTGTCGCACGACCGCCAATGGCGTCATTGGGTGGTGCAGCCCGAAGCCCGCTATTGGTTTTGCGACCGTTTCTCCGGTCACTTCGTAGGTGCCCATCTGCTTGGCGGCCAATATAACATAGGCGGTTTTGACCTCGGCTTCTCCATGCTTGGCACGGATTTTCGCAAGCTTAAAGACACCCGCTACCAGGGTTGGTTCGTAGGCGCCGGCGTGGCATACGGCTACGACTGGGTGCTTAACGAACATTGGAACATAGAGGCAGAAATAGGCCTCGGCTGGACCTATACGCGCTACGACCGCTTCAGATGCACCGGTTGCGGAAAGAAGATAGCGGAAAACAAGCCCCATAATTATTTCGGCCCCACCAAGCTCGCCGTGAATTTAGTTTACGTTTTCTGAAACCTACGAGATGCGATTTATGAACTTAAAGAAAATCAGTTTTATGGCTGCGGCCCTCGTTGCCGCCTCGCCGGCTGTCTCGGCCCGTGGGGTCGCTCCTGTGGGTGTTGACAGCATTTCGTTCGACCGCCACGGCGACTTCATGGTGCTCGACATGAACCTCGACTTGCGCCCTACCGACGTCAAAAGCATCCATGCCCAGGTGTTCACGCCGCTTGTGGTTTCCGAAGAGGGCGACACTGTGGCGTTGCCTTCGGTGGGGGTCTATGGACGCCAGCGATATATAAACTACCTGCGCAATGACCGTGCCGGCCTTTCGCGCGACAGCGAAACCTCTTTCAAGGCTTCGGAGCGCCCGGAGAGCTACGCCTATGAGGCGGCGGTGCCGTTCCTGGACTGGATGGACAATTCGAAACTTCTGTTGCGCAGAAGGCTCTTCGGGTGTGCCAACTGTCTGCTCGACGAGAAAACAGACACCATCACTTCCTATTTCACGCTTAATCCGGAAATCCCCGAAATAATCTATTTCGACGCAAAGGACACCGGTCCGATTACGGAGAGCCTCGAAGGTTCGGCCTATATCGACTTCATCGTCGATAAGACCGACATAGAGCCTGACTACCGCCGCAACCCGCAGGAACTCTTGAAGATACAGTCAACCATCGACACTGTGCTCAACGACAGGGACGTGCGGATCACCGGCGTGTGGCTGAAAGGTTTCGCATCACCCGAAAGCCCCTATTCCCACAACACCGAACTTGCCATCGGGCGAACCAAAGCGCTGAAGGAGCATATCAGGCAACTCTATGATTTCCCTGCCGACATCATCGAAACCGACTATGAACCGGAGGACTGGGCCGGATTGCGCCGCTTTGTAGAGAATTCCAACATCGACCACAAGGCGGAAATCCTGCAGCTGATAGATTCCGACATGGCCCCGGATCCGAAGGAGGCTCTCATCAAGAGGAGGTATCCCAAGGAGTATAAGTTCATGCTCGACAATTTCTATCCGGCCCTGCGCCACACGGAATACCGCATCACCTACGAGGTGAAACGATTCGACGACATCGACAAAATCAGGGAGGTGATGCGCACGCGTCCCAACCGCCTTACTCTCCGCGACTTTTTCCTTCTCGGAAACACGTGCCAACCAGGCAGCGACGAGTTTAACGAAGTCTATGAGACTGCCGTCCGTATGTATCCCGACAACCCTGTCGCCAATATCAACGCAGCCAACGCCGCCCTTCAGCGCCGGGACTATGTTATGGCGGAGAAATACCTCTCACGTGCCGGCAACTCTCCCGAGGCGGTTTATGCCCGTGGTTCGCTCGCATTTTCAAAGGGCGACTACGACAAGGCCGAAGAATTCATGAAGCAGCTCCCCGATATGAAGGCCGCACGCGACGTGCTCGACGAAATCGCCCGTATCCGTGAGAATCGGGTGGAGGAGGTTACGCACGTAACGCTCGAATGACGGTGTGGCCGGAGGATGCCCGGCACTAATCGAAACAAACTTTTTTAAACAGAATAATATTCACAAAAAACAATAACACAATGAGACTAAACAAATTTTTCATGGGTGTTCTCGGAGTTTTCGCCCTCACGGCCTGCTCCTCCGAGGAAATGATACCCGACAAACCCAATCTTCCGGAGGAGGAACTCAATTCCCGGTTTATGACGGTCACCATACGTAACTCTGAGGGTAATACCCGTGCCGGAGGCGATCAGTCCGGGAATCTCTATGAGGAAGGTCTTGATCAAGAAAATAAGGTGGAATCCATCCGTTTCTATTTCTTTGATAAAGATGGTGAGCCTTATAAAATCTCTTACACAGGTAAAAACTACTATGACTGTGAAGAGATAGAAGAAGACGGAGCAAACATGCCTAATGTTGAAAAGAAGCTAAAAGCTGTAATTGTACTGACAAGTGATAATGAAGATGAAAAGTTTGAAGGTATCAACTCGATGATAGCGATAGCCAATTTCCAAGAGCTTGATATTTCTGACGAAAACATGTCTCTTGCACAACTTAAGGCAATTACCGATGACTATTATGAAATCGGGCCATCTCCTACTTTAAACTCAAACTATCGTTTTGTTATGACCAGTTCTTCTTTTGGAAGTACTGACGGATATGGATGCGAGGTAAAAATAGATACGACACCCCGCACGGGAAATATCAAGACCACTCGAGAGGAAGCTGAAACAAATCCTGTAGAAATCTATGTTGAGCGGCTCGTCGCTAAAGTGCGGGTAAGCACTGCGTGGTCAAATCAGATGGATACTAAAGCTGTAAAATTAAACGGGAAAGATTACGTTGCCGTTAAGCTTAAAGAAAGAAAAGACAATAACGTTGAAGATATAGTTGATTCAAAAGGCGATAAGATATATGCAATCTTCACGGCATGGGATTTAAGCGGCTACACAGATAAGTCCTATCTGTTCAAACAGGTGAATCCGGCTTGGTCTTTCGACCCCTCCTGGACCTGGAACGTTGAAACTCTTCATCGCTCTTTTTGGGCTATGAATGCAGAGGGCGTAAAATTCCAGCGTCGTAAACATTCAGATGCGATTGCTAAAATAGGGTCACGTCGTCAAAGCGGTAGCAGCACAAACAATCCGTCTAACCTTGTTTCCTACGATGGAGACGTGTTGTATTGCCAGGAAAATGCGGCGGACTGGAGTCCTAACTTGTTAACTAATTCCGGTAAAAAAATAGGATATGATCCGGAAACGGCGGTAGGTAACCGTACTCAGGTATATATTAAGGCTATTCTTGTAAAAGTGGATGATGCAGGTGTGGCTACTCCTGTGGATCTTGCAATATGGGGGGACATTAAATATCTGGAATCAGACCTTCTTACCGCAATGTTGTCAAGTGTTCAGAATCTCATATATACCAGAGATAAGGAACCTTATGAAACAACAACAGAGACTAAGGAAGACGGTAGCACGGTTACAATTAAAAAATATCATTATCATGCATTGACGGAGGACCAGGTTAGACTTGTCAATGCGCAGGATGCCGATAAGGCAGACGACAAGTCAGAGAATAGCCGTCGTTATCTAAGTTATATTCAGCTAAAGAAAAACGATGAAATTTTCCCGGTAAATACTACCCTTGATGGAAAATTCTATCAGCCTGATGCTGCAACCCCGGGTGAGTATGTAGCGATTGAAAGAAAGGATGCCGATGGTATCCTCTCCAATATGCCTGGTGCAAGAGTGTGGCGAGGTGGTGACACTTACTATTATATCGATATCGCCCACCTTAATAAACAAGAGGGTGCGGAAGAGGTCGGCATGTATGGTATCGTGCGTAACCATATCTACGATGTTGAAATCAATAATGTCTATGGTCTTGGTACTCCGGTTCTTACTCCACAAGATGGGGAAGGGGACGAAAAGGACATTATTCCGCAGAAACCTACCAACGAGGCGTTCTATCTTGGAGCGCGTATGAATATCCTCTCTTGGAGAGTTGTAAATCAGGAGGTAAATCTTGATTGGGATTAATGATGATTCTCACATGATGTTGCCGCGTTGTCGGCAACGGAGTTGACATAAGAGCCGGCGGGGCGCGTCCCCGCGTGTCCCGCCGGTTTTCCCCTCTTATCTGTTGGAGTAGAGATGCCATCTGGTATTGCAGGCATGTGCGCTTAAACATGCCGGAGGCATGTCCCTACATGGCGATTACACATTTTTTGTGATTTTACATAGCGATTACACAAATTGTTGTGATTATGACTGTATTTTTTGTCGATGCGAGTTTTATTCATGCGCACCGGCTATAAAATCGAAATCTCTCCGAATGCAGGCTGACGCTAAAGGCGTCTCTTGTGAATCCCCGACGGGCGAGGCATCGCTCTGACGGCAGACAAACCGGGACCGTATGACGGTTCCTCCTTATCTTGAAAACAACCTGCGGTCCCCGTGGCCGCGACATCATATAGAAACTTTCCGAACAAATCAACGGTTTGACAATGAATATCTTTTCCAAAATATCACGGCTCATGGCGGCTGCCGCCACCCTCGCGGCCACGGCATTGTCGCTGACTTCCTGCGACAATGTTCTCTTCGACGAAGAGGAGAACTGCGATGTGGTCTATCGTCTCCGGTTCCGATATGACATGAACATGAAGTTTGCCGATGCCTTCCCGCATGAGGTGAAGTCTGTGCATCTGTATGCCTTTTCGTCTGACGGAGAGCTTGTGTGGCAGACCACCGACAGCGGTGCGCATCTGGCAGAAGAGGGGTATAACATAGTGCTTCCGCTTCCGGCAGGGCAATACACCCTTACGGCTTGGTGCGGCCTTGACAACGGAGAGTCGTTCACCGTGCCGGAGATAAGCGCCGGGGGCGCTCCCGAAGAGCTGCACTGTCGGCTCAACAGGGAACAGGACACGGCTGACGGGGCGGTGTCGAAAAACGACCTCCATCCCCTGTTCCACGGCACCCTTGACGTGCTTCTCCCCGTTAACGACGACGGAGGGGAATATTCCTACACCATGCCGCTGGTGAAAGACACCAACGTGTTCCGCATCGTGCTGCAGCATCTCTCGGGAAAAGATATAAACGCCGACGACTTCACCTTCAAGATTGACGACGGCAACGGATGGCTTCACCACGACAATTCCCTGCGCGACGACGAACGCATCACCTACCACGCCTGGAGCAAATATTCGGGTTCGGCGGGCGTTGACGTGCCGGAAGGAGACGGCGGGGCGGCCTCCC
>CABRKI010000110.1 GCA_902471455.1 uncultured Porphyromonadaceae bacterium | reverse complement strand
TTTGGCTGGTCCTTTTTTAGTGCCCTCTCTCAGACACACTCAAAGAAACAGTATCTTCGACTTTGCTTAGATGTATGACAGGTGTGGCTCACAATAAACTCCCACATGCCGGAGAGGGCATGTGGGAGTTTATTGTGTTACGCTGAAAGGATTTATTTGTTTTCCTTCAGATATTTGTCGAGGAAGCGGAAGAACACCCTTTGCCAAAGGATTGCGTTCTGGGGTTTGAGAATCCAGTGGTTTTCGTCTGGGAAGACAAGCATTTCAGCCTCGAGTCCATGCATTTTGGCGGCATTGAAAGCCTGCATGCCTTGGGATGCAAGGATTCTATAGTCGAGTTCACCGACCGTGACAAGGATAGGCGCGGTCCAGTTGTTGACGAAACGATGCGGGGAATTTGCATAGGTGCGTTGTGCCACAGCGTTGTCTTTATCCCAGAAGGGACCTCCGAGGTCGTAATCGGCAAACCACATTTCCTCGGTTTCAAGGTATTGAGCCTCCACATTGAATATACCGGCATGAGCCACGAGAGCGGCGAAGCGGCCTTCATGATGTCCGGCGAGCCAATAGACGGAGAATCCGCCATAGCTTGCACCGATGGCACCGATATGTTTCTCATCGACATAGGGTTCTTTTGCCATGTAATCAACGGCGGCAAAATAATCCTTCATATTCTGGCCACCGTAATCGCCGGAAATCTGTTCGTTCCATTCCGTGCCGAATCCGGGGAGTCCGCGTCTGTTCGGAGCGATTACAATATAACCGTGGGCCGCCATAATCATGAAGTTCCATCGATAACTCCAGAACTGGCTGACGGCCTGCTGGGGACCACCCTGACAATAAAGAAGGGCAGGGTATTTCTTATTGGGGTCGAAATCGGGGGGAAGTATAACCCAAGTGGTCATCTCCTTGCCGTCGGTTGTGGGAACCATCACCTTCTTAACCTCGCCAAGTTTCAACTGCGAAAGGAGTTCCTTATTGACGGAAGTAAGTTCCTTTACTTCCTTATTATCGGTTCTTACCAGACAGATTTCATTAGGATACCTCATGGAATGACGGAGAACAACGGCAGCATTGTCGGCAACGGGCGCAACGGAAGCAAAGTCGCAGACATCCATGGCCACAGTGTCAATCGCACAAGTTTTCGCATCAATGGTAAAGACAGGAGCAACCCCCTGATAGTAACCGGTAAACCATATTTTCTCACTGTTCTTTGACCATGCAATCTGTTCAGGCCAGTAATCCCAATTCTCGGTGAGGTCACGTTTCTCCTTAGAAGCCATATCGATTACCATCAGACGCTTCTTGTCGCTTTCATATTTGGCTGTCTTCATAGAAAGCCAAGCAAGCGACTTTCCGTCGGGCGAAAAGACAGGGTCGGTGTCATAACCCTCATTCCCTTCGGTAAGGTTGACGGTTGTTTTGGCGGCGAGGTCGTAAAGATAAAGGTCGCTGTTGGTGGAGAAAGCGTAATCCATACCTTTAAATTTCCTCGACACATAGACAAGGCTCTTGCTGTCGGGAGCCCACGCAAAGGCATCCGCACCGGCGAATGGACGCATCGGGCATTCGTAAGGTTCGCCTTCCATAATGTCAACTGCGTTGGCGAGACCCGATTCACTGAAATCAGCAAGGAAGGGGTGGGGGATTTCAGTCACCCATTCATCCCAATGCTTATACATAAGGTCATCCACAACGCGTCCGGTGGTTTCAGGAATGTCCTTAAACAAATCTTCGTCTTTGTTGAAAGCCTTAATGGTGGAACCATAGATAATCTTTGTTTCGTCGGGAGAAATTTCGAAACATTCCACGCCATTCTCCACCGATGAAACACGTTTCACACCGGAACCGTCGGCGTTCATTACAAACACCTGCATTTTCTTGGTTTCATCGTCTTTGCGGAGGAAAGCGATTTTTTTGCCTCCGTCGAGCCAACGAAGATTCGATTCAGAGGAGGCAGTCGTGGTGAGACGCTTCATATCGGCCCCGTCAGCCTCCATCGAATAGATTTCGGCATTCGACTTGTTTTCCTTGATATCTTCGTATGCAAGGGTGAAAATGATGCGTGTGCCGTCGGGCGACGGATGTGCTTCGGAGATACGTCCGAAAGCTTCAAGCACTTCAGGGGTGAACATCCCGTCGGTAATCTGGATTTCCGGTTTTTCAATAACCTTGTCGCCAGATTGGGAGCCTCCCTGGCAACCCGTAAGGGCAACCGGAAGCAGGATACTTCCCATAGCTAATTTAAGTTTGTTCATAAAAATGAGATTATAGAAAAAAATATGTGAACTCGGATTATAGCCAACGCAGTAAATATTTGTGCATTTCAATTCTGTGCAATCAAACATGCCAGAGGCATGTCCCTACATTCAAAATTGCACAAATAATTTATGTTTTACCTATCAATCTATCTTTTCTTTGTTTTGCCGGTCCTCGGCTCGGATTTTCTATATGAAGAATCACGTTTGGCGGAATAAAGCCTGTCGATGAGGTCATTCCTGTGAAGCTTCCTCAATTCGCCGACAATCTGTTGTCTTGCCTCCGGCTTATACCAGAAAAAAAATTGTCTCTGCGCGAGTTTCTCCTTTTCGGTCCGGGCCGTATATACTTTCTCCCCGGTGTAGGGATGGAAGCCGGTATAATAAATCTCGGTGGCAAGAGTCATCGGCGTAGGGGTGAAATCCTGCACCTGCTCCAGATGGAAGTCAAGGTCTTTCGTTATTGCGGCAAGCTCCGCCATGTCTTCCTCGCTGCATGCGGG
Source organism: uncultured Porphyromonadaceae bacterium (assembly GCA_902471455.1). Classification (GTDB taxonomy): domain Bacteria; phylum Bacteroidota; class Bacteroidia; order Bacteroidales; family Muribaculaceae; genus Lepagella. The sequence continues at coordinate 9,286 of CABRKI010000110.1, read as the reverse complement.
ATGCGAAGATATGAAATAGGGGATAAGCTGCTGTCGCAATCCGCAGCTCCTATTGACTTCATCAAAAGTCCTTTTAAACTTGCGGAAGAGCGAAAAGGATGGTTTCCTCATGCAATCGAGCACCCTGTCGGATGTGTGTTCCGGAGCAACTTTCAGACGACCGCTGACGTGATTTGCAATAAGTTCCTTTACGTATTTGGCATTAACGTCATTGACTTTACTTGCCTTGTTGGGAGCCATTGCAAGGTCGTATCTCACGCCGCTGCCGACAAACGACTTTTTTACTTCCGGCAAAGCATCCACACTCCGGTAAATGTCAAGAAGTGGAGTATGGTCGTTGTTGAGATTGGGGCACGGCTTCGGATGAAGACAGGAAGGTCTTACACACTTTGCACAAATATTACGGTCATAGCCGCCCATAGCATACATGTTGGCGGAAGGGCCTCCGAGGTCGGAAATATACCCCTTAAAGTCGGGCATCACGCAGATGCTTCGGGCTTCCTTCATAATGGATTCCTTTGACCTTGACGAAATGAACTTGCCTTGATGGGCGGATATAGTGCAAAATGCACACCCGCCGAAACACCCTCTGTGCATATTGATGGAATGGCGTATCATGTCGTAAGCCGGAATCACTTTCCCCTTATAACGCGGATGAGGCACACGGGTGAAAGGGAGGTCGAAAGAAGCGTCAATCTCCCCTTGCTTCATCGGTGGATACATGGGGTTAATCCTTATCAATTTGCCACACGCCTTTTGCCAAATCACGTTTCCGTTGAATTTATTAGACTCTTCCTCGACGTGGCGGAAATTTTTTGCCTGCAAACATTTGTCGGCCAAACATTCTTCAAAACTTGCAAGAACGATATCATTCTCCCCAGGCTCCGCATCATCAAAGAAAACAGTCTGCGGCACATCTTTGATTTCGGAAATCGGGACACCCGCAGATAACCTTTTAGCAATCTCAAGAATGGTGCGTTCGCCCATACCGTAACTAATCATGTCGGCGGGTGCATCGATAAGGATAGGGGGGAGAAGTTTGTCTTTCCAATAATCGTAATGCGCCACCCTCCGGAGAGAAGCTTCAATTCCCCCGGCAATGACAGGCACATCAGGATAAATCTCTTTAAGGATGCGGGAATATACTACGGTCGGATAGTCAGGTCGCATGCCATGACGGCCTCCCGCAGTGTATGCGTCGTCATGACGGAGACGCCGGTTGGCTGTGTAATGGTTGACCATCGAATCCATCGCCCCTGCCGACACTCCGAAGAAGAGTCTCGGCCTGCCGAGCTTCTTGAAATCGCGCAAATCATCACGCCAGTTAGGTTGAGGCACAATCGCCACCTTATAGCCGGCGGCCTGCAGGGTTCTTCCTATTACGGCTGCCCCGAACGAAGGATGGTCAACGTAAGCGTCGCCGGAAAAAATTATGACATCCGGACGCTCCCATCCGAGTCGTTCGATTTCTTCTTTTGTAGTCGGAAGAAAAAGTTCCCTTTTCATTAAAGGGAAAGTCAGGGGAGTGGCGTTTGATGTTTTATTATCACCTTTCATTTCACTGCCTCCTCTTTCATTCTACCTTCGAGTAAAGCCTTCAGCGACAGCAGTTCGTCGCGAAGTCGCGCCGCCTCGATGAAATCGGTTTTCTTGGCGGCGGCAAGCATATCGGAGTTCACCTTTTCTATCCTTGCTTCCAGTTCCTGATTCGACATGTATTCAATGACTGGGTCAGATGCCAGACCAAGTTCGTGCTCCTCTTCGATATAAGCACGCGGCATAACGGGAACTTTCCCCTTCGACGTATTGCCGGATTTTTTCTTCGCCATCGGAGCGACTGTTTTCGGAGTTCCAGCATCCTCTCCGCTATAAAGGTTGATAAGGTCTCTTGCAGAAGAAGTCTTGACAATGGGGGTAGGCACAATTCCGTTCCTTTCATTATATAGAATCTGCTTCGCACGTCTTCGTTCCGTTTCGTCGATGGTGCGCTGCATGCTGTCGGTAATTTTATCGGCATACATTATCACCTTGCCATGCACGTTTCTGGCGGCGCGTCCGGCAGTCTGTGTCAGCGAACGGTGATTGCGCAGGAAGCCCTCCTTATCGGCATCGAGAATCGCAACAAGGCTCACCTGCGGAAGGTCGAGTCCCTCCCTGAGAAGGTTTACGCCGATAAGCACGTCATATACGCCTTCCCGAAGGTCTTCGAGAATGCGTATCCTTTCCAAAGTGTCAACATCGCTGTGGATATATGCGCTCGAAACACCCCATTTACGGAGATGTTCGTCAAGTTCCTCCGCCATCCTTTTGGTTAGAGTGGTGACGAGGGTGCGCTCGCCGGCTTCAATGCGCTGCTGTATTTGCTCCATGAGGTCGTCAATCTGGTTCATAGTAGGACGAATTTCGATTTCCGGGTCAAGGAGGCCTGTAGGACGAATAACCTGCTCTGTAAACACGCCCTCCGTCTGCAAAAGTTCATAATCGCCGGGCGTAGCGCTTACATATATCTTTTGGGGAGTAAGACTTTCGAATTCATCGAATTTCAACGGCCGGTTGTCAATGGCGGCAGGAAGTCTGAACCCGTATTCCACAAGATTCATTTTTCTCGAAAGGTCACCTCCGTTCATGCCACGTATCTGCGGAAGCGTGACGTGGCTCTCGTCGATAATCGTTAGGAAATCTTTCGGGAAATAATCGAGAAGGCAGAACGGCCTCATTCCCGGCTCGCGTCCGTCGAAATAACGGGAGTAATTCTCGATGCCGGCACAATGCCCCAACTCCTTCATCATTTCAAGGTCGTAGGTCACTCGTTCGCGCAGCCTGTCAGCTTCCATCATTTTACCTTCCCGTGCAAAGAAATCGCATTGCGCGCCAAGGTCGAGCGAGATTTGGTCTATTGCGGATGCCATGCGTTCCTTGGAGGTTACAAATATATTCGCAGGATAAATATTGAAACTTTCAAGATTAGAGAGCACAATGCCATTGTCGGGGTCTATCGTTTGGATTTTCTCGATTTCATCACCCCAGAATAAGACGCGAAGCTGGATATTTTCGAACGACAGCATAATATCCACAGTATCGCCTTTCACGCGGAACTGACCGGAATTCAATTCGATTTCAGTCCTTGAATAGAGGGAATCCACGAGTTTTCGCAAGAAAGCGTTCCTTGAAATCTTCTGACCGATTTTCACTGTAACTACGCTTTGTGCGAAATCCTCCGGATTGCCCATACCGTAGATGCAGCTGACACTTGAAACCACCACAACGTCACGCCGACCGGAAAGAAGGGCTGCGGTAGTGGCCAGACGAAGTTTCTCAATCTGGTCGTTGATCATCAAGTCTTTCTCGATATACTTGTCAGACGAAGGGATATATGCTTCCGGCTGATAATAATCATAGTAGCTTACAAAGTATTGCACCGAATTCTCAGGAAAGAAATTCTTAAATTCGGCATAGAGCTGTGCAGCAAGCGTTTTATTATGTGAAAGGATGAGTGTGGGGCGCTTCACTTGCTGAATGACATTTGCCATCGTGAAGGTTTTTCCTGACCCTGTCACGCCCAACAATGTCTGATGCGGAAGTCCCTGGTTCACTCCCGCCACAAGTTCGGCGATAGCTTCAGGCTGGTCGCCCGTCGGCTTATATTCTGAAGTTAACTTGAAATCCATTGCTTATATATATTATGCAAAGGTAACTAAAAGAGTGAATAAATACAAAAATAATCATTTTAAAAGGGTCTTTTTTTGCTTAAGAAACGGAAAAGGGTTAACTTTGCACTTGGAACTAAAACCCTACCGCCTCCGGCGGTTTGAAAAATATCAAGACAATGAGAAAAAATATTGTTGCAGGCAACTGGAAAATGAACACCGTCCTCGAAGAGGGCGTGGAGCTTGCCAGCCAGGTCAATGACCTTCTTAAAGGTAAAAAAGCCAACTGCGAAGTGATCGTGTGCGTACCTTTCACACATCTTGTTTCCGTAAAAGGAGTTATCGACGAGCCTCTGAAACTTGGAGCCGAAAATTGTTCCGAGCATGACAAAGGCGCATACACCGGCGAAGTCAGTGCCGCCATGGTGAAATCGACGGGGGCAAGCCACGTGATTCTCGGCCACAGCGAGCGTCGCCAGTATTTCGGAGAGAACAACGAGCAGCTTCTTGCAAAGACCAACCAGGCTCTCGCCAACGGCCTTACCCCCATCTTCTGCGTGGGCGAGGTGCTTGAGGAGCGTGAAAACGGCACATACAACGATGTCGTTAAGGGTCAGGTAGAAGCCCTCTTCTCCCTCTCGCCTGAAGATTTCGCAAAAATCATCATCGCATACGAACCCGTATGGGCAATCGGCACCGGCAAAACGGCCACCGCAGAGCAGGCACAAGACATGCATGCACATATCCGCCAAGTAATCGCCGACAAGTATGGCAAAGAACTTGCCGACAACACGTCGATTCTTTACGGAGGTTCTTGCAAACCCTCTAATGCAAAAGAACTTTTTGCAAAACCCGACGTTGACGGCGGCCTTATCGGCGGCGCAGCCTTGAAAGCCGATTCCTTCATGGGAATCGTCGAGGCATTCGACTAAACTAATTGAATCAGACAAGTCTCTGTGATGATTCATGGAGACTTGTCTTGATTTTTTTAAATTACGCACTGTATTTAAATGCATTTCACTCCGGTTAGATTTTTACGCACATCAATTTCCGCCGCTCTTGTTTCGGTTGTGGCGTTGTCATCGTTTTCAATATATGGTGCAAACGATGAGAAAATTGATAATGTGGTAGAAAAAATAGAGCAGGAATCGAATGGAAACATCTCGATAGAAATTCCACCTGCCATTTTGGAGCTGATTCTACAAAAATCGGCACCCAAACCCTCCATGCAAGAAATCAGACCCGGAATCAACAAACTCTCCGGATTCCGCATTCAGGTTTTCAGCGACGGTCGCAACCAAAACACCCTCGAGGCGAGAGCCAAAGCACGGGGGAGTGCCATCCTCGCCAAGTTTCCCAAATACAGGGGACAGGTCTATACTTATTCAAGTTCCCCCAACTGGTACACGAGGGTAGGCAATTTCCGAACCAATGCCGAAGCCAACTCGGCTTTGGCGGAACTTAAACGGGCATTCCCCAATTATGCATCCGAAATGAGGGTTGTAAAATGTCAAATCGTAGTCATCAAGCAATGAACAACGTTTACAGTGATGAAAAAACAGTAGCGGCAATCGCAGCCCACTACCGTGAGATTCTGCGCCTTATTGGAGAAGACCCGGACCGCGAGGGCCTGGTGAAGACCCCGATGAGGGCGGCGAAAGCTATTTACGACATTACTTCGGGTTACAGGAAAAATCCGGTGGAAATAGCCTCGCAGGCCATATTCGAACACGCCGGTTCGCAAATCGTGATTGTCAAGGATATAGAGTTCTACAGCATGTGCGAACATCATATCCTTCCTTTTTTCGGCAAAGTCGCTGTGGGATATATCCCTGACGGCAAGATGATAGGGCTTTCGAAACTTGCCCGTATTGTGGATTGCTACGCAAGAAGACTTCAGGTGCAGGAAAGGCTTACGTCGCAGGTGTGCCATCTGCTTGCCGACACCCTTCCGAACCACGGCGTGATTGTAGCATGCGAAGCCGGCCATCTCTGCATGAAAATGAGGGGAGTGGAAAAACAGGAATCCACAACCGTAACATTCGATTATACAGGACGTTTCGCGGAAGACCCTTCGCTACGTCAGGAATTTATGTCTTTGCTCCGCTGACCGAATTCTTTTGCACACACTATGAATATTCTGCTTAATATTATCTGGATGGTGTTCGGCGGCATTATGATTGCCATAGAGTATGCCGTATCGAGCCTTGTGATGATGATAACAATCATCGGCATACCTTTCGGACTCCAGACTTTGAAACTTGCGATGGTGGCTCTTTGGCCATTCGGCACGCAAATCGACGATTCCGGTTTTCCTTCGGGTTGCCTTGCCGGAATAATGAACGTAATCTGGTGGTTTGTAGGTGGCATCCCAATCGCATTGACGCATCTTGCCTGGGGTGTGGTGTTTTGTATCACAATAGTGGGGATTCCGTTCGGAATGCAGCATTTCAAGCTTATGAGACTCGCCCTATTCCCTTTCGGAAAAACAATAAACTGAGCCATCGTGGCAATATCTCTTTTCACATATCTTGTGTAAAAGGATAAAATCAAACTTCTCATCATTCAAGATTGTTATAAGAATACAAGGCAATCTTGAATGATGAGAATGTTTTTGTATTCACTATGCTTCATTACTCCCTCAGGATTCCTTTATGTGCTTTAGAGTTTGAGAAAACTCCGTATTAATCAAAACTAAACTGTTAAAGTTATGAAAAATTTTATTGTCACCACAGCGTTGGCATTAGGCTCAATTTCAGCGATGTCTGCACAGCAGGCAATCGAGGCTCCTAAATTCGGAGACAACTGGTCGCTCGGTATAAACGCCGGCGTCACCACTCCGATGAGCCATCATCCGTTCTTCAAAAGCATGCGTCCGGTGATCGGGCTGAAGCTTGACAAGAAAATCACTCCCGCATTTAAGGTTGGAGCGGAAAGTATGTTCGGAATCAACACTTCTACTGTGAGAGGTCCTCACAGCAAAACTGCGTTCGATGATTCCTATGTAGGTGCCTTTGGAGCCGTCAACCTCTTCAATCTGTTCGGGGGATATCCCGGTTACGTACGTCCGTTTGACATAGAAGTCCAGGCAGGTGCCGGATGGGGTCATCGATTCGAGACGCTTGTTGCCGACCAAAACTATTTCGGCACCAAGTTCGGGCTTAACTTCAATTTCAATGTAAGCGATGAAGTAACTATCTCGCTCAGCCCGTCGATACTTTGGGATATGACAAGTTCTCCTGTTGAACAAAGCACTGCATCCTACGACGTGAACCGTGCCAACTTCAACTTAACAGCCGGCGTTGCATACAATTTCGGTGGTAACGGATTTAACGTAGTAAGGCCCTACAACCAAGGAGAGATTGATGCGCTAAACGGACAAATCAATGACCTTCGTGTCGCTCTTGACGCCCAGACAGCAGAAACTGCAGCTGCAGCCGCTACAGCCGCCGACCTTGCGGCCCAACTCCAGCAGCTCCAGAACCAGCCGCCTAAGGTTGTGAATAAGGTTACAAACAATCTGGAATCCGTAAGATACGTATTCTTCAAGATTGGCTCATACGCAATCGGAGCAGACCAGCAGCCCAATATCGAGATGATTGCAGCCTATCTCAACAATCATCCCGGAAGCACGGTTGTAATCAAAGGATATGCGTCGAAAGACGGTCCGGAGGAACTGAACATCCGTCTTGCGCAGCAGCGTGCAAATTCCGTGAAAGATGCCCTCATGAAGCGTTACAAAATACCGGCATCACGTATCAAGGCTGAAGGATGCGGCATAGGCGAAATGTTTGAGGAAGAATCCTGGAACCGCGTTGCAATCTGCATACTTGATTCCGGCAAATAAGCATCAATTATAAAGTGACATTATATAGTAAAGATTCTCAATAAAGGAGCCGCCCATAGTCCGGGGCGGCTCCTTTTTGATTAAAGATATAATCGCATTGCGTTTTATGCAGTCTCTTACAATTTTTGAAAGATGAAGTTTTGAACTAAAGTTTTTTAAATATTATTGTACATGTATCACTAAATGCGCCATCTTGTCATTATATTTGCAGTGTGAAATTTATTGAAAAGAGTTTATGAAAAATATAGAAGGTTATGACGTGAAGATATTCACGGATAACATTGAGGAAAATGCGTTGGAGCAAATCAAGAAGCTGCTCTCAATCGATGTGTTTTCCGATAAGAAGATAAGGATTATGCCCGACGTTCATGCCGGAGCAGGGTGCGTTATTGGATTTACCGGCGACCTCGGCGACAAGGTGATACCGAATATCGTGGGCGTTGACATCGGCTGCGGTATGCGCATCCTCAATCTCGGCAAACTGGCAGATATTGACTACCATGCTTTCCACGAGCATATACGCAGCAATGTGCCTTCCGGGAAAATTGTGCGTGAGGATAAATTCGGCTTCAAACCTCTTGTTGGCAAGGAGATGGAAATCTACCGTGAGGCGAAGAAGCTTGTGACAGATCTTTTTTGCTACCGTGAACTCAAGGATTCCGGACGCCTTAATAAGTCGATAGGAACACTTGGTGGCGGCAACCACTTTATCGAGCTTGACAAGGACGATGAGGGAAATGTATATCTCGTAATACATACCGGATCCCGTAATCTCGGCTTACAGGTTGCCGACATATATCAGGCTAAGGCGGTGAAACATCTTACTCCCGGGGCAGATGAGTTCGAGGAGACAATCAAGCGCACAATCGAAGAGTATAAAGCCTCAGGGCGTCGTTCTGAATTGCAGGATGTTATAAAGAAGATGCATAGGGAACATAAGGTAGCGGAACCATCGTTGCCTGTGGACCTCTGTTATGTCGAGGGTGAGGCACGTGAGCATTATCTTCATGATATGCGAATCTGCCAGCGTTGGGCCGTGCTCAACCGCAAACTCATATCGTTGCTGCTGATGCGGTTCTTTCCGGATGTGGCTGTTTTGGAGGAGTTTGAATCCGTTCACAACTACATCAGCGATGAGAACATCATCCGTAAAGGCTCCATCTCGGCTACCGCAGGAGAGCGTTGTATTATCCCCTTGAATATGCGCGACGGCTTGTTGCTCTGCACCGGTAAGGGAAATCCCGATTGGAACTGCTCTGCACCTCACGGCGCCGGACGAGTGTTGAGCCGTACCCAGGCATACGAAAAAATCACGATGGAAGACTTCGAGGCATCCATGCAGGGGATTTACTCGGAGTCGGTCAACGACTTCACACGTGATGAATCCCCGATGGTTTACAAGCCTGCGTCGGAGATTATCGCCAATATCGGTGACACCGTTACCATCGACACAATCATACGTCCAATCTTTAACTTCAAGGCATCATAATGAAAACAATACATTCACCGGAAGGAGTTTCGCTCCTGATGGAAAACCTGTGGCTTCGTCATAAAGCCGGAATGAAGCAGCGTCCGGGGAATGTCTATATGGTCGAGTTACCTCCCCCAACGGAGGAAAAATTGGCTGAAGCACGCCGCAAGGCAAAAGAGGACAGTCGCCCCGATGATGACCCCGAAGAACTATACGGGTAACTATTCAGCGGACACGCTGAGGAAGTCGCCTTTTAGAAAAGGGCAAGTATGGCGTTATATGGTGAGTTGCCGTGCTTCTTCGTTGTCTCGACGATTGAGT
>CABRKI010000109.1 GCA_902471455.1 uncultured Porphyromonadaceae bacterium | reverse complement strand
CAAGATATTTTAACATTGCCTTACGTATATGCCTGGTAATGTTGAACTTAAAAAATAACTAAATTGTCATGTACTGTGGAGCGCGCTCTGAAATTGTTCGAAAATCAAACGATTCTTAGAAAAAAGAAAAAGTTTTGGCAGTTTCATAGTGAAAAAATCATTAAATTTGCATTTGATTTTCAATTCCCGGTTTGCGGCATGACACCCTATCTGGAAACATGATTGAATTACTGAAAACATTATATAAAATTGCGAGAGGAATATTGTTTACGGTTATCATCTTGGTGGCCGTGGTTTATCTTGTGCTATATATATTGGTGTCGGTGCCGTCTTTTCAGAATTCAGTGAGGGAAAGGGTTGAGGCGGAAGCATCGGCGTTTCTCGGTTCGGAATTGAGAATAGGGACACTCACCATTCGTCCGTTCAACGAGGTGGTTATAAACGACCTGGCGGTTTTTGACAAAGAGGGGAGACGATGCCTTTATGTGGAGACGCTTGGCGCCGGAATCCATTTATGGCACCTTTTGAACGACCGTAAGATAGAGCTTACTTATGCCGAGGTCATAGGTCTTGACGCGGAAATCTATCAGAAAAAAGAAGGCGCTCCCCTTAATATAGGCTTCATAATCGATGCTTTCAAACCAAAGGATAAAAATAAACCTCCTACAAAGTTTGACTTGAATTTAAAGAATGTCGTGCTGAGGAGGTGTGACGCCCGGTTCGATAAGGAATGGATTCCGGTTTCGGAAAACCGGTTTAAAACCGACTTCAACCATCTTCGCCTCTCCGACCTTAAGGCCGATATCAATTTTCCGCGAATATCGAACGACGATTTCAAGATTGATCTGCGGCGGTTGTCTTTCAAGCTTTCCGGAGGATTGGATGTCAGAACGATAGCTTTCAAGGCTCATCTCACCCCCACGTCTCTGTCGGTAGAGGATTTTGTTCTTAAATTGCCGGATACGGAGATAAGGCCGTCTGACATCGCTTTTAAATTCGATGGGTTTGATAAAATTAAGGATGCTTTAAAATCCGGAGTCAATCGGATTGTGTTGGTTGATAACCAGGTCTCTTTGTCTGATTTTTCATGGCTTGTGCCTGATTTCCACAGATATCAGATGCCTTTTTTGTTGTCGGCTGAAGTGGCCGGCAATGCCGGGTCGATAGACTTGAAAGATTTTTCTTTCGATTCAGGCAACGGCGATCTTACGGTTCGTCTTTCGGGCAATGTTGATAAGCCTTATCTGGTTAAGGAAACGTCGTTCAAATTAAAAAAACTCGACATTTATGCCTCATCTCCCGCTGTTGCCGAGGTTTTGAGTAAGATTCCAGGGATGTCGCCCAAGTTGGCTGGGCTTGTTAAAAAGTGTGGTGATATCCGATTTTCGGCATCGGGCGACGGCTTTATTTCTGGTGGACGCTATTCCGCCGATTGCCGCATTGCCACTTCAATAGGAGGGGTGGATGTTAAGGCAAGCACTGAAGGGCTTAAAAAAGGTGGCGGCTCTTTTTCCGGGGAACTTTCTTCCGATGCCGTCAATCTTGGAATAATAACCGGAGATTTGAGATTCGGCAAAGTCTCGTCAGATGTATCCTTCTCCGGCGAACTCCGTGGCAGAGATGTCAACGGACATGTCAAAGCCTTGATTTCAGGTTTTGAATACGGCGGAAATGTTTATGAGGGAGTGGAGGCAGAGGCAACCAAGGATGGGAGAGAAGTCAACCTGCTGGTTGACATAGATAATGAGATTGCGGAAGCGCATATCGATGCCGACGGTCATCTTGACGGGGAGGATACATGGCTTATTCTCAGTGCGCGTGTCGATAGTTTCCGTCCGTCGCTGCTCGGCCTCTTGCCCGCCTACCGCGACTATGGGTTTACTGTCATGGCGAATGCCCTTATAGAAGGAAACAATGCCGATAACGTAACCGGGGAACTCCGGATAAATGATTTGGCTTTTTATTCTGAAGGCAAACCTTCTATAAAGCTTGACCGTCTTTTACTGAAGGCGGAATCGGAAGACCGGATTCGAACGCTTACATTACGCAGCGATTGGATTGACGGGGTCGTGAAGGGCGACTTCAAGGTGAATGAAATTCCGGAGGAGGTTTTGTCGATGTTTTCGAGCGTCATGCCGAGCCTGTCGGCACCTAAGGAAAGGGATTCTGAATTTACTTCGGATGTGGAGTTCTCTTTTAATGTCAAGCCTAATAACACGTTGCCCGAATTTTTCAATCTTCCTTTCAGGTTGCTTGTCGATATCCCGGTGAAAGGGGCTATCGACGCCACCGGAAATTCTGCACGTCTTGATGTAGATGTGCCTTACATTCAGCAGGGGAAGAATAAACTCGTCAGGGATACCCGCTTTGATTTCAGGATCGACGGCGAAACAGGCACTGCCAACGTCAACGCCACCACCACTTTCCCTGCCAAGAAAGGCGAGATGGTGCTTTCCCTCGGATTGCTCGGACAGGCTGATAATGTTTTTACCGATGTGGAATGGATCACTCCTTCAAATTCGGCATTCAACGGAAAACTGTCGCTGGGAGCGCAGATAACCAAAGACGAATTTTCAGGAAAGCCGGAGGTGAACCTCGATATCAATCCCTCTTCTTTCGATTTCGGGTCTGCTCATTGGAACATAGACAGGAGTTCGGTGGAGTATAACGACGGGATCCTTGATGTGAAAGGATTGAAAATATGGCATGACAACCAATTTGTGGAAATCGGAGGCAGGGCGTCGGCATCGCCGCTCGATTCCGTAACCGTAAGGCTTGCCGATATTGACGTGGATTATATTTTTGATACGTTGAATATTAATTATGTCACTTTCGGGGGGACAGCCACCGGCGATGTCACTGCATGGGGCGCGTTGGGCAAAGAACCGAGGGCTTCTACCGATAACCTTTCAATCAAGTCGCTTTCCTACAATGGGTCGGTGCTTGGCGACGGTGAACTGAGAAGCCATTGGGACAACGAAGAGAAGATGGTGGCTATTTCCGCTGATATAAAGGGAAGCGAAAATAGCACCACCCGGATGGACGGGGGAATATGGGTGACGCGCGATTCCTTGAGTTTCTCGATAGATGCCGATAGGGTGCCGGTGAGGTTCCTGGGCCCTTTTATGAGCGCTTTTTCATCAGACATAAAGGGTCGCGCCTCCGGCAATGTCAAGCTTTTCGGCACGTTCAGCGACATCGACCTTGTCGGAAAGGTGCTCGCCGATTCCGTCGCCATCAAACTTGACTATACCAACGTATATTACCATGGCACGGATTCCGTGTATCTCAAACCGGGACGTATAGAAATACCGTCGTTCAGACTCTATGATAAATTCGGCAATTCAGCCATACTCACGGGCGAACTTACACACCGTTATTTCCACGACCCTCGTTTCACGTTCAGGATAAACGATGTGAGGAGGATGCTATGTTATGATACAAACCAAAAAATAAATCCCGATTGGTATGGCACATTTTTCGGCAACGGTAGTGCCGTGGTCAGAGGATGGCCCGGTGCTGTGTCGGTGTCTGTTGACATGACCGCAGTGGGGAATTCGAATTTTACGTTTGTGCTGAATGACACGCAGGCGGCGGAAGACTACCGTTTCCTCACTTTTTCCGACCGTAGGAAAAAGGAGGCGGAAAAACTGCGCGCCGACACAGTGTCGTCGATTCTTGCGTCTTTCCAAAAGAAAATCGACAGCCAGAACGATACGCCGTCGAAGTTTATGATCGACATAAGGGGGTCTGTGGGCCCGTCAACGCTTATGACTCTTGTGATGGACCCTGTGGCGGGCGATAAGATTACTGCCAGAGGCAACGGAAACATACAGATGGATTATGATTCGGAGAGCGACGAGATGCAGATGTTCGGCAAATACACACTTGAGGAGGGTAATTATAATTTCTCGCTCCAGGATCTTATTTTGCGTGATTTTAAAATCAGGCAAGGAAGCAGCATTTCGTTCAACGGCGACCCGCTTAACGCCCGGCTCGACATAACGGCATCTTATCGCGTCAATACCAATCTTTCAGACCTTGACAAGAGTTTTTCCACCGACAGGGAGCTTGCACGCACCAACGTGCCTGTCGATGCCATGTTGATGGTGGAGGGGGAGATGCAACATCCTGACATAACGTTCGACATCGAGCTGCCGACGCTCACGCAGGATATGGAGAGAAAAGTTAAAAGCATTGTTTCCACCGACGACATGATGAGCCGGCAGATTATTTATCTTCTTGCCCTCAACAGGTTTTATACCCCCGAATATATGGGTTCTACAAGTAATGGGGGCGAACTTGCTTCGGTTGCTTCTTCGACGTTGTCGTCGCAGCTTTCGAATATGTTGGGGCAGTTGACCGATAAGTTCACTGTGGCACCTTCGTTCAGAAGTGACAAGGGCGACTTCTCTGATATAGAGGTGGATGTGGCTTTGTCGTCGAGACTCTTGAACAACCGGCTTTTGATAAACGGCAATTTCGGTTATCGCGACAGAAGCACGTCGCAGACCACTTTCGTTGGCGACTTCGATATCGAATATCTTTTGAACAGGAGCGGCAATCTCAGGCTTAAGGCGTATAACCACTTCAACGACCAGAATTATTATCTGAGGCAGGCGCTCACCACGCAAGGTCTCGGAGTGATTTACAGGAAGGATTTCGACAATCCCTTCACGTTCCTCAGGGCTCGTAAAAAAGGGCGCAAGGAAGATTCTGAAGCTCCGAAGTCGGCCGAGGAAAACGATTCAATCACAACCGTCACTCTTGACGAAGTGAAAAAATAGCCATTATATCGCGCTAATAGCGATATTTTAGTTAAATTTGCAATGACAATCTAAACTTGTCGCGTCATATTAGTTTTTAAACATTGGGAATCCATATCGAGACATGGCATGGAAAATTGATGGAATATTAGAAAGTCTTGGCATCCGTAAGGAGCATTCCGTAGGGATTGCGTTCAGCGGAGGGGGTGCCAAGGGCTTTTCACATATCGGGGTGCTCAAGGCTTTTGAGCACTTCGGCATAAAACCCGATGTCATGTCCGGAGTTTCCGCCGGTTCGATTGCCGTGGCTCTTTATGGGTCGGGATTAACTACCGACGATATGATCGAATGTTTTTCAGAGGCTTCGAGTTTCGGCGATTTTACGGAATGGGCTATCCCTAAGCAGGGTTTCATGCGGCTCAACAGATTCGCGAAGTTGCTTGAAAGCTGGCTTCCGGTCAGAAATCTTGAAGAAATGAAAATCCCTTCGGTGATATGTGCCACTGATTTCGACCATGGCAAATCCGTGGGATGGGGTAAGGGAGAAATCGTGCCGAGGGTGGTGGCGTCGTGCAGCATTCCCATAATTTTCCATCCGGTTAAAATAAATGGAGTGAACTATGTTGACGGAGGTGTGTTGCGGAATCTGCCGGCATGGGCGATACGTGATTACTGCAGTACGCTCTACGGAAGTAATTGTAGCCCTATGAGGCGGTCGTTCGGTCCTATGGGGTCGATTATCGATATAACATACCGCACATTCCATCTTATGATGAAATCCAACACTCCCCAGGATGTCCGTCTTTGCGACCATGTTATTGAAATCACCCATCTCTCTACCGTGAAGACATTCGATCTTTCAAGCCTCAGGCGGGGGGTGACGGTAGGGTATGACGCCGCCTGCCGCGTGCTTGAAAAAGTGAATAATCCATAATACTATCTCTACATTGACCAAACATGAATAAGACGAAGGAGAAACTTATCATCTATCAGCTTTTTCCACGTATTTTTACAAATACGAATGCGAATTGCGTGCCTTGGGGCACACTGGAACAAAACGGAAGTGGAAAACTGAATGACTTCGACCATCATCTGCTGCAAAGCATCAAGGAATTGGGGGTCAACTGTATCTGGCTCACCGGAGTCATAGAACATGCCACGAAAACCGATTTTAGCAAATTCGGTATCGCTAAAGACAATCCAAATGTGGTAAAAGGGGAAGCGGGTTCGCCCTACGCAATTAAGGATTATTACGACGTTGACCCGGCATTGGCGGAGTCTGTGCCCGACAGGATGAAGGAGTTTGAAAATCTTGTCAGGAGGGTCCATAAGGAGCGGATGAAGGTGATAATAGACTTTGTGCCTAACCATACGGCGAGGGTCTATCATTCCGACGTAGCTCCGGCGGGCGTGGAGGATTTCGGTGTGAGAGACAACATCAATATGAATTTCGCCCGCGACAACAATTATTATTATATTTCGAACCAGCAGTTTTATCCCGCGATCAATTTGGCGGCGGAAGGCGACACCCCCTATGTGGAATTCCCGGCGAAGGCTACCGGCAATGATTGTTTTACGGCTTTTTGCGGTCCCAACGACTGGTATGAGACCGTAAAGTTGAATTATGGTCATGATTACAACGACGGCTCCGACCATTTCAATCCGGTTCCCGACACATGGCGTAAGATGCTCCATATCCTGAAATTCTGGGCTTCGAAAGGAATCGACGGTTTCCGATGCGACATGGTGTTTATGGTCCCTTTAGCTTTCTGGCATTGGGCGATTCCGCAGGTTAAGGCCGTTTTTCCCCATATCATATTTATCGGCGAGATATATGACGTAGGGCTTTATCGTCCGTTCCTTGACTACGGTTGTTTCGATTACCTTTATGATAAGGTGAACCTTTATGACACCCTCGTCGGGATAGAAACCCACGGATGGTCGGCGGCAAGGCTTACAGGGTGTTGGCAGACCGTTGACGGCATCGGCGACAAGATGCTTAATTTCCTTGAGAATCATGACGAGGTCCGTTTTGGCTCGCGCGCGTATGCCGGCGATTCTCTCCGGGTGATTCCGTCGTTGGTGGTTTCTTCGATGATTTCGAAAGGCCCGCTCCTTATTTATTACGGTCAGGAACTGGGAGAGCAGGCACGCGACAATGAAGGGTTTGCCGGCGACAACGACCGTACCACCATTTTCGATTATTGGAGTGTTTCCACGATTCGCAGATGGTATAACGGCGGAAAATGCGACGACAGTCTCCTTTCGCCCCATGAACGATGGCTTAGGAATGTATATAAAAGCGTGCTGACGTTGTGTAATGAACGCGATGCTTTGAGGGAAGGCGATTTCTTCGACCTGACCTATGCCAACCTCCGTCAACCCGGTTTTAATCCTCATTCCAACTTCGCTTTCCTTCGATATAAAGGTGACGACGTGTTGCTTGTAATTGTGAATTTCGCCAGGGATGCCGCACATGTTAACGTCGTGATTCCCGACCTTGCCTTCGAGATGGCGGACATAGAGAGGGGAGAGGTGGTTTCAGCCGATCTTTTATGGGGGAAGCCGCATAAACTCAATCTTTCTTCCACTTCGCCATTGTCGGTTTATATGAGCGCAGGCGACGCACTCGTGCTTCCGATAGGGAAGAGAAAAGGAGTCTCTGACCATAAAATGAGGGGGTCTGCGCTGAGAGGTGAAAAGAAATCTTAAGGAAAGAGCGGATATTCCAAAAAATAAAGCTAATTTTGCAAGTAATATTTTACCAATCCATATCATGAGTAATTACCTTCCGCCTATCAAGGTTTTCGCAGGGACCAAAAGTCATTATCTTGGAGAGTCAATCTGCAAGGACCTGGGCATAGAATTAGGCAAAATGAAGATTGAGACTTTTGCCGACGGTGAATTCGAGGTTTCTTTCGAGGAGTCTATTCGCGGTGCAGAAGTCTATCTGGTTCAGTCAACTTTTCCGAAGAGCGATAATCTGATGGAGCTTCTCCTGATGATTGATGCTGCTAAACGTGCTTCGGCCGCCACAATCGTGGCTGTCATTCCTTATTTCGGATGGGCGCGCCAGGACCGTAAAGACAAACCGAGGGTTTCTATTGCTGCAAAGCTTGTCGCCGACCTTTTGAGTGTGGCAGGCATCGACCGTCTCATAACCATGGACCTTCACGCAGACCAGATTCAGGGATTTTTTGATGTGCCCGTAGATCATCTTTACGCATCTTCCATCTTCATCCCTTATATCGAAAGCCTCCATCTGAAAGACCTTGTGATTGCTTCCCCGGACGTGGGCGGTGCGAAGAGGGCTAATTCTTATGCAAAATATTTCGACGTTCCCCTCGTGCTCTGTCATAAGCAGCGTGCCAAGGCCAACGTCGTTGAGAAGATGACTGTAATCGGAGATGTCACCGGGAAGAATGTAGTGCTCGTTGACGACATCAGCGACACGGCCGGAACCATCACCAAAGCCGCCGACCTTCTTCTTGAAAACGGAGCCGCATCTGTGAGGGCTCTCTGTTCTCATGCTGTGATGAGCGATCCTGCCACGGAGCGTGTCAAGAATTCCGGATTGACCGAGATCGTCTTTACCGATTCCATCCCCTACGGCAAGGAGAACCCGAAAGCCGTAGTGCTTCCGGTTGCGAAGCTTTTCGCCGACACCATCCGCCGCATCCATAACAACCAGTCGATTTCCTCCCAATATCTTTTCAAATAATCTCGATTGATATAAGATATGTAAAAAAAGAACGCACCTTGCTAACATTAGCAAGGTGCGTTCTTTTTGTCGATAGAACTTTTGCCCACTTTCCGCATCAGAATGGGAAGTTGATGCCAAGGTTGAGGGAGGCGTTGGAGTTCAAGGGTACGCCTTGCTTTGCGAGGGTGCCGACGGTGTGGTCCATGCCGGCGAAGAAGTTGAAGCCGGTTGTGTGGATGTTGAGGAGCCAGCCGAAACCTACGCCGTATGTGCCGGCGGTGACGTTGACGTTTGCCGACAGGAAATTGACGGGGTTCACATTCGCCGACAAACGGAATTGCGTCCAAGTGTAGGGTCCGTTTATCCTTGTGGAGTTGAGGATGCCGAAATTAAGACGGCGATATGAGGGAAGGTACCACTGCGCACCAACATTAACGGTGGCTGCAAGGGCGCGTGTGCGCGATGTGGGGCCGTTGTTGTCGAGTTGGTAAAGACGTGCGAGGTCGTCGGTGAGCCGGTTCCATTCGTTGTCGAATGAATTCTCGGCATCGTCGTTGGCGTTGAATATGAAAGAATCGGTATTGACGGTCTGCGTCCCGTTGGTTGAAGCCCATTGGATGTCGCTCCACGATATGAAACCGAGGTCGAGCACGGCAGCCGAGAACGTGAAGCCGTTCCAACTGTATTCGCCACCGAGGTCGAGGCCGAGGCCGAATCCATTGAGTTTGAAACCGTCGTCCATGTTTCCGCCCGAGACGTAGTCTTTTCCTGTCTCGTTGCTGTGGTCCATGTCATATTTGAACTTTCCGGCAGACACGTATATGTCGGCGTTGGTCTGTGCAATCCATTGGTCATGGTCAAGCACGAGTTTGGCATCGTTGAAGCGGAAATCCATATATCCTCCGCCTAAAAGCACTTTGAGGGTTGCACCTACGCGCAGACCCGGCACCTGTTTGATTTCCCTGGAATGGTTGAGGGCGAGCTGGGCGTAAGCATTCGCCTGGCCGAACATATCCTTGATATCGTAAGTGTCGTTGGTCACACCTTCCTTTGCGAGGGAGAAGAACGATTTGGGTACGGAAACTTCTGCATTGGCAACGACTCCGAGCGACACGGTGTTGTAACCGCCCATCCCTTTGAACCCGACGGAGAGAATGTCGATTTTTTCGTTGGTGCCCACACGGTTTTTGTTGTCGATTTTGCTCATGACTTCACTTGCCTCGATTCCGGGATTGGTGAAAAGCACGGTTTTGCCGTTCAGTTTATAGAGCACTTCGTTAAGGTGCAGGTTGCCTTGCATGTGGACGTTGAGATTGCCAAGTGCGGGGAAAGATACGAACCCCTTTTTGTTGCCGAAAGCCGGGTTCATCTGATAACGGTAGTCGTAATTATCAAGAAAATAGCCAGAATATGTGTTCTGTGCGTTAAGGCCGCCGGCGAAGGCGATAGCCCCGACGCATATAATCAGTTTCTTTATGTAATAATTCATTGTGTTCGGTTGTTGAATGTGGAAAATGGCTGATTAAAGTTCTTTGGTATAGTTGCCTGTGACTTTGGCACGCACTTTCTTTAGTGTCAGGGTCTGCGATGGCGACAAAGCTTCGTCGTTAGGACCGGGTTTCACAATGGCAGTGAAGGTGATGCCGTCAAGATGTTTCACTTCTCCGGTGATGCGTATAGTCACAGGTTCATCTTTGGCTCCCGGATTAACTTTGGCGCCTTCTATGGCGACATTGGAAATCTGGTTGCCGAACTTGTCGATGGGATAGCCCGTGATAACGGCTTCGAGAGGAAGTGTGCTTGTTACTTCGGTGGTGATTTCGAGCCGCTGGATGGTGATGGCATCCACGTCTTCGTCGTTCCAGCCGTCTTTGGTGTCGGTATAGATTATTTTAGATTCCGAGCCGCTTTTCATTGCGAGTGGTGCGAGGAATTCCCACTTCCCTTCAAGTTTGTCGAGATTTCTCCCAAGCTCGAAATGATCCACATGCTGACGATATACTTGTGGTTTTACGAGTTCGATTTCTATCATTTGAGGAATACCGTTACCGCTGATTACATTTCCGAGGGAAGAGAATTCTATATGATCTGGATTTACAAAACCGGAAGGAATGTCTTCGGGATCTTCCGGAGAGAGACAGAAATTGTAGGGCCCGGTGATTCCCCCACTGTAACCGACTTTTATGGCATCTTCGGCGAGTGAGAAATTCTTCCGGTTATCTTCGCCTCTGATTGAGGTAAGTTTTAGGCCGGTTTGGAATCCAAGTTTTTCGTTAGCTACCGGATTGTTGACAGAAAGATAAATCTGAGGATTGTTGAGAATGAGGTCGGTGCCTTCCTGGGCGAGAAAATCGGGGATCTCGTTCAGATGTACCGGGGAAATATTGAGAGCGTTCCCTTCGAGCATATAATTGATGTCTCCGGTGACTGCGCTGACGTTGAGTCCGGTCAATGCATAGTCCACGTTGAGGCTTACCGACGATGGAATCTGTGTAATGTCAGAAACCTTAGGCGTGATGTTGAGGTTTGCAGATTCGATGTTGATGTCGGCTTCAAGTTTGAGGCTATGGGAGTCGTAGTCTATTCCTGAATTGTTGGCGGGAAGATTTATCGCCTTGGCGGATAGCGACACCTGTGCCTTGCCGTTCTCGAATTTTACGGAAGGGATTGTCAGTGTCCCGTTTTCTTTATACTTGCCTGCCGGAACAATTTGACCTATGGTCAAACCTGCCGGAAGTTGCAGTGTGATATCCGACAGTTCGATATCTGCCAAAGATGAAATGGCGGCATCTTCAGTGAAGGTAAGTGAAATTCCGATGTTGTCGGAGTAAAGGTCGGTGATTTCGATAATTGCGGGATCGATGTTGTCTGCCGAGTAGATCACTTTCCTTTCAATCTTTGTTTTGAGGGGAAGTGTGATTGCAGAAGAGTTTTTTACGTCGCCGCTTCTTGTAGCAGTCGTAAAGTTAAGTACGGAAGGCGAAATTACCGGGGCGGGGGAGGAGAACGACGGAATATTGATCGGGTCGGACGAGAATGTCCCCGATTCCTGCACCGCATAAAACGTCTTTCCGTTGAGGGTCACTTCTTTAATCTGGTCTCCCTCTTTGATGTCAATGATGTCTCCCAAGGTCACCACATCGAGGTTGATAGGCAGGACAAGGTCCTTCACTTTGAATTCGGATGTAGTGTCAATGTTGTCCAGGTCGTAACCATTGTCGAAACATCCTGTAAGAGCCACCGTCATTAATGCGAGGCTCCCGAAATGTAAAATCTGTTTCATGAAAAGAATATTGGTATGTATAGGTATATATTATTATTTTTGGCAATGTCTTCACAAAACTAATCTGAGCGAGTTGACACACTCCGATGGAAGATTATAAATTATCAACAACTCCTGTATTGATGTAATCTTTTTGATGGAAGTTATTTACTTTTGCAAAGTTAATAAATGTTTATCGAATATTAAAAAATGTTTCTTCTTTTTTCCTTTTTTATGGCATTATTGAGTTTTTATAGGTCAATAGCAATTATTTGTGGAATTCTATATGTAGAAGTTGTTTAAACTTTTTTCTTTTTCAAGATTTCGTCAGATTTTCGAGACGATT
>CABRKI010000108.1 GCA_902471455.1 uncultured Porphyromonadaceae bacterium | reverse complement strand
GCGACCGTAGCCCGACTGGATTTCGTCGAGGATGAGGAGTGTGCCGGTTATCTTGCATGCCTTCGAGAGCTGCCGCAAGAAAGAACTGTCGGGTTCATGTATGCCCGACACTCCTTGTATTCCTTCGATAATGACGGCGGCATACTCTCCCGAAGATAGAGCCTCGCGCACATGCTCCATGTCGTCAAGGGGTGCGAAATCCACGTTGGCGGTTTCGTTAAACGGTGCGCGTATGGCAGGATTGTCGGTGACGGCCACCGCTCCCGACGTCCGCCCGTGGAAAGCTTTGGCGAATGCGAGCACCTTTTTTCTCCCTGTGGCGAAAGATGCAAGTTTGATTGCATTTTCATTGGCTTCGGCACCCGAATTGCAAAGGAAAAGGGAATAGTCGTCATAGCCCGAAGCTTTTCCGAGTTTGGAGGCGAGTGTGGTTTGAAGGGAGTTCTGAACCGAATTCGAATAAAACCCGAGTTTTGCCACCTGTTCGGAGATGGCTTTTACATATTCGGGATGGGCATGGCCGATTGAAATTACGGCATGACCGCCATAAAGGTCGAGATAGTCTGTGCCGTCTTCTGTGAAGACATGGGAGCCTTTCCCGCAGACAGGCTCTATGTTATATAATGAATATACGTCGAAAAGATTCACGGTTTGTTTGTGTTTGTTTGTGAGAACGCTTGGTTTCTAAAATGCGGAGGGCTTCAAGCGAAGTCCGGTGCGCTCGTCGATGCCGAGCATTATGTTCATGTTCTGCACCGCTTGACCCGACGCGCCTTTAAGCAGATTGTCTTCAGCTGTGGTTATGAGGAGTTTGCCGCCGTGCTTCTCCACGTGGATTATGGCCTTATTTGTGTTGACCGCCTGTTTCAGGTCAACCGAATGGTCACTTACCACCGCGAACGGCGCGTCTTTATAGAAATCCTTATATAGCTTCACCGTCTCTTCTTCCGAGAGGGGGCAGTCAAGGTGGGTCACCGCAAAAATTCCTCTTGCGAAGTCGCCGCGCATCGGCACGAAATTTATTCTTGCGGTGTTTCCCGGTTGCAGTTTCCCGAGTGTGGCGCCGATTTCGATAAGATGCTGGTGGGTGAACGGTTTATATACGGAAAGGTTGTCGCTCCGCCAACTGAAATGGGTGGTTGTGCCGGGCTTCACGCCGGCACCGGTAGAGCCGGTGAGGGCGGTCACGTTGATGTCGCCGCCTTCGGGGAGCAACCCTGCCGCAGCAAGGGGTAGAAGCGAGAGCTGGATGGCGGTTGCAAAGCATCCGGGGTTTGCCACGGAATCCGACTTCGCAATCCTTTCGCGGTTGATTTCCGGAAGCCCATACACATACCCTTCGTTTTCGTCTCTGAAATCTTGCGCGAGGTCGATCACTTTCAATCCTTCGGGGCGTGCGTTCTCTTCCCAGAACTTTTTGCTGTGGCCGTGGGCTGAGCAAAGGAAGAGAACGTCGATTTCGTCAAGGGGATGGGTGTCGGAAAAAACGAGGTCGGTTTCCCCGAGCAGCCCTTGATGCACGTTTACAATCGGTTCGCCGGCGTTGCTCGACGAGTGTACGAAAGCTATGCTCACCTCCGGATGGTTGATGAGCAGGCGGAGGAGTTCGCCGGCTGTGTAGCCGGCGCCTCCGATGATTCCTATTTTTTTCACGATTATGTCCCCCTCCTTATTCCGCTTTTCCGTTTTTCACCTGATTGTTGTGGTATATTTTCATCTGGTTCCCGAGAATCTTGGTGAATCCTTTCACGTCGTCGGCGGTCCAGGCCTTGTTGACCTCTCCGTATTCTCCGAAATCGGTCTTCATGAGGTCGAAGGGTGAGTCAACGCCGACAAGTGTATAAGAATAGGGGCGGAGCAGAAGTTCTACGGTGCCAGTGACGTTGCGTTGCGAGCTTTCGAGCATCTTTTCGATGTCGCGCATCACCGGCTCCAGATACTGTGCCTCGTGTAGGAACATGCCATACCACGTGCCGACCTGGTCTTTCCAATACTGCTGCCATTTGGTGAGGGTGTGCTTTTCAAGCATCTTGTGGGCGGCTATGATGAGGATAGGTCCCGCCGCTTCAAACCCGACGCGTCCCTTTATACCGATTATTGTGTCGCCGATATGCATGTCGCGCCCTATGCCGAAGCGAGAGCCGATTCTCTCTACTTCCCTGATGGCTTCCACTTTGTCGGCAAACTCTTTGCCGTTGACAGCCGAGATTTCACCTTCCTTAAAAGAGATGGTAAGCTTTTCGGGTTCGGTGGCGGTGATTTGCGAGGGGTAAGCCTCTTCGGGAAGAGTCTGGTCGGAATGGAGTGTTTCTTTTCCGCCTATCGACGTGCCCCAAAGCCCTTTGTTGATGGAGTATTCCAGTTTCTTGAAATCTGCCTCGTAGCCGTGTTTCTTGAGATAGTCTATCTCATATTCGCGGGTGAGGGTGAGGTCGCGGGTGGGGGTGATGATTTCGATTTCGGGAGCGAGAATCTGGAACGTAAGGTCGAAACGAACCTGGTCGTTGCCTGCTCCGGTTGAACCGTGGGCTATGGCATCCGCTCCTATTTTCTTGGCATATTCGATTGTGGCGATTGCCTGGAAAATGCGCTCGGAGCTGACGGATATGGGATAGGTGCCATTGCGGAGCACATTGCCGGCCACCATATATTTTATGCTCTTGTCATAATATTCATGGGTGATGTCGAGAGTGGCGTGTGAAGCGGCGCCGAGGCGTTTCGACTTGTCGGCAATAACCTTCAGTTCTTCGTCGGAGAAACCTCCGGTGTTGGCGATGGCGGTGTGAACCTCATATCCAAGATCTTCAGAGAGGTATTTTACTGCGAAAGAGGTGTCAAGTCCTCCTGAAAATGCGAGGAGCACCTTCTTTTTCTTGTTGTTTTCTGTCATGATTGTATGATTTCGATTTCAAAATTAGCGTTCCACCCTTTTGAGATGAAGCACCTTGTTGATGCTGTTTTTCACCTTCATGATGTAGGGGTTGGGACGGTCTTTTTCAGGGAGGGGCTGTTTGGGGTCGTAAAGCATTCCTGTGCAAAGGCACATTCTGCGATTGTTCCTTTGAAGGATATCGTAGTTCCTACACCCCTCGCATCCTCGCCAAAACTCCTCGTCATCGGTAAGCTCCGAGAAGGTCACGGGCTTATAGCCCATGCGCGAATTAAGCTTCATGACCGGGAGCGAAGTCGTGATGGAGAAAAGTTTGGCGAACGGAAATCGAAGTCGAGCCAGCTCGAAAGTTTTCGCCTTGATGGCGCCGGCAAGGCCAAGATGGCGGTATTCTGGGTCGACAATCAATCCGGATGTTGCAACAAAATCTCCATGGCCCCAACTCTCAATGTAGCTGAACCCTACCAGCCTGTCGCCGTGGAGAGCCACCACGCTTTTACCGCTGTTGATTTTCTGAGCGATATATTCGGGGGTTCTTTTGGCGATGCCGGTGCCGCGTTGGAGAGCCGATTCGTAAATCAGCTTTACAATGAGGTCGGCATATTTTGCCTGTTCGGGTTCGGCAAACTTGACAGTAATGTCTTTGATGTCCATTTTTGAAAAGTTTTCCGAAATTAATTGTTTAAAAATACACCCACAGAATCAAAAGATTGAATTTAGAATCAAAAGATTATATGAGTTACCTGTAAAAATCTGCCAAAATTACAAAAAATAATTGACATCCCCGTTATATTTTCCAACAATAATGCAATTTTTCAACACTTATTGACATTTTGCTATCCGACTTGCTCCGATAATCTCAAGTCTTCAACCTAAGAATATGTTTTTGCAGGTTACCAAAGGTTGTGATTATCTTGTCTTCAAATCGTAGCGGAGGATGGGTATGCACTTGGAATATATTTCATCGATTATTTCCAGACATCTTTTTTGCGGGATTTTGTTCCGCACGCCGGCGGCGACGAAATCCGCGACAGTTGGCTGTCCTGAACCATTGACGGAAGTGGCATGTTCACCGTTGTATCCTTCCGTACATAATGTAAGGTCATAAGCTGGTGCGAGATGCCACTTCCAACGGCCGTTTTCGTCTTTCACAACCAAAAAACTGAAATTTTTGCAGTGGTCGTCTTTATTGTCGGTGAGGTAATTGAAGACCATTCTTCGGAACATTTCTTCGACTTCGACTGCATTTTGAGTCAGAAATCCTGTAAGGGCGAGAAGGTTTGTATAGTCGAGAAATGGCTGATTGAGTGATAGCGACAGAAGGCCTCCGGCTGTTGCGATATGGATTCGTTCTCCGTTTGGGGATATGTCGAATCTGCGTGATGTGAAATATTTACCGTTGGTGAGTTTAAAATCCGGGACGATTATGCCGCATGCGCGTGCAAAGAGGTTGTACTCATATTCTTGTTTCCCTATGTTTTGAGGGTCATAGGTATGCCTGAATTTGATAAGCCAATGCCCGTCTTTATCGGCAAAAACCGCTTTCGGTCTTGCTCCACCGCTGTTGCCACTGTTGAATAGAAGCAACTCGGCGTCTTTGTCTTGTTTTTCTCGGAGAACTTCCAATACTTTTTGTTGAAGTTGGTCGAAGTCTTTGATTTCTTCCCGGTTTCCGATAATGGTGCTTGGTAGAAAACATAGAGCACCCATTCCACCTTCTCCCACAAGGCTTAACCGGTCGAGCGCTGAAAGGCTTGAATCGCTTATCCCTTCGCGTTGCAGTGCTTTTTTTAATAGATATCTTCCGTAGCCATCCGGAAGACTATCTTCAAATATGCCGAAACTTCCGTTGAATGGAGCAGGCTTCGCTGTGAATGTCCCGGTTTTTAGGGGAAGTTCAAGAGGGGATATGCTGAACCCGCGCACCACCCAATCTTCTGTATATTCAAACACACATAAACGCTTGTCGGGAGACAACCTGAGTCGCCCTACAATGTCGTTATGATACGTGACATCAAGTTGTTTTATCTTAATCATAGGGAGTGCGTTTTTTTGTTTTATGGTGGGCTTTCTTCTTGTTGGCGTTGCGATGGATTTCCGAAAGTTCTTCCATCGTTGAATATTTGGGGGTTGCGAAGATTGATTTGATTTCCAAAGTATAATCAAGTGCGATTGCTATTTCGATAAGATTGTTGAGGGAAATCAATCCTTTTTGTTCAAAACGGGTGATGTTGCTAACCGCAACACCCGATTTTGCGGCTATGTCGCGGCGTGTAAGATTCTTTTCAATGCGTCGTTTTCTGAAGTCGTCGGCAAGTTTACGCGCCACCTCCTCTGCGGAAGGGGGCATAAGACTTTCGAGAAGAGATAACATATTGTTATTATCATCCATAATTCGATAGATAATGATAAAATATTATCACTTGCAAAAGTAGTCAATTAATTTGAAAAATTATAATTTAAATTCGATTTTTCTTAAAAATTTTATATAAATTTGCATTGATTAACACCGCAGCCAAAGCATCTGATTCCCTGCGATGAAAGGAGGGCATTGGCGGTGTCGCCTTAAAAATTGAACATATCATGAAAACTATTTTTAGCAACGTAGAAAAAGTCTTTAACAACGGCACGTCACATCGGTTTCAAACCAACGTGCCATATATCACTGTTGACAATTTTCCTCAATTAGGTAAATTGGCGGCTATGAGATTCCTGGAGTGGGTGAGTGGCAATCCGGAAGGAGTAATCAGCCTGCCTACGGGCAAGACACCGGAATATTTCATTGAATGGGTAAGACGTACGCTGGACCGATGGGAGACGCTTGAAGGGCATCGCATGCGTGAAGAATGCGGTCTTCTTGTTGACCGAAAACCTGACCTTCGCGGGCTTCGCTTCGTGCAGATTGACGAGTTTTATCCCATTGACCCCCGGCAACACAACAGTTTCTATAACTATGTGCAGAAATATTACGTCAGCAATTTCGGACTCGATTCGGCAAGAGGACTTTTTATCAACTGCGACGATATCCCGCTTGCGGGCGAAAGGTGGTTTCGAGAGGTCTTCCCTGACGACACGATAGACCTCGGACTGCGTTACCGTGAACCAAAAAGCCATGTCGAGGAAATGCAGCAGCAATCGATATTTATGATTGACGACTGGTGTGCGGGCTACGAACAACGCATCAGAGATATGGGGGGCATAGGATTCTTTTTAGGAGGCATAGGGCCTGACGGTCACATAGCGTTCAATACCCGAGGAAGCGACCCTCACTCTACTACGCGCCTCACTTGCACCAATTTCGAAACACAGGCAGCTGCGGCAGGAGACCTTGGCGGCATCGAGGTGTCGCGCAAGAAACCCGTCATAACGATTGGCCTCGACACTATAACCTACAACAAGGAATGTGTGGCCGTCATCTTCGCCGCAGGCGAGGCAAAGGCGGGTGTCGTTGCCGATGCATTGGAGAAGAAACCTTCCAACCTTTATCCGGCTTCGGTTCTTTCTTATCTGCCCAATGCGCGTTTCTATTTAACCCGCGGGGCGTCGTCGATGCTCCACGAATCGATTTACGAGTATTACACCGGTTCGCCTTGGACTCAGGAGAAAACCGACCGGGCTGTAATAGAATATTGCAACCGTGTCGGCAAGTATGGCGATAAGGTCACTATCGACGAACTGAGGGGCGACGAATATTGCAGCATGATTCCAGACCTTGGCGAGAACACCGTGCAATCCGTTATTGATTCCCTCAAAAATAAGATTGCGCTCGGCACATCGTCATGGAGCAGCCAGATGTTTTTTCACACCGGTCCGCATCACGACGACATTATGTTGGGGTTCCTGCCGCATATCCACCGGATATCGCGCAACGAAACCAATAAATCGCATTTCGCGGTGATGACATCGGGTTTCAATGCTGTCACCAACTCGTTTCTCATAGATGCCCTTACCGATACTTTGCGCTTCATCGAGGATGGCCGCATACAGATGCTCGCATATCCCGACTTTTTTGAGAAAGGATACCGGGAGAAAAGGGATAAAGATATATACCATTGTCTTATCCATGTCGCCTCCGGCAATACGGATGAGCGTAAGCGGGGCTTTGCGCATCGGCTTGTGCGTAATTTCATAGAAATATGGGGAGTTGACAACGTCGAATCTTTGAAGAAAAAGATTCGTGAGGTTATCTCCGAGACCCGTGACAGTTATGCCGGAGAGAAAATGTCGGCTGAGATTCGGTTGCTGAAGGGTATGGTCCGCGAGTTTGAGGAAGAGTTGGTGTGGGGATTCTTCGGAATAGAGAGCGGCAACATCCATCATCTGCGTTTGGGCTTCTACACGGGTGATATTTTCACTCAGCAACCTACGCTCGACCGAGACGTTCGCCCAGTTTTGGAACAGTTGCGCAAGATTCGTCCTACGGTGATAAGTTTGGCATTCGACCCCGAAGGGAGTGGCCCCGACACTCACTATAAGGTGCTCCAAACCATTGCGGAGGCGATACGCGAATGGAGCCGCGAGGAGGATTTGAGCGGGCTGAAGATATGGGGCTACCGCAACGTATGGTTCCGCTTTATGCCGTCGGAGGCAACGCATATCGTACCCGTCTCGCTCAATGCGATGGGTGTTTTCGACAATGCGTTCACCAACTGCTACGCCAGCCAGGTGGATGCTTCGTTCCCGAGCCATAAGCTTGACGGTAAATTCAGCGACCTCGCCAAGCGGATATGGGTTGACCAGCTGTCGCAGGTGCAACATGTGGTCGGGAAACCGTTCTTCTATCAGAATCCGAGTCCGCGAATCCGCACCACCCATGGTCTTCTCTTCTTCAAGGAGATGAGTGTAGATGAATTTCTCGACTCTGCCCGCGAACTTCAAAAATCCGTCGGAGGTGCCTGATTGTTAACGCATCCGTACTCTTAACGAAGATGGATTTTTTGTGTCTTTTTTCCGCGACGTATTATATAGAATCCGGTGGTAGGATTGTCGATGCGGATGCCTTGCATATTGAAGTATTCTACCGGCGTGTCATGGTCCGCACCGATTCCTTCTACTGAAGCCCCGGAATCAACTTTGGTGGCTGATGTGCCGCCTTGGTATTCATAGAATGAGTCTTCGGAGATTCCGGTTATATCGTTGGTTTGCACACCACCTTTGTTGAAGATGATATTTACTGTTTTCATATCGTCGAAGGTATGGTAATACCATTCGTCTCCGGCTATAGAGACGGTTTCGGAGAGCGTCTTGCCGGGCCAGGAGCCTGTCGGCTCCACATTTGCTCCAGCGTTGTCTTTCCCCCATGAATAGAGGTTGATGCCTGAAGTGCCTTTTACGTAAATTGTGATGGATGCATCGGGATTTACTTTCTTATAGGTGACGGTTCCCGTGAACTCGACTCCGCGCGTATCCATTGCTCCCCATTCCACTTTTAGACTTTCTCCGAATTCCATATCGCTTCCTATCTCAAAGGTGGAATGACCGTTTATGTTTACACGGTCGGCGTCTTTTACTTTATACCATCCGCTTACGGCCTCGTCGTTGAGATTTGCGGAGACTGTGATGCATTCGGTTTTGAAAGAACCTCCTGCAGGCGAAAATTCAACCCTTGCATTGTCGATGAAATCGTCGGCTGTGTAATATTCCGTTACGCCCGGGTCGTTGAAAATGACATTTCCCCCGCGTGGAACAGGCGAAGTTGCATATATAAATTTACCGTCTTCTCCCACTTTTCCTCCTGTCCAGTCTTTTACCAGCACGCGGAGTTGCCCTTTCGTCTTTGGAGCGTCAACGGTGAGGGAGTTTCCTCCTTGATAAGTCTTGCCGGTCACGAGGTCGGTATAGATGCCGGAAGGCACATTGGAAAAAGTGGCGCCTCCGTTGATGCAAACGAGTGCGTAGCTGTCTTTATATGCACGCTTGAAGGCATACCCTCCGTTGGCGAAGCAACCGTCGAATGTGTATTGGCCCTTGCGAAGGGCTGGTACGGCGGCACGAATTTGATTGAGGCGGCGGATATGGTGTGCCAGGTCGCCGTCAAGTGTCTTCGCTATGTTGCCGGTGGCGTTATATGTCCCGAAATCGGTGGCTTCCACGGAGCCTTCAAGATAAGTGCCGAAATAGGCACGACCGGAATCCTTAAGAGCAAGGTTCGGACCCTTGTCGATGGTTTTGCCTTTCTGGAATTCCACTTCGGAACCATAATATATACAGGGTATGCCGCGGAAGGTGAACATCAATGAGAGGTTTTCCGCCCATTGTGCCGTCCCTCCGTTGAAACGCACTCCGTCGTTGGGCCCCGGGCAGTAGTCGTGTGAATCCACATAGACCACGTTCCATGAGGCATCGTTATAATATTTGTCGCCCGATTTGGCTATATTGACAGCCGCCGCTGCATTGTTGAAATTATAATGCATCGGAAAATCGATGACGTTTAAGCCGGATGCCTGGGAATAGTCGGGTTCGTGCCATGCGCCGTTCAGCATAAATGCGTTTTTTGAATCATGGACGGTCGCGGGGTCTTTTTCACAAGTAAGCATGTTGCCTAACGCGGATGCCCCTTCCGGCACGGTTTGCGTTGCCCACCATTCTGCGGTGTATATGTTCCATTCATCCACTAAAGAAGGATCGGATTTCCACGTGTAATAATGGCTTGAAAGCACATGTTGGTCGCGGTAAACCACGCTGCTGTAGCGGGCACAGCATTCTCCGAACATGTAGAACGGTGCTTGGTTCAATCGTTTGTCCTTGTATTTTCCACCCAGTTCGATGAATCTCGGTATGAATGCGGCGTTGAAGGAGAGAGGGGCGATATGCCCGGTGGTGTCGATGCGGAAACCGTCAACCCCCATCTCTATGAATTTGCCGTAGCATTCCACGATATAATCCGCCACTGCAGGATTTTCCGTGTTGAGGTCAACGCAGTCGCCTGCGATTTGTCCCCACCAACGGCTTGGTTCGTCCCAGTTCCAGGCATTCGCCACATGGTGCCAATAGTTGTTGTGGTCATGGTTCTGGCCATCGGTGTTCTTCAAGTATTTAAAACGTTCTCCATATTGGGTGCCGGGACCGGAGCCGTCGGGTTTGAGGTTCCAGTAAGACAGCCCTCCGAGTTTCTCATCATCCGGGATAAGGGCAGACCTGATGTTGGCCTGGTTGCGGATTTCCGGACTGCGTTCGAAGAGCTTGCAAAGGTGGTTTTCTCCGAAATTGCCGGTATGTTGGAGCACTATGTCGAGGATGATTTTCAACCCCTTCGCATGGGCGGCATCGATAAGGTCCTGAAAATCGACATCTTCTTCTGATCCCCATTCTTTTTTACTTTTATATCGGATATCGACCTGGCTGAAATCCATGGCGTGGTAACCGTGATAGTCGAATCCTGAAGCATTCTGCACTACCGGTGTAATCCAGATGGCGGTGAAGCCGAGTGCCTTGATGTAGTCGAGTTTGTCGATGAGACCTTTGAAATCTCCGCGCCAACAGGGGTCGTTGTTTTTAATTTGGTCCGCCACTCCATCCCAGCACAATACGTTGTTTTTGGGGTCTCCGTCATAGAAACGGGTGGTTATTGCGAAGTATATGGTTTCGTCGCGGAAGTCTGTCCGGTTTGCGTTGAAGGATGCGTCGGCCGATGCCGTCAAGGCGCCGAGCATGAAACAGCATCCTAACAAATTCTTTGAAAAAAGATTCATTATGTCAGTTGATGTAAGAATGAATAGATAGTTAAGATTCTGCAAAGTTGCAAAAAAAAGTCCAAAAAGTCCATAGGAGTTGTTTAAACTTCGTTGTCCGGGTTAAAGAAATTGATTTCCGAAATATGAAAGAAACGGTCAAAGAACTCGTTTAGGCGTTTGATGACGGTTTTCTTTTTCTCCGCCCGTTGCGTACCGGTTGCACGGAACAGTCCAATCGGGGCAGGATATTGGCTATTCCCGTGCCTCTTTACTAATCTCGGCGACTTTACCTAAAGTTGTATATTCCACACCATCGGGACAAAGGCTGTCAATCAGTTCTTTCACCTTTCTCATTTCCCTTTACGTTTAATGGTGTGCTTGAGTTTCAGAACTGCGAAATTCAGCTCAATTTCTGTTTCTGTTTCACTTGTCTGCATGTCCTCCCCGAAGAGGTCAGCCATGATTTCGCCACTCTTCTGCATAAGTGAGCGTTGGTCGTATTGACCTGGATTTGCAGATAATTCTCCAATCGTGCGCGAAAGTTCCCTCAGTTTTGCAAATGCCTCAATTATTGAAATTGTAGTAGAAGTTGCAACTTCTCCTTTCAGAATAGTTGCGAGCATATAAAGACCTTTCTCTGTGAATGCCTTTGGCGCAACTCGGCTTTTGCTGTTTGCGGTCAAATTTTTTGACCGCAAATCTGCAATTTGTTTGTTATCAAGCTCAAATACATATCCTTCAGGAAATTTTTCGGGATTGTTCTTTACTGCTTGATTGACTTCTTTAGTCTTGACACCGTATAATTCGGCGACATTAAAGTCAAGGATTACCGATTGCTCGCCGACAGTTACGATTTTGTTTTTGATTGTCTGAAATGGTAAGATATTCATAACGCGATTCAGATTCGAGTTCTTTAATGATGGCATCAATCTCGGCACGGAGTTTGTTATTTACAAAATTACAAACAATTTCTGAGATGGCAATCCCCTTAGTTTGAAAACTCAGTAGAAAAATTTGTTTAGGTGGATAATAACACCGACAAGAAATTTGTTCTTATTATTTTCCGATTAGGAAATTTAATTCCAATGTAGATTCTGTTTCTGAAATCGTTAAGTCTGGCATAACAATATCAGACAGGACTTTGCCGAAATGTTGCATCTTTGATGTCTGTTGGATTGGGTCTTTTACTTGATGTAACTCCACCAACTCACGTTTCAAAGCCCTTACTTTGGTAAAAGTTTCAATAATTGCAAATGATACATTTAATGCTTCTTTGCTTTTTAATATAGTGGCTAACATGTATAACCCTTTTTCTGTGAAAACTTTAGTAAGGACTCTGCTTTTGGGTGAAACTTTTGTGGACGAAAATT
The DNA here is from genome assembly GCA_902471455.1 of uncultured Porphyromonadaceae bacterium. Taxonomy (GTDB): domain Bacteria; phylum Bacteroidota; class Bacteroidia; order Bacteroidales; family Muribaculaceae; genus Lepagella. The sequence continues at coordinate 331 of CABRKI010000108.1, read as the reverse complement.
TCGACCGCAAATAATTTACTTCGTCAGCCGACAGAGTAAACATATAATCGTCAGGGAATTTATCAGGATTATTGCGTACTGCCTCGTTCACCCTTTTGGTCTCAACACCATAAAGTGCGGCAACATCAGCATCGGCAATTACGGGAGTATCATGAATCACCACAATACAATACTGTTATTGACATCAGAAATCAGTTTCGGATTTAAATCGGTTGACCGTTTCACAAGACTATGTTTATTCTGGCTATTCATTCTGTTTTGGTTTCAAGTTCACGGATGATGGCATCAATCTCGGCACGGAGTTTGTTATTTACAAAATTACAAACAATTT
>CABRKI010000107.1 GCA_902471455.1 uncultured Porphyromonadaceae bacterium | reverse complement strand
TGACCATATCGGTGTACCCGCGCATACAAGCGGCGTATTTTCCTTCAAGAGCCTTGTCCTGTGCTTCGGTCAGAAGAGGGAGATTGATACCGCCCGGCTTCATCTCAATACAGAAAAGACGTGCCGTTCCACTTTCTCCGATGTCGGGTGCGAACTCTGCCGTCACGATGACATTGCCCTGCGGCGGTCTTGGCTGACGAAGGGTGATATCCGAGCCGAGTCGGTTTCGTGCGGCTCTGTCGCCGTAACCTCTTGCCAGGGTCTGCATAGCAGCCTTCATCTGACTTGCATCCGACCTTGCCGTCGGGTGATAATCGTCTACACAAGTCAGAACATCCTTAAGCGCAAAGGCGTTATGAAGAATACTGTTTGCCGTATCTCGGAAGCTCATGGGCAGGTCGGTTGCTGAGAAGTTGCCGAAGAAAGACAGCATAAGCGCCGCTACCGTGCTTTTCATGCTGCCGGTTCTGCCGATGAGGGTTAAAAGATATTTCGGTTCATGCCCGATCTGACGAAGGAACTCATTGAGAGGTGAGAGGAATACCGTGGCGAGGCACGACAGAAGCACCTCGTCGGGCATCATACCGCACGAGAGCAGTTTGACAAGTTCCTCCGCATCCTCTTTGACAAAGCCTTCGGCACCGTAGTAATTCCTCTGCTTTCCCTTCAGCTCAACCTGATAGGTCTTGTCCCCGGGCAGAAGATAGTGCCATTCACCTCCGATCTTCTTCCACCCGGTATGCGAGAAGATATACCGCTTGTCGGCAAATCTCGCCGTTGTCTTGATGGCACACCGCACATGCTTTTCTACTTGGCTGACCACACAAAGGTCGCAGGAGGCGTCCAAGCAGTTGGCGATCCACGCCATCTTTTCAAGCTCGCCTGCTGGTATTTCTACGGGTGAAATCTCATTTCCGTAAGCATCCGTTCCGCCGATGCGATACTTTCTTGTGACCTCTGCGCCGTCATCTACGATGATCTCGCTGGCGATACGAGGGGCAAAGTTGCAAAGCATAATGCCTTGTGCATCCTGCCGTTCCGGTGGGCGATAGCAAAGACAGCCGTTTTCTGTACAGTACGGCGGCATATAGTAGTTGCTTGTTTGTTTTTCTTGATCCATTTGAACTTCCTTTCTGTTTGAAATTTTATATGGGAGTAGTTTTAAAAATACAGATTGACTTCCGAATCATTTCATGGTATACTAATGGTAACAAAACACAATTCGGAGGTATCCATGGCAAGAATCAGATATCTGATCCGGCGACTGTCGGTGCAGGCGATGCTGTCCTATGCCAAACCAATCGATAAGGAGCATTATTCTTTCGCACTGACGCCGGCACAGACGAAAAGCGTCATCATGGGGGACGGCGACACCTGGCAGGAGGACAACGCCATTTTCTTTCAGGCTATGTGCATCCTCCGTGGGGAGAAATACAAAGAGCCCACCTCGGACACGCTGATCTCCGATCTTGCGGAGGCAATCCTCTACCTTGACTTCAAAGGAATATTTGATCGGGACGCGGATAACCCGAAAGCGGCGATCATGCAAAAAAAGACCGAAGCCATGTTTTCCCAGGGTGGAATCACATTGAACTTCGGTCAGGGAGGCGCACGCTATCTCGCCTTTGAACGCTCGGGCAGTATGAGCCGCAGCGCTGTGCTTTCTTTTGTCCGTGCGGATGTATATGAGGAGCTTTTTCGCCGGATGACGGTCGGCATGACACTTGGCGTTTGCCAATTGTCCAAGCTCTACGCCTATAACGGTCTGCTGTTTTCGAGCGGAACACGCATTGAAACGGATATGCTGTGGGACAAGGATGCGATCGTTGTCATCGACAATCCGACGGCTGTCTATCCGGATGTGGATGTCATTACCGTGGAAGATAGGACAGGTGTCGGCGATGTTCGCAACTACGAAAGAGTGGAGAAAAAGAGTGATGTCGCGGTCACGCTGTTTGACGGCGAAGGCATTCTTTCCCCTGCGCTTACGGAAGAGATCGATCGGCTGTACTGCGGAAAGCACACCCATACATCGTTCCAGATCCGGATGCCGTATATCAAGGGCATGGTGCATGAGGTAGACTTTCACGGACTGTTCCGTGAGGCAACCGTCACGAAAATCACGGATCTGTGGGGTGTGGAGCATCCCATTGAGCGTGTTCATATGATTCTGACTAAGAGCCAATTCAAGGGGTGCGGCTGGATGACCGAAAACAGGCTGACCTTTGAAGAATATCTGAAACGCCTGCGCGCCTACCGTCACACGCTGTATATTACGGGCGTAAACCGCACGGATAGTGAACAGTTTACCGATCTGAACTATCAGTTTCTTTCCACCCTCGCACTAAGCGGCGAGCAGTTCAGACCTGCGGATAAGCCGTTTGACTGGATGAATAAATGTATTTCCGATGAAGATGACCGCAACTCCGAATCGTGGTTGACCAAAACGACCGAGGAGATCTACTATCGCCTTCTCAACGACGAATGGTTTCAGTTTGACTACTATGTGGATCACGCACCGAAGAATCCGAAAAGCCGGGGCTACCGCCTTGCCGGGATGCTTTTTCGCAATGACCTTTTGCTCGCAGAAAAAGAGTACCGACGGGAGCTTGACCGCGCCGCGGATACCATTTTGCGGAATTTTGCCCGCGGCAATCTGCTCGTGCGCGGAAGGGTTGCCTATCTTTCGGCGGATCTGACTTTGTTTCTTGCCGAACTGCTGAAGCCGCATACGGACGGCAACAGAAATGCGGAGGAGATCTACCGGGAGCTGCTTGACGCGCGTTGTCGCTATACAACCGCCTACGGTCTGACCGGCAGTCACATGACGGCGATCCTACGCAATCCGCATATTGCAAAGAATGAGGAGGTTGTGGTAACTCCGCCATATCGGGAGGCTTTCATTCGCCGGCGGTATCTTTCCCACCTGCGCGGTGTCGTCATGGTAGAACCGTGGTCGCTCATTGCCGAACGGCTCGGCGGGGCGGACTATGACGGGGATATGGTAAAGGTGATCTATGAGCCGGTGATCTGCGAAAGTATCGCCTCTCACTATAAGGAAACGGCAAATCCATTTGAAGACCGATTCGCAAGCCGTAACAATCTGCCCCTGCTCAGTATTCCGACGGCAGAGCCGCAGATAAGAAATGCAAACGATTGGTATGCCCGCTTTGAAACGGTCAAAAGCACCTTTTCCTCGCGTGTCGGGCAGATTTCCAACGCCGCGCTTGACCGCAGTATGCTTGCCTATGACGAGAGTCTTAGCGATGAAATCCGGGAGCAGAATCGCAAGGAGACAGAAACGCTTGCGATTCTGTCGGGGCTTGAGATCGATTCGGCAAAAAGCGGCGTTAAGCCCGATCTGTCGGCGTATCTTGACAGCAAGACCGCAAGGCGAAGCCGGTATCTCAAATACAAGCGGCTTCTTGAAGATGCCGAAGCCTGCCCTGCGTGGTATGAGGACACCTTTGCAGAACAGATGAAGGATTATATCGACGGCACCGACTGGGACAGCGTCACGGCAAATGTAGAAAAACTGCCGTACTATGCCTATATGCTGAAAAAGCACACGCCACGAAAAGTGATAAAGCCTGCACCCGCATCAGAACTGTTTACCTTTGCCCGACATGAAAACTGGAAGGACAATCTGAATCCGTCCCTGTTTGAACCAATTCGCGAGCTAATTGATACCTATGACCGTTGCCTGCGGCGCATTCGGTCACACAAGCACCCAACACCGGGCAATTCCAAGCGCCGGGACATTGACCGCATTCTGGCCATGCGGGATCAGGAAAACGCCTACGACACCGACAGCCTGTATGCACTGTTCACCGGGATGGACGCAACGCACATCAAAGCCGTCCGTGACGCGCTACGAGCCGAGCAGTGGCATTTCATGAAGCCGGATGCGCGTTTATCCTTCTTGCAGGAATACCTCCCCGAAGAGGCTTTTCGGGCGTATGACGGCTTGTTCTCGGATTTCCGTATGGGCGGGTATCGGGTGTTCGGTGACATCATCTGTGATATTGACGATGCCAACAGGTTGGCTGACAAAAGTAAACTGCACTACAAAAACGACACGCCAGAGATGACGGCTATGATCGACGCTTACCACACCCGTTTGCCGGGCGTGGATTACCGTGAGGCGGTAGCCGCTGCCTGTCGGTTGTGCCTTGCAAAGATCACGCCGCCGTTTCAGGCAATCCGCTATGCCGAGGCGATGGACAGGCGGGATTTCATCTTTGATGTACTGCTTGAAGAAGCGGAATTTTATCTGATCGGAGGCGGAAACGGATGATACAGGAATCAATAACAAACGAATGGGCAGAGTTTCTCTCCTATACCAAAGAGCCGACCTATGCCGTCCGGAACAAAAAGGACAACGGCTTTCTCGGTCGGTTTACCCTGGATATGCTCATGGAAAACTACGGTTTCGCGCGGATATTGGCTGTCCTTGCGAGGGGATATCTCTTTCACAACCCGGACGGGACACCGAAAGGCGGTGATCCGTATGAGCGCACCGACGATGCCCGCCGCGCTCTCTGCGCATGGTGCAGTATCCCTGACAGAAAGAATGCCACTCCAAAGGCGGAGTGGCAGTTCAAAACAGATTTCCGGGAGCTTCACGGTGCGTTTCCCGAACTGATGGACGAAAACGGCTGTGGGTGGTATATCCGCCACCTGCGCGGCATCGCAGATTTCATAAACGCCAACCGCGACAAAGTGGGCAAAGCCACACATAAACTTGCCGACAACATGGAAAAGCTCGAAGACGCATGGCGGAAAAAGGTCATTCAATTTCAGATCCCGATCTTCTCGGAAGGCACAAAAGGCGACCTGATCCTTCGTTTTGATGATGTAATTGCCGATGCACTGGAGCTTGGCGCGCTTCGGACAGAATCCATCCGACTGACCGACGAGCAGGAACAGTGGCTTGCGGAAGTGACACCGCCAAAGGTGCCGCTCCATGTATCAAGAACGCTACTCGAATACTACCTTGCCAATAAACCCGCGAACAGCGATTGGTGCGTTCTGCCTGTGACGAATGTGGAGGCGTATCTTGGCAGCTCGGCACTGGGAAGAATGTATATTAAAAAATTGCCAGAGTTGTTCGTCGAGCGAAAATGTGCCGGGGGTGGCGTGGAGATGTATCGATTTTTTTCATAATATTTTTCATTTTCTGTGATACATACAACTCAATAACCGTCTATATGGGTGAAAGGCCTTTAATCATACCGAAGGGAGGGCATAGATTTGGATGATGATAAGATCGTAGAGCTTTTCTGGCAACGCGCCGAAAGTGCCATTCGCGAAACTGAGAAGAAATATACGCGATACATCAAGTACATAGCATACCGAATTCTTGGCAACCATGAGGATGCCGAAGAGTGTGAAAACGATGTGTATCTAAAAACATGGAATAGTATTCCTCCGAATCGACCGAACGTATTGCCAGCGTTTCTCGCGAAAATCACAAGAAATCTTGCCCTTGACAAATATGATAAGTTAAAAGCAAAAAAGCGGGGCGCAGGTCAGGTCGACGTGGTGTTGGAGGAACTGTCGGATTGTATTCCGGACACTGACTCTGTATCGGATCTTGCAGATGGGTTTGCATTATCGAAAGCTATTTCAGAATTCCTGCATACACTGCCCGAACAGACTTGTAATGTTTTTGTGCGCAGGTATTGGTATATGAGTACTAACCGTGAGATAGCGTCACTATATCATATAAGCGAAACAAATGTAGGCAGCATCCTGCACCGCACCCGCATTTTGCTGAAAGATTATTTAGAGAAAGAAGGGTTCACTATATGAATAATATGAGGTTACTCACTTCCATCGGAGGCATTGATGACGACTTGATTGTAAGAGCGGGAACGGATATCATGGCGTCACAGATCAAAAAGGATAAAAAGAAAACTAAACCATGGATAAAGGCATCCACGATTGCCGCGTGTCTTGCTCTTGTGCTATGTTTCGGATATTTCAGTGGATTGTTCGGTAAACTTTTAGATCCAGCAAAACCGGAGTTCCCGGATGCGCTCGAAAACATGATATGGGCGCCTCACGGTTCAACATCTGAAATTGAAGACGGTTTTACCGAGTGGAACGGATTGACCGTTAAAATGTCGCTGAGAGACGCGCTTGAAGACACCGATAATGCGGGAAAGTATTTCGCAGTCGTGATTTCAAAGAAAGACCGTTCGGACATGGATTCTTTTGTGTACAACGGAAAGACCTATAAAGCACTAACCGACGAAATCGAGCAAAACAAGGCTGAGTTTTATAAGCTAAGCGCGTTGGAAAAAGAAGGCTTGCTGCTTTGCTGGGGCGAAACGCTGTACACAACCGGAATTCCCGCGGATGTACCTGTTATCGGCGGTGAGAAGTGGGCGAGGGCGCTTTACGATGAACGCGTCTCTTATTATGGGGATGAATTGCTGTCCAAATACATTCATGAAGGGAAATTTGAGGCTGCTGACATCGCAGCGGATATAAAAAACACCTGCGATCTCGCAAATTCATTGAGTGCAGAATACGATGAAGTATGGAATGAGTATAACAAGCAAAATTCCGTTAGATATTTAAGTGAATTGCAAGAGAAAAATAAGAATATTTGCATTCGTATGTACAACGGTTATGCAGTACTGTTTGTAACGGCCGATGAGCTTTCAGGCGTAAAGCTCAGTAATCTGTCGGAGTGCGTTTTCGCACTTTACTCGCGTGTTGCCCCTAATGGAGGACTGCTTCCAGAAGGAGATGATATTCCCGATAATTGTGCATGAAATAGGTAAAACAATTATGTGTTGGATGACAGATATGCGGTAGAATAACCTGTTTACACACAAGCTCCATTGGCATATATTATTTCGCAAATGAAGTAACCGGATCGTTCCGGGTATGATAATCGTATCTGCAGAACAATGCTACAATATCAATTAATTATGCTGATGGAGCTTGGGATGTTTATCATTCGAAAGGGTATGGGGTAATATTGATTATAAAAAACCTTACAGTTCATAAGCTGTAAAAATACGACGTCATAGAAAAAGGGCAATTTAAGAGAAAGGAGTCAGAAATATATTATGGTGCATTGGCTCAAGTTATATTTCAAAAGATATTTTCATACTTCCACCGTCAGGCCGTTGGTGATTGATCTTTACATTCAGTATAGGAAGTTTGCCTTCCTGTATTTTGGCGCATAAACTTTCTGGGCAAAGTGGGTTTATGCGCTTATTTCAACAATCAAAAAACCATACATCTCAGTGGAAGGAGAATTTGCTATCATGCTAAGGTGGATATCAAATAGTTTTATAGATAAATCATTTTGATATTTTCTTTTGTTTGCATTGTTGTATAGCAAAGGATGGATATTATGCATAGATCAAATATTTTGTTGGTGCTGATACTGGTTGTTGCAATTATGAGTACGCTTTCTTCTTGTGGAAAAAGCGATATCTCTGATAGTCATGACATAATAAGTAATCTGCTGATAAGTGAAGATGTCGGTATACACAAAAGTAGATTGCTTGACGTTGAAACTCCTTACACCCTTTGTTATAAAAACATTGATGAGTCTGTGAGCGTATACATTTTTTCATCGCCGATCTCATACAAGAACGGAAATGGCGATCTCGAGCTTATAGATGTTTCTCTAAAAAGCGTTAAAGACACGGACTACAAGAGAAGAGGATATGTATTTCAAACAAAAGCCGGTGATGTAAAGAGCTATTATCCTCAAAAAGCAAATGGTGAGATTACCATAACAAAAGGAGACACGTCCCTATTATCGTTTGCTATCGATTGCGAACCAAGCGATGAGTGCCAAAAAGCAATATTTCGAGATATTCTCGGACGAGAGCGTTCATCAGTAATCTATAATTCAAGCGATGATTGCAGTTTTGAATGTGTTCCAACATCAACCGGAACCGTTGTCAATATCTCGTTTGATAAAGAGCCAAAGACCGGGGAAGTATCATTTTATTTTGGTAATCAATCAATTCAATCTATATCGGCTACCAACAACACCGCTGTTATAACTCCAAATGCGGATCCATCCCAGATTTGCGCCATTCGTAGCTCATATTTACAGGATGCATCCGGAAATGTCTGCTTTAACAACAAGATAAGGTTTGAAGAATATGGACAAAAGGTGAAGTGTATAGTGGAAATGGACAAGGACTTTCTAAAAAATTCTGAACTTACATATCCGCTATCAATTTCACTGGCTTTTGATGTGTTGGCAAATTCGCTGCCCAATATCACCGCATATTCTGATAAGCCTAATGATACGTTGTCCAATTATTCTGTCATTGGGCCTAATACTTTTTATGGGGAGGGCTCTTTGTACATGAAATTCCGCATTGGATATGTACTAAAAAGTTATGAACAAAATATCAAAAGCGCATCATTGTGTTTATCGGTCTTAGGCGGCACAAATTCTGAAGTAGAGATTAGAGCAGACCGCATTAAAGAATTTTGGAGTCATAACACGCCAGAACTACCGATTGGTTACACAGTAGAAAATAGTATTTGTGTATCCTGCGTAGGTGCGTATAGTTTTGATGTTACAAATTATATCAAAGCGTGTATGTACGATGATACATTAAATACCGAAGACTTCGGTCTGATCATTTCAGCTATTAGCGAATCAGTAATAATTTCAAATTATAACAACACGCTTTACAAACCTTATGTTAGAATTGATTTTTACGATGTCCCGTGGGCATTTGAAAAGGTCGAAAAAATCAATCCGTAGTTCGACATCTCAAAAAAATGATTCGTTTTTAGGAGGAAAACACCATGATGAACAAACATCTTCGCCTATTTGCAATTGTCATAGCCGTTATGATGCTATGCTCCACGATTTCTGTGTCCGCAGCTGAAAATCAAGAACAGATTAACTGGGAAAGCAAGATAAGCAATGAACTGCTCCAGACAATGGCAACCAAAACAGATACAGACTTGATCCCCGTGTACATATGGCTGAATGACATCGACCACAATGTAATTGCAGAAGCAATGATTAAAGAAAAAGATATGGATCCAGCCGTATATGAAAATGAGACGCGTTTTCAAAAAGAAATCGTTTCTGAGATTGAAGCGCAGTTGGTTTCAAGAGTCGGATACGAAGCTGCGCATCACTCTGTTGATGCAACAACGAACAGCTACACCTTAGACGAGAACGGTGCGTACCATGACGAGAGTATGTCTTTGCTCGATCGCGCTGTTCAAGCAAAGACAAACGACTACATAATGGCTCAACGTGAAATATCCAAGAGAGAACATTCATCATTTAACAAAAAATTTATAGCAGCGCACGTTAACAAAAATCGGCAAATAATTGATGTTGGTCAATATGTAACCAGAATTATTGTTGAAGCTACAAAAGAAGATATTAAGAAATACGCGCGGCTGAGCGAGGTTAGTGATTTATCTTTGTATGTAAACCATATCGATTCTATCGATTTATCAATCCCGCTGGAACAGGTCGGCGCCGGATATTCTGGGACAAAAGGGTCATCGTACAATAACGGAAACGGCTATAAAGGAACAGGTGTAAAAATTGGCATACTGGAAGCTATGAGCGGAAAATATGACAGCGCATGCCCCCATCTTGCGGGCATCTCAGGTTCAAGACTATTCTTTTATAATGACGCGGGACCTAACTCAGATGGTTCCGGAATAACTCCCACAGTCACTTCCCATGCTACTGTGGTGACAAGTATTGTCGTAGGACAACCTGTAACCATCGGAAGCATGACTTATGAGGGAGTCGTTCCGCTGGCTACCGTCTATCAAACGCCTGTAACAGGAAAAGCCAGTGTCGTGAAAGCCTTTATTAATATGGTAGATCGAGGCGTAACAGTTATAAATTATAGTGGTGGCAGCGTGCTTGGAAATGGTTACTATGATTATGACAGGGAGCTTGACACATTAATTCACGAAACAGGAGTAACTTTTGTCAAATCCGCTGGTAATGTAGGTACATCAACTGGACATATAACAAGTCCAGGGAAAGCATTAAACGCCATAACGGTTGGGAACGCCGACACAATCAACTCCTCAATATTTACGGCTAAATCCTCTCCGTATGCTATGCATGCTTCCTCCTCATACAACCACGAAAGCTATTTGCCTAACAAACCGGATATTGTTGCTCCCGGGACAAGGATCCGTGTAGTGCAGTCTACTACCGGAACGAGCAATTTTTATTACTCAAATGGGGCAGAATCGACTGGAACAAGTTTTGCTGCCCCCATTGTAACCGGAATCGTTGCACAAATGCAGCAGGCGGGGGTATTGGGTTTCAAAAGATGGCCTGGATTGGTGAAGTCCGTGTTGGCAACCAGTGCAGATTCCTCGAAAATACGCACCTCAACATCTTCTCCGGCAGATTCTGCAAATGGTTTGAACGGAGCCTGGCTCTGGAAAAAAAGCGGGGTAGGTTTAGTCAATGCCGAAAAGGCCATCAATCTCACCAGGAGTGGTTCAAAATGGGAACTCTCATATTTCATTGAACAGGGACAAACGGGAAATACTTCAGAGAAATATTTCACAGCAGGAAAACGACTTAGAGTCGCCCTTGTGTTTGAAAAAATCAATGATGCTGACATCTTATCTTCGAATGACTTTGACGACATTGATTTAAGACTTATTGATCCCAATGGAAATATTGTGGCAAGTAGCGTGAGCACTCACGACAACGTGATAGTAATAGATTATGTGATACCAGTATCAGGAAACTACAAGTTTAGAATTAATGCTTTCAGATTCGTCCATGAACGATTCACCGATCTGTATTACTATTATTCATGGAATGAATATTAAATTTTAAATTCACGGATGAATGTCTTTTGATAAACTATCCAAGTAAAGTAGTCTAAAATCCTGAACAACTTGTTCGTGGAATCCCGCTCGATAACATCGTTGGTTGTGGAGTGGAGAAAACTACCATATAGCTTTGATTATATCGACTTGTTTGGTGCAGTACCATCTGTGTTGCATACTATGAATTGTGCTCCAAACAATAAGTGCCTTGGAATGGGTGTTCGGGAAGAAGACGGATCCAATGCATACGAACTCAGATCAAGTTATAACTGCTCGCTTTAATTGGATAGTGTGGCTACTTTATTGATTTAACACGGAGAAAAAAGCGGATGATCATATCGAGAGGTAGTGATCATCCGCATCATTGTACCATATTAAATCACACGTTAAGCCGATATTCTACGGAAAATTTTTGCCGATAAACAACTCTGCCACCACAGTAGTCTGTGCAATGGGCGGGGAGTTCTCACTGCATTTGCGTTTGTGGTACAAACTTGTAGTGGTCAATTTTATTTTTCACCATCATTATTTTCTAACAAATAATTATTCTTGCGATCAGGCTGCTTTGGTTTGTTCAAATTTCGTGTGTGGATTTTTGATATTCACGGTTGTACTGATATCCGAGTGACCAAGATATTTCGATACATTGAACAGCGGGATGTCCTTGTTGATGAGAATGCTGGCGAAGGTATGCCGCAGGTCGTGGAAGCGGATGTGCCGCATGCCGTTCTTCTCAAGCACCTGTGAGAAACGTAGCGTGACATATCGCGGTGTCAGAAGGTTGCCCAGCTTGTCCGTGCATACATAATCGTCGTATGCGCGGTTGTAACTGCCCTTGAACATACGGCGGTAGAGGTCTTGTTGTGCCTTTTGTTCGACCAGCATTTCATAGACCGGCGCGGGGATCGGCAGGCTTCTGCGACTGCTGGAGTTCTTCATTTCCTCAATCGGTTTGAGAATTTTCTCGCCGTCAATCTCGACTTCTACCACTTTGGTGTCGAGCAGAACCTCGCGCTTCTCCATGTCAATGCGCGACCACCGCATTCCGAGTGCCTCACTCCGTCGCAGTCCCATGCATCCCGCGAGGATGATTGCCGGGTAGATGGCTTCCGATCTTGCGAGACTGAGCAGTGTCAGCAGTTCTTCTTCCGAGAGGTTTTGCCCGAAGAATTTGTTTTTCTTGGGGCGTTCCACGCGGTCAAAGGGATTGGCGGAAAGGATTTCTTTCTTGTACGCCTGCTGGAACGCGCGGCGCATGACCGCGTGATAGTGAATGACCGTGTTGGCAACCATGCCCTCGTCGAAGATGGACTGATAGAATTCGTCGATCTGATTCGGGCGCAGGCTTGCGATGGTGATGGATTTCGGACTGAAGTAGCGTTTGATTCTGCCGTAGATCATGTTGTGGTAACTGCGGTAAGTATTGATTTGCAGGCTCGGCTGGACACTGCCGAGCCACTTGACCATGTACTCAAAAGATCG
>CABRKI010000106.1 GCA_902471455.1 uncultured Porphyromonadaceae bacterium | reverse complement strand
GAATCAGCCGCCTTTCTTGTGGATATGTCTGTTATTATTTTTTCATCGTGAAATGTTTTGCAGCGAGCCGGTAGCCGTCGGCAAACACTTCTACGGTATAGTCGCCGGGGGTCAGGGTTGTATTGACGTCCCAATAAACGCTGAGACTTACTTCGTCGTTGTTATATTCAATCTGGCGGTGTGCGGTATATTGCACGGAAGAGCCGTCAAGGTTAAACGAGCCTGCGCCACCGAGCAACGAACCTTCAGGGCTGACGATACGTATGTAGAAGTCTTTCATGCCTGCAGCGGCTGTATTGTTGGGACTAACCGTGAAACTCACGCCGAGCTGTCGCGCTTTGGTGATGTTTTTCTCGTTTTTACCTTTCTTGTTGTATGCCTTTAGCGAAACTCCTGTTATGTTGAGTTTCTTGGCCAGTTTCACGGTCTGTGAGAGTTGTTCGTTCTGCGTAGTGGCAACCGTCACCTGCGAGGCAAGCTGTTGGTTGCGCTGGTTGACCTGCTCGATTTCTTTGCGGAGACCTTCGTTTTCTTCACCGAGTCGTTTTATTTCTTCAAGATAATGCTTCACAATCCCTTTAAGCGTGGCAATCTCGTTTTCAAGGTCTTTGATGCGTTTGCGGTTTGCAGCGTTGCTCTGTTTTGCTTGATTGAGCTCCGTGAGAAGCCCCTCCACTTTGAGGCGAGCTTCATTGTATTTCTGCACCAGGGAATCGTTTTTCAGATAAATCTGTTGGTCTTCATACTGGTTGAAATCGGCGTTAAGCTGGTTGAACTCGTTTGTAAGAAGCAGACGGTCGTTGGCGAGGCGCAGATTCTCGGTCTCTGCCCGCGCTTCGTTGACTTCGTTGGTGCGGTTTGCATTTGAAATTATGAGTGCCACCACAAGGCCAACGAGGCAAATCAAGGCGGCACATCCTCCATAAATGATAATCTTCTGGTTCTTATTCATAGAAGGTATATGGGCTATAGTTTAATTCAGAGTGCAAATTTACAACGAAAATCGTTAACCCCCAAGCCGGAGACGTAATTATATAAAAAATTTTGACCGATGGTCTCATAGAGAGGCTATCGGCCAAAACCTTTGCTTTTTGTCTTATGTCTTGCCTGTAATTATTCAGCAGCAACTTCAGCGGCAGCAGCAACTACAGTGTCGGCAGCTGCAGAGTCAGCGGCTGCGGAGTCAACTACAACTTCCTCAACTGCAACTTCCTCTACTACTACAGAATCGCTATCAACAGCTTCTGCATTCTTGTTACCGCCACAGCTAACCATGGCAACGCTGAAAAGAACAGCAAGTGAAAGAACTACTTTTTTCATCTCTTTAAAATTTAAAATAATAAAACAATTTTTTTTGCTATCAAAAACGGTGCAAAGTTAATACTTATTTTTCTATCGCGAATACATTTCAACAATTTTTTTATCAAAAATTATTGTTGAATCGGATTATTTAACATATTTAACTTAAAAATACGTCGATTTAACTATAAAATCTCCTTTTTTAGCCAATTTTATGTTGACTTAGTGAGAATAGAAGAGAACATCTTGAATTGAAAAGACATGAAAAAAACAATAAGCCGGAAACAATGTTTCCGACTTATTGTGCCCTGAGCCGGGCTCGAACCGGCACGGATCGCTCCATTGGTGTTTGAGACCAACGCGTCTACCAATTCCGCCATCAGGGCTCTTCTACCGGCGTGCCTCTTGCGGGCGTGCCGCTTATTTCGCTACAAAGTTAATGCAAATTTTTTAATTGTGCAAAAAACATCGACCGATTTTTATTCGTAGTGGATTTTCGCCTTGCGGATTACCTTCCAGCATCCACCCTCGAATATGGCAGTGCCTGACGAATCGTTGACGATGCGTTCTTTCCCTTGCGTATCGTCGAAATCGGCGCATACGCATGCTCCTGAAAGAGACTCACGGGGTGTAAGCAACGCCATTTCCCATACTGTCGGGTCGTTGGCTACCCTGAAAGTGCCGGCATAGCCGTCGGTGGTGTCAAGCCGATAGATGGAATTGCCCACGTTGAGAGTGCGGTCTGCCCTCACGAATATGCCTTTGGCATTTGCCCTCCCGAGGAAAATTGTGCGCAGGGATCCTGGTTGGGGTTGTGCAGGCTTAGGCTGCTGCTTAGGTTGTTGTTGCGCAAAGGTCGGTGCCGGTGTGGCGGCGGGAGCAGGCTGTCCAGAATGAGCGGCTGAGGCGGTGGCAGACATCGCGGCAAGCTTCTTTGTCGCTTCGGTGAGCCGCGTGCGAAGCGAGGCCGTTTCCGCCGTCAGTGCTTCAAGATTGGCTTTTAGCGACTGGTTTTGGCTTGTAAGGTCTTCCACCTTTTTATTGAGGGAGTGGATTTCGTTGTTCTTTGCATTTAGCGAAGCTGCAAATTTCTCCCTTAAGGCTTCTGCGTCGGCTCCTTGGGGAACGGCAATCTCGTCTTGCCTGCGGTTGGCGGGAGCTTCGGCTCCGTTTTTCTTCATCACATTGGATGCAAACACCACAAGGGCGACCACAATGCCTACGAGGATAATCAGCACCACAATATAAATCCAGGTATTGTCTTTTGCCTTGGGAATCTCTTCGTCAAGTTCGTTGTCGAGTGCGGCAGCGGCAGCGGCTTCCGCCTCGCTCATGGCTACTGCGGCGCTGTCGGCCGACGCCTGCTGTGCCGTTGCGTCGGATGCCGGTTTCGGCGCAGTCGCGGGGACTGCCTCTTCTTTTTTATCTTTGCCGGCGGTTGCAGGTTCTGGCGAAGGTTTTGTTTCGGAAGCAGGTTTGGGAGCGGCCACATCCATGGCGTTGAGGCGTTTTTTTGCGCGGCTTTTTCCAATCTTCCCTTTTTCGAGAAGCCCTTTTGAAGAGAACACGGTAGAACCCCAGTATTCCACAAGTTTTGCCTTGTCCCACGACGCATAATCTTTGGGGACGCCAATGGCTTTGAATGCTTTGAGATTTTCCTTCTCTTTAGGTTTCAGCACGCGTTCGAGTTCCGCCATGGTTTTGGGATGGGTTTCGTCGAGATATCCCGACCCGTCGTTGGCATAACGCAGATATACTTGGGCGGCGATTGTCCTTGCCTGTTCCATCTCTTTTTCGGTTACGGCGAATGCCGGAACTGCTGAAACGGCGGAAATCAGGAAGGAGATGATGAAGATTAATTGTTTCATTTATAAAAACTGGTAAAAGCTTGAATGTTTTCCGGGGGCTTATGCCTTGTGGCAAGTCGGGAACCCGGTTAGGTTTATTCAGGATGCAAAAGTAATAAAAAATCTTTGAAATCGCATTTTTTATAACTCTTTTCGCAGCCTTGCCACGGGTATCCCCTGGCGGTCGCGGTATTTAGCCACAGTGCGGCGGCTCACTTCGTAGCCTTTCGACTCCATAAGCTGGCGAATGCGCTCGTCGCTGAGCGGGTGCTTTTTGTCTTCCCCTTCGACGATAGAGGCGATTTCGGCTTCGATTTTTCTGTTTGTCAGGGCTTCCGAGGAATCTTCTCCTTCGTCTCCGATAGAGTCGCTGAAGAAGAATCTCAACGGGAAAACGCCCCAGGGGGTCTGTACGAATTTATTCGTCGTGGCCCTTGAAATTACGGAAAGGTCGTAGCCCGTCAGGGCGGCGATGTCTTTTATCATCATCGGCTTCAGACGGTAAAGGTCTTCTGTCGTGAAATAGTCGTGCTGTATTTTCATGATGGCGGCCATCACGTTGAGCAGCGTTTCTTGCCTCTGCTTAAGTATCCGGATGAAATCCCGCGCGTCGTTATAGCGGGTAGTGACAAATTCGAGCCCTTTCCTGGCTTTCTTCTTTTTACCGTTTTCCATATCCCTGACCGCTTCCGAAAAGGTCTTGTCGATGGTGAGTTCGGGCCACCGGTTGTTGAGCGCAACCGAGAGGCGTCCCTCTTCATTACTTATTATAAGGTCGGGCACGATTACGTTTGCGTTGTCTGCCGAGGAATCGATCGATGCCCCCGGTTTGGGATTGAGGGTCAGAATGACGTCTATGGCATTTTTAACCCTTTCTTTGTCGATCTTGAGCCCTGAGATGATTCTATGGGTGTGTTTCATGGAAAACGCCTCGAACTGGGAGTCTATGATGTCGATTGCGTCTGTTCGGGCCTGCGACTCCGGGAGATGCTCCAGTTGCAACCTGAGGCATTCCTGGAGGCTTGTGGCCCCCACCCCGTATGGTTCGAGTTGCTGCACTGCCTTCAACGCCTCTTCCGCTTCCTCCGGTGAGACGTAAATTCCGGGGCCGAATGCCATGTCGTTGATAAGCGAGTTGAGCTGACGTCTGAGATAGCCGTTAGAGTCAAGGCTGCCGATTATGTATCTTGCAGCCTGGTCAACTTTTTCAGGGAGGTCGCGTTCGGAAAGCTGCCTTAGCAGGGAGTCGTAGAGCGACTCTCCCGAATCGGCCGGCGAAAAATCGTAGTCGGAATAATCGTCGGGCGACGTATTCCTTGCCTCGTATCTATAGCGGGGGAGCGGGTCTTCGGAGGCGTCGGCATTGTCGATGGCTTCAAGAGCCGGGTTGTCTTCAAGCTCCTTGTCGATGGCGTCTTCCAGTTCGGGCGCAGTGAGTTCCAGCAATTTCACGAAGCGGAGTTGCTGGGCGGAGAGCCTCATCGAGAGGCGTTGGTCGAGTGTCAGCGTCTGATTGGGGTCCATGTTGTCGATATTTTCACTGCGAATTTAGCATAAAATACGCACCTACAACAAAAAAATCATGAAAAAATTGGTCTTTCGACAAAAAATGCTTAATTTCGCGTCTTGAAATGCGGAAAGCATCTTTGCGGTCCGGTTTCAAGGGCGGTGCCGTCAGGTGTCCGCAGTATAATTAACGATAACAACGAAAGAATATAGCAAACAGAAATGGCATCCCAGAACCAAAACAATCAGGATGAAAATGCAATCGACAGAGTGAACACCCATCTCACGGAGGCGGGAAGCAAGATTGCCAACAATAAAAAAATCATATTTTGGGGCGTAGGAGCTATCCTTGTGGTGGCATGTTTTACGCTCAGTTATCTCTTCATTTACCGCGCGCCGCATCTTCAGAAGTCGTATGAGGCTTACAACCGCGTTGAGATAAACGCAATCAACGATTCCGTGGCTGCCGTGCAGTATAAGGAGGTGGCGGATAAATACAAGGGCGATCCTGCCGGAAATCTTGCCGCGCTCAGTGCCGGGGAAGCTTTCTATAATCAAGGGAAATATCAGGAAGCAGTGGAATATCTTAAGAGGTTTTCTTCCGACGATGACGTGCTCGACGCAAATGCTATGGTTCTGACCGGTGATTGCTACGTGAATCTTAAAAAGTATGACGATGCTCTTGAGTGCTATAATAAAGCCGTAAGGAAAGCCGACGGAAATCCCCAGATTGTGCCGAGAACGCTCCTTAAGGAAGCTAACGTTTATGACGCTCAGAAAAAGTATGACAAGGCGCTTGAGTGCTACACGACTATAAAGAAGGACTTCCCGGAATTCCGTCTCGGAAACGGCATCGACATCGATGCCTATATAGCCCGTGAGAACGCACGCCTCGGCAAGTGACCGTCAGTTGCACCCACACCTTCTTAATAAGCATACACACTCCATAAAATAATAAAACATCTTTGCTTATTTTATGAAAAGGGCAGTGGCTTTAGAGCCGGCTGCCCTTTTTTTACAGTTTTTCTTCAAACCATCGCAGGTGTCGTGCGATGGAGGGTATTTCTCCCGTGAGCCGGGCGGCTATCCTCACGGTGGAGTATGACACAAGGGCGCAGATGCAAATCGGGAACAGAAAACCGTATGCCTGGCTGAATTCCATAACCACGAAAATCGCCATCATAGGGGCCTGTATGGCTCCTGCCATCACGGCTGCCATGCCGAGGAAAGCAAACAGAGGGACGGGGAGGGATGCCGGCAGAAAAAGATTTGCCACGCCTGCGAAAAGGAACCCCGCCATGCCTCCGGCAAACAGCGTGGGGGCGAAGTCGCCGCCTACGCCGCCGCTGCTGTTGGTGGAACTGACGGCAACACCTTTGCACAAGAGTATGCCTGCCGCCACGAGCATGAGCCCGGTGTCGCCCATGCCGGCGAACCATGCCGAAGGCCCCTTGGCGAGCACCTCCGTATGGCCGTCAACCATAGACTGTATTATAGGGTAGCCCACGCTGAACATCGATGGGAACAGGAAGATTATCACTCCTATTATCAGGCCGCCCGAAAGATTGCACAGCCATGGGTTGCGCAGCGATTTAAAGAACATGTCCATCCGGCTGACGGTGGCCGTGTAGTAGATGCAATAAAGCCCGCAAAACACCCCGAGGCATACCACCATGGGAATAAGCGACATGTCGAACCCGGAAAGATATGTGAAATGGAAATACGGTCTTGACCCGCAAAGCACGTATGCCGTGAGGTAAGACATGACGCAAGAGGTGGTGACGGCTATTACGGAATAGGTGGAAATGTTGATGCATAAGAGTTCAAGTGAATACATGAGCCCTCCGATAGGCGCCATGAATATGCCGGATATACCGGCTGCAGCTCCGCAGGCGATAAGCACTTTGAGCCGTCTGTCGTCCATTCCGAGAAGCTGCCCTATATTGCTTCCGATGGCAGCACCGGTATATGCTATCGGCCCTTCGGAGCCTGACGACCCTCCGAAGCCGAGCGTGATTGTGCCGCCTACTATTGAGGAATAGACGAGATTGTGTTTCAACCTGTAACATTTGTGTTTCAGGTCCTGCAGAAGTTTCGCCGCTCCGTGAGAGAGGTCGGTATGTATCACATAACGTGTAAATATGCCCGTAAGAAGAATTCCTGCCACAGGCACTATAAGAAGCCACCAGTTGAATTCGTCGTTCCGTATGTGCAAGATGAATCTGTCGGCAACGAATCCGATCATGACTTTGAATATAAAAGCGGCGGCGCCTGCCATAAACCCGGTGAGCATGGCAAGTAATATAAGGTACAGATGTGGCGACAGATGTCTGACACACCATCCGTTGACTTTCATCGCCCATTTTATCCCTCCGTTGCTGCCGGAGGAAACGTGGCTTTCAGGATTCTGGTTTGGCATAGCGCAAGGAACTTTCTGATATAACAAGCCAGACCCTTTTGATGTTTATATGTGAATTTCCGACTAATGTGTGAACCGCCGAGGCAGCCGGAATGTCGGTAGGGATGGGCTTATGATCCTATAATAAAGCAGGCCTCTTTCACAAGAAGCCTGCTGCATTGCGAATCAAAATTATTTCTACAAACCTAACATAAACGATTTATTTAATTTATCTCTCTGTGTCTGATTAAATAGAACCTAAATCTTTTTTACTTTTAAGATTTCATCACTGAGAAACCAACCTTAACAACCTATTTCACCTATGAAACAAAATCCTGATGTTGCGGCATCGGCTGCTCCTTTCGTGCCGGAGGCTTGATGCCTCTGCAAGGATGCCGTCATGCCGTTATTCCCTTATATTGCAAAGTTAGTCATGATAACCATCTTCTCCAAACGATATGAGTGGTGAATTAACCGCAATATAGATGATATAGAATGTAATTCATTTATAATGATATATTTGTATATTTAAAATATAGGCCTCATATAACCGGATATATGAGGCCTTAATTGAAATTCAGAGTGGGTTGGGGTGGCGGTATGACTGTCCGGACGCCCCTATCTGGAGGCATGTTGCCCGGTCGCGCCTCCCTCGGCGGAGGTGTCGCCGAGGCTCGCCACCTGGCGGTCGAAATTGTCGCGGTCGATGGCGCGGTTGCGCATACGGTTGCGGTAGGAATAGACGGTGTTGACCGAATAGTTCAGAATCTGGGCGATGCGGTTGCTTTGGTCAACGCCGAGCCTTACGAACGCATAGATTCGGAGTTCGGGGGTGAGGGGGTCGCTGTTCGACAAGGTAATCTGTTTGTCGGGGAGCAGCAGAGTGTTGATGCTTTCCACAAAATCCGGGAAAAGATCGAGAAGCGCCTTGTCGATTAATTTGTAGAACTCCTCGTTGTCGTCTTCCGTGAATTTGCCGGAGCTTATCAGTTTCAAAAGGTCGTCGCTTTGCCCTGCGCTTATTTTCCTCGTCACGAGTTTGGTGAGCATGTCGAGCCTTGAGGCATAGTTCGAACAAAGCCCTATGAAGTTGCCTACGTATGCTTCAAGTTTCTTGGAAGTCAAAGCGAGTTTTTTCTCGTTCGCATGCATCCTTCTGTAGCCTCTGATCATCCCGGCGAGCGATGCGGCTGCAATCAGGAAGAGCACGAGGGTGACGATAAGGTAGATTAGAATTTGGTTTTTCGAAGCGTTGATTTTGCTTCTGTATGCTTCGTCGATGACCGGCATAAGCGTGGCAATCGACACCGTGCGCATCCTGATGTTGCCGGTGTTGGCGTCTTCAAGCGCGAAATTGATATAGTTGAAGGCGTTGTCGAGGTCGCCGTGCTCATACAGCCAGTTGGCAAGCGTTGGGAGCGCGAGCCCTTCCCTCACACATCCCTTGATATCGCTTTCGGCGGCGAGGGCGAGCTTCATGGCATATCCTTTGAAATCCCCTTTGCTTTTATACACTTCGGCAAGCTGGTAGGCGGCCATGCCGTAGAGGTTGCTTTCCGGGGGGAGTTGCTTCATCAGGTTTTCCAGATTTGTCTTGGCCTGCGACATGCGACCCTCGCTTACGAGGCGTTCGCAACGTATGAACTTGTAGAAATGGTTGTCTTTCGGAAGATAGGCGAGGAGGCTGTCGTCGCAGGCTATGTAATACTTGCGGTAGCGTTCGGCGAGTATGCCGTGGTCTTGCACGTAGGCGAGCATGTAAGAATATAGCATGCGCGAAGATTTCCACAATTCTATTTTTTCCGAAATATCTTTGACGCAACGTCGGATTGAGTCGATGGTGTGGGTGGCCGGTATGAACAGTCCGGCCGTGCTCATGGCGTTGGCTATGGCAAGGTGCCCCCGTGTTTTGAGCGCCGCAGAGTCTTCAGGCGCGAGCCGGAGTGCCTGAAATGCGTAAAACAGCGAGGAGTCGGCATTTACTTGTCGGTATTGTTCGGTGAGTTTGAACGACAGTTTGCATTCCGCAAGCCTGTCGGGGGCTTTCTCAAGCTCCTTTTTGAGCGAGTCGAAAGTCTGTTCTTTCTTTTGCTGGTATTCCGGGGCGCGGGCTATCGCGCGGTTGAGCCGGCTCAGCGCCTGTTCCGGCAGGAGTGTGCCGGAATCGGGAAGTTTGTCTTGGCTGAGAGAGCATGACATGACTCCCGTCAGCGTCAATATGGCCGAAACAGTCAGTAGTATATGTTTTTTCAGTATGTAAAGTGGGCGCATGGTTTTCAAACAATGAAGGTTAGGTTTGTGTCGATTTCACGTCGGTATGCAAAGTTAAGGATTTTTTATTAATTTTGCACACTAACTGATTTTGAAAAGTTGAGGAAATGAAGACTGACCAACCATATACGGTATTTACCCTTCCTAATGGGCTGCGCACGGTATGCTGGCATACTGACGGACTGGTGAGCTACATCGGGGTCGTGGTCAACGCCGGAAGCCGCGACGAAAAGTCGGACCTGTATGGCCTTGCACATTTTGTGGAGCATACGATTTTCAAAGGCACCGGGAAGAGGAAGAGCTGGCAGGTGTCTAACCGTATGGAAGCTGTGGGAGGCGAACTGAACGCATATACTTCCAAGGAAGAGACCCTGGTCTATACCAACGCCCCCGTAGGATATGAGGAGCGGGCGGTGGAGCTTCTTGCCGACCTGATTTCATCGAGCGTGTTCCCCGCCGGCGAGATTGACCGCGAGAAGGAAGTCGTGATAGAGGAAATCAACAGTTATCTCGATTCTCCGGCGGATTCCGTTTACGACGAGTTTGAAGAGCTTGCCTATGCCGGTTCGGGACTTGCCCACAACATCCTCGGCGATGTCGGAAGCGTCCGAAAGCTAACAGGTGCCGACTGCCGGAGTTTTATCGACAGTTTCTACACTCCGACTGAAATGGTGGCATATTGTTGCTCGCCTCTGGACCCCGTCAGGGTCAGGAAGCTTGTGGAACGCCATTTCGGGGCACTTCATTTCACCGACACCCCTCGCATGAGGGTGGCGCCGCCGCCGATGACGCCTTTCGAGTTGCGCCGCGACCGTGGCAACCATCAGGCAAATACTATCATTGGTGCGCGTGTGTTCGGAAGGCGTGACCCGCGTCGTTTCGCGCTTTTCCTTCTCAACAATTATCTGGGCGGTCCATGCATGAATTCCCGCCTTAACCGTGAACTCCGGGAGAAAAGAGGATATGTTTATACGGTGGATAGCAGCGTGAGCCTCATGAGCGACAGCGGACTTCTGCTCGTTTATTTCGGTTGCGACCCTTCCACGGTGGGGAAATGCCGGCGTATCGTATTCAACGAACTTGACAGGCTTGCGCAGTCGGCTATGCCGGAGTCTGCTTTCGAAAAGATAAAACGCCAGTATTGCGGGCAACTGCTCGTGAGTTCCGACCATCGGGAGAACCGGGCCATGGCGTTGGCGAAGAGCATGCTTTATTATGAAGAAATCTGCGACATCGCTTCTACGGCGGAGGCAATAAGGGAGGTGACGCCCGCGCAGCTCAGGGAGGTGGCGGAGATTCTCACCCCTTCGGCATGTGGCATGCTTACGCTTGTGTGACGATTTCGCTATGGTTAAAATTATTTTTTGATGAAAATTGGAAACATTGATCTTGGAGACAAGCCTGTGATGCTTGCCCCGATGGAAGACGTAACCGACCCTTCTTTCCGCCTGATCTGCCATGAACAGGGGGCGGCGATGGTTTATACGGAATTCGTTTCGTCGGAGGCATTGGTGCGTAATATAGCTTCTACGGCGAGAAAACTGCATATCGACGACCGCGAGCGCCCGGTGGCAATCCAGATTTATGGCCGCGACCCCGAAGCTATGGTGGAGGCGGCGAAAATGGTGGAGGACGCCGGGCCTGACCTTATCGACATCAATTTCGGATGCCCTGTGAAAAAAGTGGCCGGGAAGGGGGCCGGCGCCGGTATGTTGCGCGATATTCCGAAGATGCTTGCCATAACGGAGGCTGTGGTGAAGGCGGTGGG
The DNA here is from genome assembly GCA_902471455.1 of uncultured Porphyromonadaceae bacterium. Classification (GTDB taxonomy): domain Bacteria; phylum Bacteroidota; class Bacteroidia; order Bacteroidales; family Muribaculaceae; genus Lepagella. The sequence continues at coordinate 1,384 of CABRKI010000106.1, read as the reverse complement.
CCTTCCCGTTACGGTTAAAACGAGGCTTGGCTGGGATTGTGAGAACAAAATCATCACCGACCTCGGCCCGCGCCTTCAGGACTGTGGCATCGCCGCCGTCACGGTGCATGGACGCACGCGTTCGCAAATGTACACCGGGGAAGCGGACTGGACGCTTATAGGCGAACTCAAGGCCGACCCTCGGATGGAAATTCCCGTAATAGGCAACGGCGATGTCACCACTCCGGAGAGAGCGGCGGAAGTGTTTGAAAAATATGGCGTTGACGGTATTATGATTGGACGCGGGGCCATCGGTTCCACATGGATTTTCCATGATGTGTGCCAATATTTGAAGGAGGGGCAATGGACGCCTTTGCCCGATGCCGATAAATTCGCGCTTATCCGTAGGCAGATAAAGGAGAGCATCGACCGCATCGACGAATACCGAGGTATCCTGCATATCAGGCGCCATCTTGCCGCGACGCCCCTTTTCAAAGGTCTTCCCGACTTCCGGCAGACGAGAATCAGAATGCTCAGGGCGGAGACTGCCTACGAACTTGAACATATAATCAGTGAAATAGAAGAAAAATACTTCGGCTAATCAGGGATGCGAGTCCGTTATATATTTGTATAACCCCGGTTGTAGTGCAAACCGGACCATTACTTTTATCGCTATGAATAGATTTTTACTTATGTTGCTGGCTTTGACCGGGATGTTCTCGGCGCAGGCGCAGATTATGGAGAAGTATAAGGTGGAGGTCGGACAGTTTGATAAACTGAAGGTAACCGACAATGTGAATGTGGTTTACCGTTGTCTTCCGGATTCCACCGGCTACGTTCAGTATGTCGGGAGCAAGGAGTTTGCCGACGCGTTCATCATAACTCCCAAGAACGGCACCTTGAGGATACAGGTGTCGACGGAAGATGTGGGCAATCCCGACCTTCCCACGCTCTTTGTCTATTCCGATTTCCTTACTTCGGTTGAGAATTCTTCGTCGTTCTCGGTGACGGTGGAGAATCCGGCTCCCTGTGCCGAATTCAGCGCCAAGGAGATAGGCAACGGTTCGATTACCGTTGAAAATCTTAAAGCCAATATTGTGAAGGCCACCATAGCCACCGGAAACGGAACCGTCAACATTTCGGGCAAATGCCAGGAGGCGGAACTGAAGATGGTGGGTACGGGCGTGATTTCGGCTGACCGTCTGGAGGCTAACGATGTGAAATGCAAGATTCTCGGGAGCGGCTCGATAGGATGCTGGCCTATAGAAAAGATGTCGGTGAAAGGGATTGGCTCCACTAAGATATACTATAAGGGAGACCCTGTGGTGAAGAAGTCGGGAGGTGGCAAGGTGTTCCGCCTTCCGGAAGGGGAGAGGCTCGACACGATAGTGGTAGATCGGAAGAG
>CABRKI010000105.1 GCA_902471455.1 uncultured Porphyromonadaceae bacterium | reverse complement strand
TAAACCAATATCAGTAAACATACCAAACCGAGTCAACCATTTTCAGGAACGGACATTGAGACGGTTAAGCAACCACATTTCAAGTTCTTCATTACCTTTCTTGTGCTGTTTTGCTTTAAATGTTGTCCCAATTACAGCATGAGAACCATTCTCAATACCGAATACAAGATACCCAAAAGGTTTGTTCAGTAGAGCCGCGTTGTTCGACAAAGCCGATAATCGTTGCCCTATCTCTTCCTCTGAATGAAAATTATGTTTGAACTCTACCCATTCCGTTTCTTTTGGAAAAGAAACAAGTTTAGCGAGTAATTTGGTAAATTCAGTTAATTCCATAGTGAAATTTTTTAACAAAGACAATAATTCACTGAATACCAAAGATTACGTATAATAGTCTCCTCGAGTGATACATAATTAGAAACCTTTCCAGCGGTCACGCCAGTAGGAGTTGCCGAGTTCGTCCCAACGGACTATGGTAGCCCCGAAGAAGTCGCGTGTATAGTCGGTCAGCAGCTGCGCCGCCTCCTCTTCGTTGCCGGAATCAAGCAACCTCTTATATTCGCTCTCCAAAGCGGGGAGTTCGCGTTTCCCTTTCTTCAGGAAATGATCGCGTGCCGGCTCAAGGGTCTTCCGTGCGTCGCCCCACCTCACCGTCGCGAGCTTGTTGGCTTTGCGGTAGTGCCAGAGCGCGGCATCGTCGCGCGTGCGGTGCTGTCCGCACACCTTCAGCATAGCCGGTAGGTCGGTGACTCCGGCGAATACCGGGAAACGCGGCGACTGCCCCGGATTGTCGAGACATATCCACGCCACTCCCCCTACACCGTCCGGAAGCCAGTCGCGACATTGTATGATGGTGGAATATGCACACCAAGGCACGCTTACGGTGCGTATATTGTGCATCGCGCTGTCGCCTAAAGCCTCATACACGGCAATCTCGTCGGGCTGCATCCACGGATTCGCCACAGGGCTCACGACGCTGTCGGGCACCTCCGGACCGTCACCCTCTTTCTTTTTACCGTTCTTCACTTTCAGACGCCCGCTAAGGTTCATGCCGGTCCCTTCGTAATAAGAACCGAGAAGACGCGCCATATCTTCCACCGAAACCTTCTTTTCAGGCTTCACGCTCAAAGGAAGCTCCTCCATCCCGTCGTTAAACCCGGCACCGGGGGCAAGCTGCTGCATTATGAAAAGTTCGCGCACGCTGTAGTTCTTCGGCTCCTTCATGTAGTTCCCCTTACTGTAGGCTTTCCAAAAAGAAAATTCCCCTTTTCCGTCCCAAAGACCCATCTTCTTCGCCACATCCTTCACATTGTCGGAAGCCATGTAGTTTTCTTTGTCATTGAGGTCGAGTTTGCCGATGCGGCTCACGTTAGCCGACACAGCTATGTGGTCGTCGGGGATACGCACCGCCGCCCATACGCCACCTTTCTTTTTCGGGCCCTCGCCCTGCACCTCGAAAATCCATACCTCCTTCGGGTCGGCAATCGTAAGACATTCCCCTCCGTCGCCATATCCGTATTCCTTTATAAGCTTCCCCATAAGCGTTATCGCCTCGCGGGCCGTGGAGCAACGTTCAAGGACTATCCTCTGGAGTTCCTCAATCATGAACATCCCATCCTTGTTGACCATCGTGTCGAGGCCGGAATAGGTGGTCTCGCCGATGGCAAGCTGTTTTTCGTTGAGGCAGGGATAGGCGGTGTCGAGGAAACGGTAGGTGTGGCGCGCCTGCGGAATCTTTCCACGTTCCTTCATACCGTCGAGGCTCCCCGGATATTCCGTATGCATCCTCCCCTCATATACGCTCATTACGGTGTCGCGCGGATAATCCTTGGGAGCCACCGATTCAATCCATGTGCGATACCAGGAATCGCACGTGTGGCTCGTCATCACCGACCCGTCGGCCGAGGCATTCTTACCCACCATTATACTCGTGCATGCGTCTGCCGGATTCTGTGCCGGCGACGGCATAGCGAAAAGCATCAAAGCAATCGCAACTATGTTTTTTATCTTTATCATGGTTGTTACGGTTAATTGTTATCAAAGCCACTTTCCACACAACTGCCAAAGGGCAATCCCTGCGCTCACCGACACGTTGAGCGAATGTTTCACCCCTGCCTGGGGAATTTCGAGCACCACGTCGGCCATATCCACTATGCGCTGGTCAACGCCATGTACCTCATTGCCCACCACCAACAGATATTTCTCCCCCTCTTCAGGAATGAAATCCTGCAACGGCACGCTGTCGTGGGCCTGTTCGAGCACACATACTTTCCATCCATCCCCTTTCATACGCTCCGCCTCTTGAAAGGCATCTTCCACATGGCGCCATTCAACGCTCTCTTCCGCCCCGAGGGCGGTCTTGGAAATTTCGGGATGAGGGGGACATCCGGTGATACCCGCCATCACCATCTCCGTGAGCAGGAATGCGTCGGCGGTGCGAAGAATCGCCCCTACATTATACATGGAGCGGACATTGTCGGCCATCAGCGAAACAGGGAGTTTCTTCTTCTCCCTGTATTCGCGGAGGCTACAGTTGGTCAGTTCGAATATATCCTTTTTCTTATGTTGCATTTTATATGAAATGGGCAATCAAACGTGCCGGAGGCACGTCCCTACAAAATATAATGCATAAAAATCATGTCAAGACATCTCAAGCATCCTCTCGATGGGACGGAGGGCCTTTTCGGCAATTTCGGGATCTACATTTATTTCCGGTTTGCCGTCGCGCAAAGCCTCATAGACTTTCCTGAGCGTGTTGAGCTTCATATATTCGCACTGGTTGCACTGGCATTCGGAATCTTCGGCAGGGGCGGCAAGAAATTTCTTGTGCGGGCATTTTTTGCGCATCTCGAAGAGGATGCCGCTTTCGGTCACCACTATATATTCCGGCGCGTCGTCTTTCTCCGCGAAGTCGAGGAGCGCGGCGGTGGAACCCACCTTGTCGGCTATGAGCTGAAGCGGACGGCGGCATTCGGGATGCACGAGCACTTTCGCTTCGGGATGCTCTTTCTTCATTTCAGCAATCTTCTCGATGGAGAAACGGTCATGCACATGGCAGGCGCCGTTCCAGAGGAGCATGTCGCGTCCGGTGACGCTGTTGATATATTCCCCGAGGTTACGGTCAGGACCGAATATTATCTTTTCGTCGGCGGGAAGTTTCTCCACTATGTTGCGTGCGTTGCCCGAGGTAACGACAATGTCGGTGTGTGCCTTGACGGCGGCGGAAGTGTTGACGTAGCTTATCACTGTGTAGCCCGGATGCTCTTTCACGAATTTCTCGAACTCCACCGGGTCGCAGCTGTCGGCCAGGGAGCAGCCGGCCTCCGTGTCGGGAATCAGCACCGTCTTGTCGGGGCAAAGTATTTTGGCTGTCTCACCCATGAAATGCACGCCACACATCACTATGACGTCGGCATCCGTTTTTGCGGCCTGGCGGGCGAGCGCAAGCGAGTCGCCGATGAAGTCTGCTATTTCCTGGATTTCGTCGCGCTGATAATAATGCGCCATTATGAGTGCGTTCTTCTCCTTCTTGAGACGAGATATTTCCTCACGTAGCCAATCTGCGGAGAGTGCGGCGGGGGTCGATTCCATTTTTGTTATTTATTTAATAAAAATTTAAAACTTAATAAAAAATTAAACAACAACAATAAAGACTGTCAATAACCACTAATAACTTTCCGCTCTAAAATTTGGAAATATGGGTTATTGAACTTTTAGTCGTGTTTATTGTCGGGTTATCTACAGGTGCCTTTCTTGATTATCAGCAACGTGCAGACGTTATTTACACCATGTAGATAATTGCAAAGTTAATAAATTTTTGCTTATATAGGTGTTGAAAGTTGTAGAAAACCCCGCCTTTTCCTGTAGATTACCGGGTCAACAACTATCAATAACCCGATGCTTGTTTTTCCAAACATACATAAAGACCAAGTCCTCAATGTCTTTTTATAAATAGCAAGGAATATGGAATTTTGTTATAAAGCTGTTTTCAACGTGATTTCTACCGCTTTTCAACCGGATTTTTACAATTTATCTACAAGTTATTGACAGGTTCGGAGAGCCATATTATGAAAGCGGGGACACCGGAATCTGATTCCGACGCCCCCGCAACATCAAGGTTACGAAAAGGTGATTTCCTTTTTTATGTGTAGTGCCGTCCCTTGATTGCGGCACCGGTTGAAAGTTTCGATTTTATAGCACAGATATCATATAGAAACTCCGGCAACTGTGGACGTATTTTCTCCACACCTTATTACAACCTCAGTGGTCGGAGCTCTTGTATTAGTTTTGTAAGTATAACCTCTCAGAGAGGAGCGAGGTTCATTTCATTTCTTTTTTTAACTTTTGGGCATAAATAAAAACGGCGTGCCGATAAGCGGCGCACCGTCTGTGCCATCAAACATGCCGGAGGCATGTCCCTACATTCAAATGTGAATGTCTTTTTTTATTCAAATGAGAGTCCTTCCTTTCTCGATTGCCTGTTGGTTGAGGGGAAGAAGGTGGTGGTGGCGTTCGGGGATGGACTTCTTCAATCCTTTCATCACGTTTTCCATCGGCAATTTATAGGGCATTGCTTCAAGAAGGGCGCCCATCACAACCATATTGTAGGCCTTGGAATTGCCAAGCTCAAGGGTAGCCTCCATCGCGTTGATGGGGAGAAGCGTAACGTCGGTGCGCGTGGGGTGCTTATGTATGCCGTTTGTGTCATACATGAGTATGCCGCCCTTTTTTACCCTTGGGGAGAATTTGTCGAGGCTCTGCTGGTTGAGGGCTACCACTATATCGTAGGTGTCGAGCACCGGCGAAGATATCCTTTCGTCGGAAAGGATGACGGTGACGTTTGCCGTGCCGCCTCGCTGTTCCGGTCCGTAGGAGGGCATCCAAGTCACCTCTTTGTCGTCCATCAGTCCGGAATAGGCGAGTATTTTTCCCATTGAAAGCACTCCCTGTCCGCCGAATCCTGCTATTATGATTTCTTCAGTCATTGTCTTTTGAGATATTATGAATTGTGCATTATGCTTTGTGCATTATGCATTGTCCTTAAGGTCCCCGAGAGGGTATTTCTCAAACATGTGTTGCGCCATCCATTCGTTGGCGTCGGCGGGGGTCATTTTCCATCCCGAACTGCAGGTGGAAACCACCTCCACCACCGATGTGCCTTTCTTGGCCATGGCATTCTGGAACGCCTTTTTAAGGGCCGCCTTGGTTTTGCGCACTGCCGCCGGCGTATGAACCGCCTGACGGGTGACGTAGCAGGTGCCGTCGAGTTCGGCAAGCAATTTCGTTATGGCGAGCGGATAGCCGTTGAGGTCGATGCGGCGTCCGTAGGGGGTGGTGGCCGTTTTCTGACCGATGAGGGTTGTCGGCGCCATCTGTCCCCCGGTCATGCCATAGATGGCATTGTTGACGAAGACCATGACGATGTTTTCGCCACGGTTGGCGGCATGGATGGTTTCGGCGGTGCCTATAGCTGCCATGTCGCCGTCGCCCTGATAGGTGAAGACCACGTTTTCGGGCCAGAGACGGCTAATGGCTGTGGCCACTGCCGGCGCCCTGCCGTGGGCAGCTTCAACCCAATCCACGTTGACATAGTTGTAAGCGAACACCGCACATCCCACGGGAGAGATTCCCACGGTTTTTTCAGTTATGCCCATTTCGTTTATAATCTCGGCGAGCAATTTGTGGATTACACCGTGGCTGCAGCCGGGACAGTAATGCATGTGGACATCGTCGAGGAGCTCAGGCTTGCAATAGACCTTGTTTTCCTCTTTTATAATATCGTTGACTTCCATAAGGAATCTTTTTTCAATTAATAAAGTTTTTCTCAAGGGCCTCCACCACTTCCTGCGGGCTGGGGATTATTCCTCCGAGACGCCCAAAGTGCTTTACGGGAATGGCGTCGTGGATGGAGAGACGCACGTCTTCAATCATCTGCCCGGCGTTTAGTTCCACACAGAGTATTCCCTTTTTACCTTCGGCGGCTTTCCTTACGGCTTCTTCCGGGAAAGGCCAAAGGGTGATGGGGCGCACGATGCCCACCTTTATGCCTTTCTCTTTGGCTATGTCTTTGGCTTTGGCGCAAATGCGGGCTACAGACCCGAATGCCACTATCAGATAGTCGGCATCGGCCACATCCAGTTCTTCCCAGCGTGTCTCATTTTCCTGTATTTTCCGATAGCGGTCCTGCAGACGGTGGTTTATCTCCTCCATTTTGCTCGATTCGAGTTCAAGCGATGTGACCACGTTGCGGGGACGCAGACCGGCACGCCCGTTGGCTGCCCAGGGGCATTGGCGCCGTATTTCCTCTTCCGTGCGCCGTGGACGCTGCTCCGGAAGCACCACCTTTTCCATCATCTGCCCCACGATGCCGTCGGCAAGTATCATGGCGGGGGTGCGGTATTTGAAAGAAAGGTCGAACCCGAGCCCTACGAAATCCACCATCTCCTGCACCGACGAAGGGGCAAGCACTATGAGGTGGTAGTCGCCGTGTCCGCCGCCTTTCGTGGCTTGGAAATAGTCGGCCTGCGAGGGTTGGATGGTGCCGAGTCCGGGGCCTCCCCTCATCACGTTGAGAATAAGGGCGGGCAACTCGGCTCCCGCCATATATGAGATTCCTTCCTGCTTCAGGCTTATGCCGGGAGAGGAAGATGAGGTCATCACGGCTTTTCCCGAAGCCGCACCTCCATACACCATGTTGATGGCGGCCACTTCCGATTCTGCCTGGAGCACTGTCATACCCGTCGTTTCCCAGGGCATGAGGGCCTCAAGAGTCTCGAGCACTTCCGATTGCGGGGTAATGGGATAGCCGAAATAGCCGTCGCAGCCATAGCGGATGGCCGCATGGGCGATGGCCTCGTTCCCTTTCATGAGTTTAACCTCTTCTTTCATGTCTGATTCGATTAGTCTATCCAACTAAAAAATGGATAATTCAGGAGTGTAAAAATGTTTTATCAGTCTGTCTTCACACGATAGACCTCGATGCAAGCATCGGGGCAAACCCAGGCACAGGAGCAGCAACCGGTGCAGCTCTCGGGGTTGGCCATGAAGGCATAATGATAGCCGCGGTCGTTCACTTCATTGGGCTGGAGGGAGAGAGTGGCCGTAGGGCATGCCACCACACATAGGTTGCATCCCTTACACTTCTCAACATTGACGCTTACCGCGCCTTTGACTTTTGCCATGTCTATATCGTTTGTTTGGTTTCAAGAATTTCTGTCAGTTTCTTCATCCCTTCCGTAGCGGTGGCCTTTATGACGGTCACTCCCGGCATCCGCGATGCTGAGGCAGCCGGATTTGGGTCTATATAATATATAGGTGTCCCCGGGTTTACATACTGGATAAGCCCTGCGGCAGGATAGACAGCAAGCGATGTGCCTATCACCACGAAAATATCGGCATTTTCAACCCATTCGATCGCAAGCTCGATGTTGGGCACCGGTTCCTGGAAAAACACGATATGTGGACGCATGAGGTCGCCACGTTTGCCACGGGTGGCAGGAGTGGTGTCGAGATGCTCCATGTCAAGCGGTTCGATGTAGTCAGGATCGCTCACAGAACGGATTTTCATCAGTTCTCCATGCAGATGAAGCACCTTTGAGGAGCCTGCCCTTTCGTGAAGGTCATCCACATTCTGGGTTATGACATATACGTCATAATCTTTTTCAAGGTCGGCAAGGGCTTTATGGGCGGCGTTAGGGAACTTCGAAATGAGGTCGTGCCTGCGCGCATTATAGAATTGATGCACCAGTTCCGGGTTTCTTCGGAAACCGTCGGCTGACGCCACATCCATCACAGGATAGTTTTCCCACAAACCTCCGGCGTCGCGGAAGGTGGATATGCCGCTTTCGGCGCTTATCCCGGCACCGGAAGATATAACTAATTTAGGTTTTCCCATAGTTGTGAATGTTAGGGATGGGTTTTGTCCCGGTTGATATGACATGTTTATTGAATCAACATGAAAGAAACGTATTGGTTCAATGTCATGCCGGTCTTTGTAAAGGCGAATTTAATGTAAAAAAACGAAACATGGCATATAATTGCACTTAAAGCGTGACGAATGTGCAATTATTGAATAAGAATTCACCATAATTTAGTAACTTTGCAATATGGAAGGCGAAGATTTCGACATACGCGACCGGCAGGTACGCGACTCTGAAAAAGATATAGAAAAGGCGTTGCGCCCCTTGGCGTTCGACGATTTCAGCGGGCAGGAGAAGATTATTTCCAATCTGCGCATTTTCGTGCAGGCTGCGCGCCTGCGCGGGGAAGCCCTCGACCATACTCTCCTCCATGGCCCTCCGGGACTCGGAAAAACCACACTTTCCAATATTGTGGCCAACGAACTTGGAGTCGGTTTCAAGGTTACGTCGGGCCCCGTGCTCGACAAGCCGGGCGACCTTGCGGGAATCCTCATGAGCCTTGAGCCTCACGACGTGCTCTTCATCGACGAAATCCACCGCTTGCATCCCATAGTGGAAGAGTATTTGTATTCCGCAATGGAGGACTACCGCATCGACATTCTCCTCGACAAGGGGCCGGGCGCAAAGAGCGTGCAGCTGACGCTCTCGCCGTTCACTCTCATAGGGGCGACAACCCGCAGTGGTCTGCTCACGTCGCCGTTGCGCGCCAGATTCGGTATAAACTGCCATCTGGAATATTATGACCACGAAATATTGAAAGGAATTGTGAAGCGTTCGGCAAGTCTGCTCCGTGTGGGTATTGCCGACGAAGCGGCTATGGAGATTGCCCTCCGCAGCCGCGGCACTCCGCGTGTGGCCAACGCACTTCTGCGCCGTGTGCGCGACTTCGCCATGGTCAAAGGGAACGGCTTTATAGATATCGACATCGCCCGCCATGCCCTCGAAGCGCTTAACATAGACCGCTACGGACTTGACGAAATCGACAACCGCATACTTCTTACTATAATAGACAAATTCAAAGGGGGGCCTGTGGGAATCGGGACTATCGCCACCGCTTTGGGCGAAGATGCCGGAACCGTGGAGGAGGTTTATGAACCTTTCCTGATTAAGGAAGGTTTTATGAAGCGGACTCCACGCGGACGTGAGGTCACCGACCTCGCATATACACATCTTAAACGGAATCGTTTTGACCGTCCCGGAAATCTGTTTGATCAATAATAATATACTGAATTGGCTGGAATAAAATCTCTTGTAAAGGATACTGCCGTCTATGGACTCAGCAGCATCGTTGGACGTTTCCTGAACTGGTGTCTCGTTCCTCTTTATGTGTATCTTTTCTCTAAGGAGGAATATGGCGTGGTGAGTTATCTTTATAGCTTCACCGCCGTGGTTCTCGTGATTCTCAACTACGGAATGGAGACAGGCTTTTTCCGTTTTGCCAACAAGGAGAAGAATCCCGAAGAGGTCTATACCACTTCGCTTATTTCGGTAGGATTTACATCGCTTTTGTTCATAGTCTTGTTGAGCCTCTTCCTTCAACCCGTGTCGGTAGCGATGCTTCTTCCGGGAGATTCTATGTTTATATGGCTTCTTGGCGTAACGGTGGCTATCGATGCCTTTACGAATCTTCCTTTCGCTTACTTGCGTTTTAAGAAAATGGCATGGCGTTTCGCAGGAATAAAGCTGCTTAACGTCGGCGTCAACATAGGGCTGAACCTCTTCTTCCTTCTTGCGTGTCCGGCATTGATGGAGAAATGTCCGGTGCTGGTGGATTGGTTTTATGGGCCGTTGGGAGGGAGCGCGTTCGGAATAGGGTGGATATTTGTGGCGAATATTATTTCTACGCTGATAGTGCTATTGTGTCTTCTTCCGCAGATTTTAGGGATACGATACGTTTTTTCCGGTAATTTGCTCGGCAAAATGCTGAAATACAGTTGGCCGTTGCTGATACTCGGGGTTGCCGGTATTTTGAGCCAAAACATGGGACAACTCCTTATACCTTATCTTTTTGTAGGCCATGAAATAGAGGCGCAATCCATGGTGGGTGTGTATGGGGCCAATATGAAGATTGCCATTGTGATGGTGATGTTTACCCAGGCATTCCGTTATGCCTACGAGCCCTTTATATTTTCGCAGGCCAAAGAGGATGGCGAGGGAAAGAAACGGGCGTATTGCGACGCCATGAAATATTTCATAATATTCGGACTTCTGATTTTCCTCGGGGTGATGTATTATCTTCCGGTCTTGAAGTATTTCATCGCGCCGGATTTCTGGAGCGGCTTGGCAGTCGTGCCGGTTATGATGCTTGCGGAATTGTGCTTCGGTGTGTTTTTCAACCTTTCTCTATGGTATAAACTCACCGACCGCACGCAATGGGGCATGTATTTCTCGTTGCTTTGTTTTGCTTTGATGCTCGGTCTTAACCTTTGGTTCGTTCCGGCCATAGGCATCCCTTACGGATATATGGGTTCGGCTTACGCCGCGCTTATCAGTTATTTCGTGATGATGGTGGTGAGCTATTTCGTAGGGCGCCATTATTATCCCCTGCCATATCAGTTGAAAAGGATTGCATTTTACACCGTAACCGCCGTGGCGTTGTATATGGTTGGCGAATGGATAACCGCCGTATCGCCTACGTGGGTGGCATATTCCATAAAATCCATTCTTCTGGTGGCATATTGCGGGGTTGTGGCCGCTTTCGAGGAGATACCACTCGTCTCCCCCCTTCTCCGCCGTTTCTTCCGCCGCTGATTTTTTCAAAAAGAAACCGGGAATGGGGGTAAACGGGATAATTTGGGGCGCTCCGGGAGGGTTGATGCCTATTTTGTGTCTTGAAAAATGGAAATTTGATTTTTAAGATGGTATCAAATTTGCGTTAATTTTAATAAAATTGAAAGTTAAAAGTTAATTTTTATTGCAGAATGTTGCAAAAGTAAATAAAATGTTATAACTTTGCATCCAGATTGCGATGTCAGCCTCGATTTTTTGGAGATTGCCGTTCAGCTGGCCGCAGAAATTCTACAGGTAATAACAACTAAAAATATCAAATCAGACATTTATGAAAGCAACAGAAGTGATGGCGGATCTCCGTCGCCGTTTTCCAAACGAGCCGGAATATCTTCAGGCCGTTGAAGAGGTGATCACCTCTATCGAAGACGTTTACAACGAGTATCCCCAGTTTGAGGCCGAGAACCTTATCGAACGTCTTTGCATTCCCGACAGAATTTTCTCATTCCGCGTGAGCTGGGTTGACGACAAGGGGAAAGTACACAACAACATGGGCTACCGCATCCAGCACAACAACGCCATCGGCCCCTACAAAGGCGGCATCCGCTTTCATGCGTCTGTCAACCAGTCGATTCTGAAATTCCTCGCATTCGAGCAGACTTTCAAAAACTCCCTCACCACCCTCGCCATGGGCGGCGGCAAAGGGGGCAGCGACTTCTCGCCGCGCGGCAAGAGCGACATGGAAATAATGCGTTTCTGCCAGGCATTTATCGCCGAACTTTGGCGCCAGATCGGTCCTGACACCGACGTGCCTGCGGGCGACATAGGTGTAGGCGGCCGTGAGGTAGGCTATATGTTCGGTTATTACAAGAAGATGGCCCGCGAGTTTACCGGCACATTCACCGGTAAGGGTCTTGATTTCGGTGGTTCGCTTATCCGTCCTGAGGCTACAGGCTACGGCAACTGCTATTTCCTTCTCAATATGCTTGCCACACGTGGCATAGACATCAAAGGTAAAAAGGTGGCTGTATCCGGTTCCGGAAACGTGGCTACCTACACTACCCGCAAACTCACGGAACTCGGTGCCAAGGTTGTGTCGATGAGCGATAGCGGCGGTTCCATCATCAAGCTGGAAGGTTTCACAGAGGAGCAGCTCGATTATATTTTCGAACTTAAGAACTACTATCGCGGACGCATCAGCGAGGTGGCCGACAAATATCCCGATGTGCAGTATCTTCCCGGCGAACGTCCTTGGAAACACGTGAAATGCGACATCGCCATGCCTTCCGCAACCCAGAACGAACTTGACGGCGACGATGCACAGGCCCTTCTTGACAACGGCACGATTGCCGTGAGCGAGGGTGCCAACATGCCTTCAACCCCCGAAGCAATCAAGAAATTCCTTGAGGCTAAGATTCTTTACGCTCCCGGAAAGGCTGCAAACGCCGGCGGTGTGGCAGTGTCAGGTCTTGAGATGGCGCAGAACTCCGAGCGTCTTTCTTGGAGCGCCGAAGAAGTTGACGAGAAGCTCAAAGGGATTATGAAGAACATCCACGGGCAGTGCGTGAAATATGGCAAAGAGGAAGGTTCCGACTTCGTGAACTATGTGAAAGGTGCCAATGTGGCAGGTTTCATGAAGGTTGCCCGCGCAATGATGGCCCAGGGCGTGCTCTGATAAAGATTACAATTATAAAAATTCCGATAGCGGTCCCGCACTCCGGGGCCGCTATCTTTTTGCAAAAAGAGTATTTGTCCCCTCAAAGGAGACGGATTTGCTCGATTTTGTCCCTTTTAAAGGGACAAAATCGGCAAAAATCGTCCCCTTTAAAGGGATTTTTGAGTATCTTGCTTACGGCTATTATCCCTCCTGCACTCCGCAGGCTTACGCCATTCTTGCACCGGTGCGTGACGATACCGGAGGATTGCGTGGCTTTGGGAAGATTGAAAACGGCATCGTAGTGCGCGATGGGTAGTGTTTCACTGAGTGTGTCTGAGGCGAGTTCACTCAAGCCTGTAGACCTCA
>CABRKI010000104.1 GCA_902471455.1 uncultured Porphyromonadaceae bacterium | reverse complement strand
GCCAACTCTCACAACAAAACACGGCCAACTCTCACAACAAAACACGGCCAACTCTCACAACAAAACACGGCCAACTCTCACAATAATTTCAATTAACTCTTGCATTTTCAAAAGAATAATCTTATCTTTGCAACATAATTGATTTGACATGAAAAAATACAGAAAAAGGATAGCAGACAAGCTGCTCGAATATAGACTTGAAGAGATGGGAGCCGTGCTTATAGAAGGCCCTAAATGGTGTGGAAAAACCACCACTGCCGAACAAAAAGCACATAGCATACTCTATCTCTCCGATCCTTATACCCGTCAGCAGTATATCGACATGCTTCAAATCAATCCTGCATTAATACTCAGAGGGGAAGCGCCAAGGCTAATCGATGAATGGCAAATAGCTCCTCAAATTTGGGATTCGGTTCGTTCAGAGGTGGATCGCCGTGGAGAAACAGGACAATTTATTCTGACAGGGTCTGCCGTGCCTCCATCGACCGAAGACATCTATCATACCGGCACCGGAAGATATGCATGGCTCACGATGCGCACCATGTCACTTTGGGAATCCGGTGATTCAACGGGAGAGATAAGCCTGGGAGAAATCTTTAACGGAAAAGAAGACATGACCGGCGTCAACGTAAAGTCGCTTGAAGAAATGGCATACCTTACGTGCCGTGGAGGTTGGCCGGCATCACTCGCGCTCAATGAAAGGGCATCCCTTCATGTTTCGCTCAACTATCACGACGCAATCGTGAGAGCCGACGTGGCGCGCGCCAACAAACAGCTGACAGATTCTGAAACAGTAAAAAAGATATTGCGTTCATACGCACGCATACAAGGCACACAAACACCCGCCACCGTAATACTCGATGATATCTCGTCGTCCGACTCATCAGGCATATCAATCAACACCCTTCATGGCTACCTGGCGGCTTTGCGTAATATATTTGTGACCGAGGATATGCCCTCTTGGAATCCGAATCTAAAGTCAAAGACAGCCATACGCACTGCCGACACAAGATATTTCACCGACCCTTCAATAGCAACGGCTTCGTTGGGCATAGGCCCTAATGACCTTATAAACGATTTGAAGACGTTCGGACTCATCTTTGAAACATTGTGCGTCAGAGACCTCCGCGTGTATGCGGAAGCTTTGGACGGGACGGTGTATCATTATCGGGATAAAACAGGATTGGAATGCGATGCTGTCGTGCATCTACGCAATGGCGCCTACGGTTTGATAGAAATCAAATTAGGCGGCGACAACGCCATAGCACATGCCACTGAAACACTGACCCGTCTTGCCTCCAAAATCGACGAACAGAAAATGGGCAAACCGGCATTCCTGATGATTCTCACCGCCGTTGGCCAATACGCCTACCGCCGACGCGACGGCATCTGGATCGTACCCATCTCCTGCCTCAAAGACTGATACGGTCACAATGTTTCTCAATATAAATTATCGCACGAAATTAAACGAAGATCTGTTTTGAAAGGGATTTTTTATCCCTTTCAAAACAGATCCATATTACATTTTGAGTTTCTTCAAAACCTAAAACTTAGAACCGATATCCGAGTCCAACGCGAAGCATACCTTTAGTTCTGTAATCATCCCATATATTGGAGTTATAATCACGATAAACAGCAGGCGAATATGACAACCCTAAATCGACACAACTTTTGCCATCTCTGACATCCATTGAAAAACCAACAGAAGGAGCATAATAGAAAATAGTTTTCATTTCCTCCATGTCATCTGTCAGGAAACTTGTGGCACCCCCTAAATCCATTTGTATATATGGATGAATCAAACCACCTATTTTAACATTTGTGAAATCATACCTCGTTCGTAATGCATAAGGGACAAACGCCTCTCCATTAAAAGAATGGTCGGTTGTTTTTTCGTTATCGCCATTAATATAATGGTAAGTGGATGAAAACATAGTATATCCAGTTGTAATACCAAAAGAGAATCTATCCGTTATGGAACCTAATAAGGATAAATTCAAACTTATTCCCGCACCCGGAGCAGAATCTTCCGACTTACAATCTCCTGCCAAAGGAATTGCAACCCCTAAATCTGCATAAAACCTGACACTCCTGAAATAATCGCTAAGCCCATCTAAACTTCCATCGTTCCCCCTACCTTTAACACCAAATCGATACCCAAACGACAAATTGATATTACTAAAAACACTCTTACTTCCTTCCGGTTGAGAATATGTGGCAATTGCACCGTGATACCCAATGCCAAATGTAAATCTCTTATATGCGACTCCAATTGTAGGATTTATTACAACATTACCATACTCAATATTTTGAAGGTTGAAAGCATATCCTGCATCAAAATTGAAAAACGGAGATATATCTCCCCCGTCTTTCTCCGCATGGATCCTAAAAACCAACGGCATCATGGGAGCCCTATTGAATTTAAATGATTCTGTGAATCCAATTGCACCGCCCAACGAAAAATATCTGTCTATTTTTTTAACGATTCCAAATTTCAAATCCAACGCAGCGTCCCCCCCTTTGTCTGCCGGAAGCAATGGAGACAACTCAAAGAACATATTCTCCCTACCTGGAATAGAATCATTTCCTTTCACATCATTGCCCATCCACACCATCAATGCAAGGATGAACGAAATTTTCATTAAAGTCCTCATAACTGACATAGCCGCGGTCATCCCCTCGTTGGCGTTAGGTTAGAAAAAGAAAAAAGCGTAGGAGTCTGTATCTGTTACCGTCCTACCATTGGAGGCTTCTCGCATTGCCCTTTAGAAGTCGGACGGCAACGCAGAAGCCCACGCCAGTATATGCAACCAATGTATCCGGAGACATTCCTCGCGAAATATCAACCGGTTACGATTATAATTACATATCCACGGGCATCTACCGTTGCTCAATCCCTGACTTCTAAATGAAATTTTGCGAGAATTTCCAATGGTCAAGAATCAGCGCGGATAAACGCTTTCTATGTATGTCTATATGGACGCGTCTCACCGCGTCTGCACACATCCCACTCCGCTTAACCCCAGACCGGGGCTTCCGCGAAACGGTCTGCATCCGCAAATTTACAAATTATTTCCGAATATCAACCATACAATTCACTGAAAAACACAATTAAAAATTTCACATAAAGACAAAAATGTTATTTTAACCGTTATACTATTATATAGTTGTCCTCAAAAATTATCTCTATATGGCAATGACAATTAAAACATCCCCTGAACTTTGGGGAGAAGATGCTCGAATCTTCATTGAGGAAGCTGAGCGAAATGGCAAATTGCCAACTCCAAAACTCTCAGAATCTCAACGAAAAACATTATCCACAATGTTGGATAGTGCAAGGAACATCATATTCCCTCCTATAGAAGGCAAATGAAATCCTCTTTCGTACCGTAGTTATCCTGCCGTTCTAATTGGTCGCCTCGGTGTCAACAAATCATTTCAAGGACAAGGCCTTAACGTAGGCACTCAATTAATGGATGCGCTCAAATATTGGTTTGTAGATGAAAACAATAAAGCGGCTTGCCGTTATATGCTTGTAGATGCCTACAATACAGATTCTACAATTCATTATTATTTAAAAAACGGTTTCAAGCCACTGTATAAGACCGAACAAAGCGAGAAAGAAGCCTTTGGCATACCACAAGAGGATGATTTAAAAAGTCGCGTTATGTTCTTTGACCTTAAGTTAATAACGCCCTAAACAAGTTATTAAGCCAACAATATATCAATATAAAATATAGGGATATCATAGAGCGCATATCGAATTACCTTTATGATATCCCGATGGTTTATTCTTAGAGCGGTGTGAGGGCTCCGGTGGTGGAGTCCATGATGTAGCCTCGGACGACCACGTCTTTTGCCATGAGGGGATGGTTGCGGATAAGGTCAACGGTTTCATGGACGGCATCATCGGTTTTGTCGAAACCGTGGAGCCAGCTGTCAAGGTCGATGCCGCAATGCTTCATAAGGTTGATGTTACCTTCCGGAATGCCGCGCTCTTTCATGAGATGCTGCATCTCGCGACTGTCCATCCCTTGCACGCCGCAACCCGTATGCCCTATTACCATTATTTCGTTTACGCCGAGTTCATACACCGCCACCAAAAGACTGCGCATGGTGCTGTCAAACGGGTTGGTGATCGTGCCACCCGCATTCTTAATAATTTTCACGTCGCCGTTCTTAAGGCCCAAAGCCGCAGGGAGCAGTTCCACGAGACGCGTGTCCATGCAAGTGACAATCGCAATCTTCTTGTTGGGATACTTATCGGTAAGAAAACGCTCGTAACCGCGTTCCTCCACAAATTTTCTGTTAAAATCAAGTATTTCGGAAATCATAGGGTTTAAGTTTAGTCGTTAGTCTTTGAGGTCTTTAAAAACTTTAAAGCCCTTAGGGTCTTTAAGGACTCTAAGGACTTTAAGGAATATGCCAACCCACTGACATTTATCAATCCCTGCTGCCGCCTCCGAATATGCGGAGAAGGAAGAGGAAGAGGTTGATGAAATCAAGATAAAGGTTGAAAGCACCCATCGTGGCGAGCTTGTCGGCAAGCTGCGGCTCGAAGTTGCCGGCTGCCATACGCTTGATCTGCTGGGTGTCCCACGCGGTAAGTCCGGTGAATATAAGCACGCCCACAATAGAGATGATCCATTCCATCGTGCTGTTGGCCCAGAAAATGTTGACAACGCTGGCAATGATAAGTCCCAAAAGCGCCATCATCAGATAGCTGCCCATCTTCGAAAGGTCAGACTTGGTGAAATAGCCATAAACCGACATCGCTCCGAACGTACCGGCCGTGATGAAGAAGGTATATACTATCGTGCCAAGCTTATAGGCGATGAATATCGGTGCAAGCCATACGCCCATCAGCGCGGAAAACACGCAGAAAAGCGCAAAGCACGTAGTCGTTGACATCTTCATCAACCTTGCGGGGATTATGAAAGCCATGGCAAGCATAGCGATGAAAATTCCCCAGAACACAAGCTGGTTGCCGAAGACGAACTGCATGGCAGGCACACTCGACGCCATGCCGAGGGCACAGAATGCGGAGATGAGGAGACCTATGAACATGCGCACATAGACTCTCTTGAGCACAGCGTTGGTCTGGCTGACCATCGACCCGGCACCATAATAAGGGGGAGGGGTCATGTTTTGATTCCTGTAATCCATATTAATTAAAATGTTTTGTTTATTCTCTTTGTGTTAACGTTGCCATATAAACAGCATCACAAAGATGCTTTCCATATATAAGACAACAAATCTCATGCCAGGTTTATTACATCCTCTCCGGCATTTCCATGCCGAGGAGCCCTACACCGGCCTTCAGAGTCCTTGCCACGACAGCCGAAAGCAACAGACGGAGGGCCTTCACGCTTTCGTTTTCCTCGCGGAGGATGGAATAATCGTGATAGAACTGGTTGTATTCCTTGGCGAGGTCGTAGCAATAGTTGGCGATAAGCGCGGGCGAATAAGTGCGTCCTGCCTCTTCCACCACTGCCGGGAAGTCAGCCACCTTCTGGATGAGCGTAGATTCCTTCTCGTTGGGGATGGCATCCGGTGTGGAATTCATATCCACGCCACCCGCCTTGCGGATTACGGACTGGATACGGGCGTAGGTGTATTGAAGGAACGGCCCGGTGTTGCCGTTGAAATCTATCGATTCCTTGGGATTGAAAAGCATATTCTTCTTAGGGTCAACCTTCAGAAGGAAATACTTCAAAGCGCCAAGACCCACCATCCTCGCCACTTCGGCGGCTTCCTCGGCCGGCATGTCGGCGAAACGGTCGGCGCTCATCTCGCGGGCGTCTTCCACCATCTTGTCGAGAAGGTCGTCGGCATCAACCACGGTCCCTTCCCTCGACTTCATCTTCCCTTCGGGGAGTTCCACCATTCCGTAAGAGAAATGCGTGAGGTCCTTGCCCCATTTGAACCCGAGTTTGTCGAGAAGGAGCGAGAGCACCTGGAAATGGTAGTTCTGTTCGTTGCCTACAACGTAAATCATCTTGTCGATGGGATAGTCCTGATAGCGGAGTTTGGCGGTGCCTATGTCCTGGGTCATATAGACGGAGGTGCCGTCGGCGCGGAGAAGCAGCTTATGGTCGAGGCCGTCGCCCGTAAGGTCAGCCCAAACGGAGCCGTCGTCCTTACGATACATTATGCCTTTCTCAATGCCGCCGAGCACGAGGTCTTTTCCTTCGAGATAGGTGTCTGATTCATAATAAATCTTGTCGAAGCCTACCCCCAGACGCTTGTAGGTTTCGTCGAAACCCTCATACACCCAGCCGTTCATCGTCTTCCAAAGGTTTCTCACCTCAGGATCGCCGGCCTCCCACTTGCGGAGCATTTCGCGTGCCTCAAGCATCAGGGGCGCCTGTGCCTTGGCTTCCTCTTCCGTCATGCCTTGCGCCATAAGTTCCTTCACCTCCTCGCGGTAGTGACGGTCGAAAGCCACGTAGAAGTCGCCGATAAGGTGGTCGCCCTTCTTGCCCGACGATTCAGGGGTGACGCCGTCGCCCCATTTCTGCCATGCCAGCATAGACTTGCAGATGTGGATGCCGCGGTCGTTGACGATGTTGGTTTTAACCACCTTGTGGCCGTTGGCCGCAAGGATGCACGAAAGCGAATATCCGAGCAAGTTGTTGCGCACGTGTCCGAGATGGAGCGGCTTGTTGGTGTTGGGTGAAGAATACTCCACCATCACGAGGTCGGAATTCTCGTCGGCCTTTTTGAAACCGAAATCAGACTCGGAAGCGATGCCGTGGAGCATCTTGAGCCAGAACGCAGGGTCAACAGTAAGGTTCAGAAATCCTTTCACCACATTGAAGCGGCTCACTGCCGGCTCGTTTGCCACGAGCCACTCGCCGATTTCCGTAGCCGTAGCCTCCGGACTCTTGCGGGAAGCTTTGAGATAGGGGAACACCACAATCGTGAGGTTACCCTCGAATTCCTTACGGGTCTGTTGGGGCACTATTGAAGAGGCGTCAATCTCTGCGCCGTATAAGTCTTTCAAAGCCGTGCTTACGGCTCCTGCAATAATCGATTCTACTGCCATTGCTGTTTTAAATAAAAAAAGTCGGGCGTAATAAATTGTCCGATAATGCAAAGTTAATGAAAAAAAGCCACATTATAAAATTATGTGCCTAATCCGGCATTCCCTCAAACCCACAGGAGCGTCGCCAACCCTGTGGCGACGCTCCTGTTTTTCCTTATCTTTTTGAAAGATTATTTACCGAGGTCGGCTGCAGGTTTGAATTTCACAACCTTGCGTGCAGGCACCGTGATTTTCTCTTTGGTGAGGGGGTTGATGCCGGTGCGTTCGGGCTTCTCAACCACCGAGAATGTGCCGAAACCGATAAGCTGGACTTTATCTTCATTGGCGAGAGCCTGAGCAATCGACTCAAGGCATGCGTCGAGGGCGGCTTTGGCAGCCACTTTGTTCAATCCCGCTTTTGCGGCGATTTCGTTCACAAGATCTGTCTTGTTCATAACTTAGAAATTGATTCGTTTTAAAAATTAAATTTGGAGCAAATATACGACTTTCTATATGTATCAACAACATTTCCGCCTTAAATTATTTACAAACCTCTCTTTTTTTTGTTATTCTATCAGTTTTTTCCGTTATTATAGGTGATAATTGTTAATTTTGCAACATGTTTCGTAATCGATTGAGCGGTTTCGCGGCGTCAATACCGCCCGTAACCAAGAACCTTATCATTATCAACTTCATCATCTGGGTGGTGGAGGCGCTGTTCCCGCGTTTTTCCACCACGATAGTCAACGTGCTCGGGCTTCACTTCTTTTCGGCAAGCCATTTCAACCCGGCACAGATTGTGACCTACCTTTTTATCCACGACCCCGGCACGCCGTTCCATGTATTCTTCAACATGTTCACGCTCTGGATGTTCGGCAGCCTGCTTGAAAGGATATGGGGGTCGCGTCGCTTTTTCGTCTTTTATTTCGTCTGCGGCATAGGCGCGGCGTTGGTCCAGGAAGGCGTATGGGCGTTGACCTGGATGAACGATTATATCGACGCCATAGCACGCCAGAACGGCATCACTTTCGCCCACATGAAAGAGGTGGTTGACCAAGCCCTCGCATCCGGCGACCCGGGATTCACCTCCGCCATCGCTTCTTTCAAAAACATGATGGTCACGATCGGTGCCTCGGGCGCAGTGTTCGGCATCATCCTCGGCTTTGCATTCGTGTTTCCCGACCGCCCGCTCTACCTTTTCTTCATCCCCGTGCCAATAAAGGCGAAATATATGATGATAGGCTACGGCGTAATCGAATTTTTCCTCGGAGTGGCGGGGAAAGACATGGTGGCGCATTTCGCCCATTTAGGCGGCATGCTCTTCGGGCTTGTAATCCTGTTGTATTGGAAAAAGAAAGGAATTTTGAGAGGTGGCAACTTTTATTGACAATTTCACGAGGGTGTGCGGCTCGAAGACGCTCGCATCGCTGATAGGAATCAACGTCACGGTTTTCCTTCTGGCTTGGATAGTAATCCTTTCAGGCGATTCCATGGGGATGTCGGGCAACTTTACCATGCCTTGGCTGTGCGTGTCGGCCGACCCGTCGGTATTCCTTCACCATCCCTGGACCGCCGCCACCTATATGGTGACACACTACGACTTCCTCCACCTCCTTTTCAACATGCTCTGGCTCTACTGGTTCGGGGTCATGTTCACTCCCGCCGCCGGCGATAAAAACCTCATCCGGCTCTATATCGGAGGAGGCCTCGCGGGTACAGTCCTTTACGTGGCGGTCACTGCCCTGTGGCCCTCGCTGTCAACGCCGGGAGCATACCTTTGCGGAGCTTCCGCATCGGTGCTCGCCATCATGACGGCGGTAGCAACCATTTCTCCCGACCGAAGGGTTTATCTCTTTCTAATCGGGCCTGTAAGAATCAAATGGATTGCCATAGCCTGCATAGTCCTTACTTTTCTCGGACTCGGAGGCGGCAATCCCGGCGCACAGAGCGCGCATATCGGCGGAGTGGTGTTCGGAGTGGCGTTCGCATTGTGGAAAAAACACAGAAAGCCATCGAAAAAAGACAACCGGCAACGAAGCCCTTCGTCTCAGCCTTTTCAAACGACAAGGCAATACACTCCGGGAAAAGCCACCCGCGTAGCCAGAAACGGTGATGCCGTGGCTAAGGCCGTAGCCGGCCGGTTGTCGGATGCGTCGCGTCTCGACGAACTCCTCGACAAGATAAGGCTTTCCGGATATTCGTCGCTGACCACCGGGGAACGCAACGAACTCAACGAGCTTTCACGCCGCCTCGACAAAACCGGCAACCAACGATAATCAACTCTCCTTCAGACGAATCAATCAAAAGAATCAAACTAAAAAACAATGGCGTTCATTCCTCTTTTAAGCCCTGTTTTCAGGATGGTGATGCGGGTTGTCTCAATCGTGGTCTGGCTCCTTACGATTGTGTCGGCGTTCGGAGGCAAATTCAATCCCGAATACCTCACTCTCCCTGCCGTGCTATGCCTCGCACTCCCCTATTTGGCTATTCTCTCGATTTTACTCACCATTTTCTGGGCGGTGAGCTGCCGGTTCTTTTTCACCGCGCTCGGCGTGCTCACCATAGTGGCATGCATGGGTCCGTTAAGCCAGGCCATGCCTTTAAGCTCGTCGAAAAAGGCGGAACCGGGGCAACAGACATTCAAGATAATGTCGTGGAACGTGCTCCACACCGAAGACACCCGAAAACCGGACTACAAAGGGAACCGCGCCATAGAATACATGATTGCGTCGGGGGCCGACGTCGTTTGCCTCGCCGAGCTCAACAATTTCAGTCCCTCCGAACTCAAAAACGCCCCGCAATCGCTAATCGACAGCCTCTTCCGCACGTATCCTTACAAAGCCGGCCTATCATCTTCCGACATAAAGATACTCTCGAAATATCCCGTGGAACGTGCCGGCATCCCTCTCTCGGACAACAACGGAAGCCATAAGCGGTTCGACCTCTTCAAGGTCAGACTCCCGAGGCATACGCTCAACATCGCAATGGTGCATCTTTATTCTTACGACCTTTCGGAAGAAGAACGACAGGTCGTGACTGAAATAAAATCGGTCAACACTGCAAAATCGAGCGTCAAGGAATTCAAAGGTTCGATACTTTCGAAACTGAAAAACGCCTTCAGGATGAGGGCGCAGAACGCCACCGAACTCCGAGAGGCCATCAATGGCGTTACAGGACCGCTGATTGTCTGCGGCGACTTCAACGACGTGCCTGCTTCATGGGCCTACAACATTATCCGGGGCGACGACCTGCGCGACGCATACGCCGAAACGAATTTCGGACCCACATTCACCTACAACCTCCACGCATTCTATTTCCATATCGACCAGATGCTCTATCGCGGTCCCCTCGAGGCATTGAGCCTGAAGGTGGGCAAAATCAACTCGTCGGACCATTACCCGCTCCTCGGGGAATTCGCCTTCACCAAATAGCATCTTGCCGACGACTGCATTCCATACGACAAATTCAAATCAACGTTTAATTATGAAACAATTATTTTTTAAATTTGCGGCAGCCGCTATCCTCTGCTCCGCATCAATCCCAGGGATTATGGCAGACAACCATACCAATCCGTTTCTGACCCCCTACACCACGAAGTATCAGATTCCTCCCTTCGAGGATATCCGCATCTCCGATTTCATCCCCGCCATCAAGGCCGGCATCGAGGAGCAGAAACAGAACATGTTCAGCATCACCGCCAACCGTGCGGTGCCGGATTTCGACAACACCATCCTACCGCTCGAGAACCTTTCGCCGATTCTCGACCGCGTGACCGGCGTTTTCTATCACTACGACAGTGCCCTTTCCACAGAGGAATTCGCTGCAATGGCGGAAGAGGCAATCCCACTTCTCAACGAAGCCTCCAACCAACTCAACCTCAACGAACAGCTTTTCCAGAAAATCCAGGACGTTTACAACCGCCGCGACAAAATGGGGCTTTCGAAGGTGCAGAAGCGCGTCGTAGAGAAATATTACCGTGAATTCGCAGAGCAAGGCGCAACCCTTTCTCCCGAAAAGAAAGCGGAGCTTATCAAGGTTAACGACGAGCTTTCAAAGCTTTTCATTCAGTATAACAAAAACCTTCTCAACGCCACCAACTCGTTTTTCGTTACGGTGTATGACAAGGCCGACCTTGCCGGGCTCCCCGAGTCGTCGGTAGCCCAGGCCGCAAAAGAGGCTTCCGACCGTGGCCTCGACGGGCTTTGGGTATTCACGATCCATGCCCCGAGCCGCCTTCCCGTGCTTCAATACGCACAGAACAGAGGGCTTCGCGAAGCCATCTACAAGGGTTATACCACCCTCGCATCGTTTGGCGACAACAACAACTACCCCGTAATCGAGAAAATCGTGAAGCTCCGCGCCCAAAAAGCGAAAATCATGGGATTCGACACGTTCGCACAGATGATGACGTCGCGCGTGATGGCGAAAACTCCGGAAGCAGCCACCAACCTCCTGCTGCAGGTGTTCGAGCCTGCCGTGAAGAGGAGCCATGAAGAAGTGGCCGACATGCAGGCCATCGTGGACGCAGAGAAGGGAGGATTCAAAATAGCCCCCTGGGACTATTACTACTATGCCGGAAAGGTCAAGAAGCAGAAATATGACCTCGACGAATCGGAAGTGCGTCCTTATTTCTCACTCGAAAATGTGCTCAACGGTCTCTTCACTGCTGCAGAACGCCTCTACGGCATAAAGATGGTGGAGATGCCTGACGCTCCCAAATACATGGACGAAGTGACCGTGTATGACGTGCAAGACGCCAAGACCGGCGAACATGTGGCCGTTTTCATGACCGATTACTTCCCGCGTGCGTCAAAGCGCCAGGGTGCATGGATGGAACAGCTCCAGAGCTGCGGCCTCTATGAAGACGGCAACCGACGCCCCATAGTATATAACGTAGGGAACTTCACACGCCCCACCGCCGACACCCCCGCACTCCTTACCATCGACGAGGTGGAGACCACATTCCATGAATTCGGTCATGCACTCCAGGCCATTCTCTCGCAGGCGCCTTACCGCTCTATAGCCGGCACAAACGTTGACCGCGACTATGTGGAGATGAGTTCGCAGATGAACGAGCACTTCGCCTTCACCCCGGAGCTTCTCAAGACATACGCCAAGCATTACAAAACCGGCGAAACGATTCCCGACGAGCTTATCAAGAAGCTCAACGAATCTTCCAAATTCAACCAGGGATTCGTGACGACGGAACTTGCCGGCGCCGCACTGCTCGACATGGCCTGGGGCGAAAACGACGGCAACGACACCGACGTGTCTTCTTTCGAAGCGAAGGTGGCAAAGAAAATCGGTATGCCCGAAGAGATAACCTTCCGCTACCGTTCTCCCTACTTCAAACACATATTCGGCGACGACGGCTATGCCTCCGGTTATTACACCTACCTTTGGGCACAGGTGCTTGAAGCCGATGCGTGGGAAAAGTTTGTCAAAAACGGAGTCTTCGACAAAAAGACAGCCGAGTCTTATAAGAAAAACATCCTCGAAAGCGGCGACACGGAAGACCCCATGGTTCTTTTCGAGCGTTTCCGCGGCCATAAGCCCGACGCGAACGCCCTTCTCCGTCTCCGTGGATTCGAATGATAACCGTTATGGATGAAATGTATATGCGACGCGCCCTTCTTCTCGCCCGTGGCGGCGAAGG
>CABRKI010000103.1 GCA_902471455.1 uncultured Porphyromonadaceae bacterium | reverse complement strand
GACGAACGTTCGTCCGGACCGTCTGTTTTTTCACCAAGCGGGTCACTTCACCATTACACGGCGATATACGCAAGCATTCTCTGTACGTATCACCACAATCACTGCACCGGGTTGAAGCGCGCCGAGCGACAATACACCATCCTCTACCAACGATGAAGCCGCAACGCGGATACCCGACAGATCATACACTTCTGCAGAGGTTATCTCCGACAGATTGCCTTTCACGGCGAGCACGCCGTTTTCAACCAATACGTCATAACCGCCGTCGGAAACGCCGTCAACCGAAACGCTTCCGGAGAATCCGATTTCGTAAGGTTCCGACAGCGAGCCAAGAGGATATTCGTCGAAATCAACGGAAATGACAGAATCGCTTCTCTTTCCTGCTGCCGACATCATACGGAATGTGATTTTATCACCGGCATTGCCATGCACGTTTATCATGAAAACTCCGTCAACATACATTCCGACACCACGGCACTCATCGCCGCAGAACGCACCGACATGATAACTCCCGGACTCTGCCAATGCATCCTTCATGCCGGCCACCACTGCGGTGACGGGCATTACCGAAGGATAACGGTGATTGTCTGCCACCCACGGCGACACGTCGGCACTCCTCGTTAAGTCAACACGGCTTGCCGGCAGAAGCTCTTCTTTAGCCGGGACTATGTTATACACGAATTCCTTCTCGGAATTACTGAAATACATATAGCCTACTCCCGGGACCATCGACGATAGCGTACCTTTCCACATTCCGTCGGCATCGACTTGCTCAAAGCCGTCGAGACCGACAAGCATATCGCCTTCTTCGGCGCCTGCATTAGCGAAAAGGTCGCTTATCAACAAGCGCGCCTCATCGGTGGGGCAACCTATCCAGTTCCATCCCTTGTTTAGTTTGACAGGCATAGATGGATCGAACGACACTCCCGCAATCCTGCCGGTCCATGAAGCATCGCTTACACACACCTTATAAGCCTCAAGCGGATTAAGCTCCGACAGATTGCCTACAAGGCCATATTTCGGATCCCTCACCACTTCCTGCGTCTGTGAAAGAATGCGACTGACACCGTCGCCTGCAAATTCCGACACATTGACCGCACTTTCCAGATTGTGCGAAATCCAGTTCCAGTTTTCAGAAAGAGAATAGCCTATATCGCTTTTCTTGAGCCCATAACCGAACTCCCCGTTTTCAGAGAGATTGCCTTTGTATTCAGCCACTGCCCTTACAGTCATCTCCTCGCCTGTCATTTCGATGGGCGAACCATACACACTACGCGAACCTTCGGCATCAGCAGGGTCTGAACCGTCGATGGTATAATATATCACAGCACCCTCGGTTTGTGTAGAAAGTTCTATCTTGTCCGAACGATAAAGCACCGAACCATCTTCTTTTGAAGCGACAGGGTCGAACACCCAGAAAGGATGATTTCCTATCCTGAACTCCTGAGCCGTGACACTGCCGTTCGCTCCAAGATAAACGGAGAACGGAAGGAAGCCCACGGAACCTTCGCCTTCGACACGTTCGAAACTATCTCCTTTTTCATTCAATGCATAGCATGTTCCGGCACGCATCTCGCCGTCGAAAGAACCGTAAAGCGAATAGTCCTTACCTTTAGCCACCAACTCCTCGGGAATCGGAGTGAAAGGCACGTCATACACGATGCTGTCTGACAACGACTGTCCTCCGGCATAGAACGTCACCGGAACCTCCCTGTACGGAGCACTCACCGATGCCATGTAGGGACGGTTGGGAAGAATAGAGTCTTGTGACGTCATTACCAAGGAATTCTCACCGTCGAAAGAAACGAGCGACAGGCCGCTGCCCTTGCGCGAAGCGAACTCTACGCCATATTCCATACCCTCCGGGGCGAACGGGAGCATAATACCCTTCCATCCTGCGTCAACATCCGAGTCCACGCTACCGGGTACTGCCACAGTAAAGGATATGCGATGTTTCCCGAGGCTGAAACTTGCCGGAGCGTTGAAGGCATATCTGCCATCGAGCACAATGTCGGAAGCGGCCACGCGGGCGTCGTTCTGGTTAAGAATCACATTCAATGAATCGGCATCGGTTATGCCCCCCTCCGAAAGATAGATAAGGCAGTTGGGGTTGACTCCCTTAAACGAGGCCGCGTTTATTCCGGCCTCCCCGCTCCTTGTGGCAGGTGTAGAAGCCGCCGGGATAATGATGCTCGTCAGGTTGACGCATCCGTCGAACGCGCCTTCACCGATAGAGTTCACTCCCGGGAAGGTGACGCTTTCAAGATTTACGCAATCCTTAAACGACGATGCTCCGATTTCGGTAATATTATCCGACATTACGACATTCTTAAGGTTTGCCATGCCGGCGAACGCATCCGCCGGGATTGCTGTGTTGTCGATGCCGGTGAGGTCAAGGGTCTCAACTGCCTCAAATTTCTCGCGGATTGACTTCAAGGCATTCGCATCCACGTCGCCTGTCACGGCAAGCTCTGAGAACGCCCCGACATCTTCTTTCTTCACGACTGAAAGCACGTCGGAAGCAATCGGCTCACCCTCTACAGGCACAAACGATGCCTCTACCTTTACCCAAGAATCGCCCGGAAGGGAAGAAACCGTGTAATAACCGTTCTCATCGGGCAACACAGTGGCTACAGGCCATTCGTATTCCGGAGCCGAGCCAAGTTTGGTTATAACCTTGTTTTCTACTCTAACATCGTATTTAACATTAGGCGACGCTGTATTAAGACGGAATGCATAGTTTTTCCCCTCTTTATAAAGGGTTCTACGGTCAGTTGAATTTGAATCGAACAATGACATATCGACATTGTCCCATCTGTCGCCGTCTTCAAGATTGACAATTTCCGCCGACACCCCTTCCGGAAGCTGGAACGTAATGCCGTAGTAGAACACAACATCTATCTCGTGATCCTGTGGATGCTTGATATTGTCGGATTTATACCAGTCATCGAATTTCACGGCATACTGACCATATTGGAAATAACCGGTGCCTGTCATGTCGCGGCCGTTGTCATACAGTTTAAACGCCTGTCCGGGACGGCGGATTGCATTTCTGCTCAACGTGCAGTTGGGAAGACCGATTGTAACCGACAGCTCTTTCCCCTCATAAAGAATCTTGGTAAGATCATTATAATATTGGTTGTAACCGAAGCTCCTTGTCGGGTCGATCTGGATATTGTAATATACCGGGGAAGTCGATGTGCCGAGTGTGTTCCAATAGTTGGCGAGGGCGTATGCGTCTTCCGAACCCGGCGGCACTTCGAGGGTGATTTTCGATACATCCATCGGGAACGGCGACATAGTGCTTGTAGAGGGAGGCGTAGAGCCAAGCATGACAATCTTGTTCAACCCCGTACACGACGAGAAGGCTCCGTTGCCCACATAGCGCACCGACGCAGGCAATGTTATCTCCTTAAGGTTTACACAACGATAGAATGCATTTCCTTCAATACTTTCAAGTCCTGTTGGCAATATCAAAGACCTAAGCGAAGAGAATGCCGTTGACGACACCGGGACAAATGCATTCGATGGAATCGCGTTCTTTGCGTCGCCTGCTCCCTTGATGGTCACGTCGGCGAGGTCGAGGTCAACGATTGTTGTCGCGTTCTTGCGGAAGGCGTCAAATTCCGACGAAAGCATCGTACCCATCACTTTCAGACGTGCGGGACACACGGCAATCTTCTCGGCAAGCTCACCTTCCCTCACGTTGACCACTACATAATCATCTGCACCGGCGGCATTCACCTGCACCGCAATGTCAAGGTCTTCTGTTACTGAAGGTATCGATATGTTGGCTATCGCCGCCTGCACTGCCTTGTTGACACCGTTCACCGAAAGGGTGATACGGTCGGCGGTCGATACAGGCATCACCTTCAACGAGAACGGCATGCCGTGTACCACCTGCGTGGCTCCGCCCTGGATTACGGCACCCTGCACCGTCTGCGGCATGTTGACGTTATGATAGACCACACGGTTTCCGATGGCGCTGATGCGGTCAACGATACTGTCGGCGTCAGCGTTAACGAGCATCCAGGTCTTCTTATTATAGGAGGTGGCTATGCGCACTAAATTCCCCTCCTTTACAGTTGCATCTTTCACCTGACATGTGAAATCGTAAGATACGTTTCCTGAATTGGAGAACGCATTAGACACAACCGGAGATATGAATTCCTTTATACCCCCTTTTCCATCCGTAAGTACGGCGCAGAAAAATCTCAACGCTTCGTCGCCGGAAGGAATCTTGATGGCGTTGGCCCTCACCTTGAACGCCTTGCCCGGACTGACATTGATCACGTCGGTCACAAGGCCAATGCCTCCGGCATCGCCGGTGATTTTCCATGCCTCTTCGTCACGCGTCGCCACAGGAGTCCTGAATTCCACGTGGAAAAGAGTGTTGCGGTTGACGTTCGTCTTGTATATCCCCTCGCTGTCCGGATAAAGACGCGTACTGTTGGCATAAACCTCCATGGTGGCATCGCCGAAAGAGTCATCGCTTTCCACCGAGAAACGGTATTCACTGCCGGGTGCCACTTCGGTCCCTTCGGTGAACGGGGTGAAGCGTAATCCTTTCGACTCCTGCAATTTCACGACGTAACTTTCGGGAGCCGTGGCGGACTCTTCTGAAATATCTTTGAAGTCCTGCCAGTATTCCTTTGCCTTATAAGCGGCCGTGGCCCCCGGAGGCACCACGAGTTTTGCCTTGGGAGTGCCTTGGAACACACACCAGTTTATCCATGCCGGCGACGAACGGCGCACTGTAACCTTCCCGAGATTGTAACAACCAAGGAAGATGTTGTATTCATAGTTCGAAACAGAAGCCGGTATCTCGATTTCGCGCAAACCGCTATATGAAAAACATCCGCTCTTGAAAGCCCCAAGCCCTGAAGGAAGTAGGATTTGCTCCAACGACCCGTAGCCTTTGAAAGCCTTTGCCGGGATTGCATTGGCAGGGTTTGCCCCACTCGCCTGAATCGAAACCTGCGATATATCAAGACGTCTCAGTTTCATTCTGTCGCGGATAAACGTAAAGTCATTGACGTTCATCGTGCCGAACAACGTGAGGTCAACAATCGTGGCAGACTCGTTTTCACCGATAAGTTGGGAAAGGGTGCCTGCCTCCACCCAAAGTGTACTCTTAGAAAGCACCTCGGCGGCATCCTGCACGATGATATCGATTTTCTGGTCTTCCACTACATTAGAAACAGTATATACATTCGAAGCGTCGGGAGTGAGGATAAAGCCGTTGGCTTTTACCGTCACAACTTTCTCAACCGACTTAGGAACGACCTTAAACGAATAGTCACGACCCTTTATCACCTGAGAAGAGGTTGCCGTTATTTCCACGAAATCAGCGGCAGACGGCACATAAACGGCGAAATATGGTATCATCCCTCCTTTGGCAGCCGCATCACCCGGGGCAAGAAGGTCGCCTGCGACGGGAAGCCAAACTGAATCGTCGCCCGTGCTTGTGGCAAGGCGCACTACATCGCCTTCAACTACCGCGATGCCGGCAGGCAAGGTGCATCGGAAATCCAGATATTTGGCAATCTGAAGCATCTGAAGCCCGAACCCTTTCTTATCACTCAGGAAACATTTCATCTTTCCGGCAGCATCATAAAGCGCCACTGCCACATTCCCTCTGAAATCGGAAGATGAGATATTTTTCAAAGCTCCCGCCCTGACAGTAAAATCGCTCCCCGCAACGACATCCGCCACATCCATCGTCAGTCCCGGCTGCCGTTCGTCGCTCGTGATATGCACCGGCGACCACTCAACGGATGTTGCGGAAGGCTTGATGTTATAGACCACCGTGGTGAGGTCGTTGAAACTGTGGGCCGAACTTACAACCGGGTTCAACGCATCGGATGCATAAAATCCGTTGGCAGAACCTCCCCACCCCCAGTTGATATGGAAATATGCCGTCCCGCCGCGCAGTTGATAGCCGTCGCAGACGAAGGCATGGCCGGCGGAAACGTCTTGGCCGCTATAGAGCACAGGGCGCCCTGCATCGATTTCATTCACAATAAGGGCATCCCACGAACTACGGTCCATCTCGGAACGTTTTTTATACGACACGCCTGCATCATATCCGAACATCGATGTCAATGCATAGGGAACCTTAACCTCAAAAGCACTTGAACTCGACATGCCGAAATCCGTGCCTATAGCAACAGCTGCATCCGCAACCAAGGTGGCCACCGCCTGTGCCTCGGCATCCGTATATCCGCTGCGGTAGTTGTCGCCGCGCATGTTTACCCAACTATATGACGAAGGCTCCCCTTCTTTCACCAGCGACGAAGGCCGCGATGCCGGCATCCCATGATAATTCAATATCTCCGCCAATGCAACGCCCACACATCCGGTAAGACGACGGTTGGGGATATTGTTATTGAAGGGTGCTTCCTGGCTCCACGACGCTGTCTGAAGAAGCACTTCTCCGGACTCCGACGACCGGGTACCCATATTATAAGAGGATATCCACTCCATGCCGCCAACACGGCTTGATATGACCGGAGACACAGCATCTGGGACAGACTGCCGGCTCCACGTGGAAGTGTCGGAATAACCCACAACCGGCAATGCCATGTCGTCGGCCGACACTATGATGAAACCTTTCCCGTCTTTCGCATTGAAAACGTAGGAAACCGGCGTGGAAGCGGCATCGTTGGCGACATGCACGAGTTCGAACGCATCAGGGTCGGCCAACCGGTAAACATCGCCTGACCGAAAGAATTCGGCGGCGACTGTCTTTGCCTCATCCACAGTCAGTGTCGCGCCAAGGGATAGCCCCGGCGTCACGGCACAGAATCCAAGTATCAGTGTCTGTAGATTTGGTTTAAACATAAGATTACTTTTTTAGATTTATTTCACCATTACTTTTTTACCGTTGATTATATAGAGGCCCGGAACAAGACGAGGCATTACCTCCGAAGCAATCTTATCCTTATAAAGGAGAACGCCTCTGAGGTTATAGACCGTCAATAGTGTGTCATCTGATATTATGGCACTTCCTACCGACGACATATCGTCGGATGTGGTGCCATGTATCTCGACATCGTATGCAGGCATCGTTTCAGGCATCTTTTCCTTCCAACCGTCAAACACCCTGTTGTCTGGCACGTCCGGAACAGGAATTTCAATCTGAGCTCCGTATTCAATCTCCTCTACCATATACACCTCATCGTCAAGATAAACCGTCAGCGTATAAGTATTGACCGTGTAGCTGCCGTTTATTTCGATGTCCTTCGCGGGCATCGTGGCGGGCATTTCTCCCCATCCTGCGAATGTATAACCTTCACGGGCAGGCACCTCCGGGGCCACCACCGGAGCACCATAATCAAATTCCAAAGTATCGAGCACCTCATCATCAATCATAAACACCGCTTTAAACGAACTTATGGCAAAATAAGCCACCAGATCGATATCACCGGTCACGACCAACGAGCGTTCCGAATCAGTAACGCCATCGCTCCACTTTTCAAAATGGTAACCCTCATCCGGAGTGGCAACCACCTTCAAGGATGTGTTCTCCGGATATTTCCCGGCACTGAAATCGACGATGCCGTTTTCAGCCGCTGAAATCCTAACATCATAAAGACGATACATCATATATGGCTTCGAAGGTAAACCTATCATGCTGTCAGGCACAAAAAGGAATGGTTCATCCCGCGCTCCGGAAAGTTCAAAAGTTTCTCCATTCGTTTTATTCCGGATTTTGAATACAATCTCCTCATGTTGTTCACCCGACGAATTGCTTCGTATGCGCATATATCTGCAACCTCCGTTTTCGGAAAGCTCCAACATCTCTGCCACACCACGGCATTCGTCTCCGACAAATGCCCCGACCTCAAAAGAATCCATGCTTTCTGACGCCTTGAGACCGACATTGAAATAGAGACTCATGTCATAACGATAATCATACGGATTGACAGTCCATCCGTCATGGACCGTACCGGCCTCAGCCGACAAGGAGGTTGACAAAAACAAGACAAGCAACATCATGAGCGCCTTGCTGTTCAATCTTCTCATTAACATTGTTTTTTAGTTAGTTAGAAATAAAATGTATAGAATATCACATATTTTCATTCCGGAATTACAGCCGTATATATCCAAAACCATTGCAACACAAACACACATCAGAACGACACCAAGCAAACACAAGCTATCTTATAAAAAAGACAACAAAGCTGCTATTGCATCCACATTACATAAAAATCTGCTCAAAGACTAAAGAAAAACCGTAGTTTTTCCAAGACGTAAAACGTTATCAAAAACAAACATCGGTCATCTAA
The DNA here is from genome assembly GCA_902471455.1 of uncultured Porphyromonadaceae bacterium. GTDB lineage: Bacteria > Bacteroidota > Bacteroidia > Bacteroidales > Muribaculaceae > Lepagella. Next base: position 4,422 of record CABRKI010000103.1, on the reverse strand, counting down.
AGTCTATGAAATTAGACTATTACATGCCTTAAGAAATACCCGGCTTTATTCCTATGATTTTTGGTTCCTTTTTACGTTGCAAAATTAATATATTTTCAATAATAAATAAATACGATTCGTCCACATTTTGTCTCCATCACTCTTAAAAAAGTTTTTGGGGTGTCTTTTATGCGTTATTGAAAAAATTTGAGTATTTTTGCAGACTGATTAAGATAATTCATGATTCTGGCCGCCCTATATGTTTTTTGCGGCAAGATTGGAAATGAAAGGAATAAAATAAATAATATATCATATATGTCAAATAAAGCACTTCTCATCATCCTCGACGGCTATGGGATAGGAGACCATGGCAAGGATGACGCAATCTTCAACACCCCGACACCTTATATCGACGGCCTTGTCGCCAACTATCCCCATTCGCAGCTCCAGGCAAGCGGTGAAGACGTAGGTCTGCCCGCCGGCCAGATGGGTAATTCGGAAGTTGGACACCTCAATATCGGCGCAGGTCGCGTGGTATATCAGGACCTCGTGAAAATCAACCGCGCCATCGCCGACGGTTCTTTCGCTGAAAACCCTGAAATAAAAAGCGCCTTCTCATACGCACAGAAAAACAATGTGCCTATCCATTTCATGGGTCTCGCATCTGCCGGTGGCGTGCATTCAAGCCTCGACCATCTCTATGCCCTTTGCGACACGGCAAAGGCTTACGACCTTAGCAAGGTTTATCTACATTGCTTCATGGACGGCCGCGACACCGACCCAAAGAGCGGGGCCGGTTTCCTTCAGGAAATCCAGGCGCACTGCAGCAAGAGCGCAGGCACCATCGCTTCGGTAATAGGCCGCTACTACGCCATGGACCGCGACCACCGCTGGGAGCGTCTGAAAGAGGCTTACAACCTTCTCGTGTATGGCGAAGGTAAGCACACGGAGAATGTGGTAAAGGCGGTTGAGGAGTCGTATGCCGAAGGCGTGACCGACGAATTCATCAAGCCTATTGTCAACGACAAGGTTGACGGCCGCATCGGAGCCGGACATGTGGTGATTTTCTTCAACTACCGCAACGACCGTGCCAAGGAACTTACCACCGTGCTCACCCAGCACAGCGAAGACGGCATGAACCCGATTCCCGACCTCCAGTATTACTGCATGACCCCGTATGACGATTCGTTCAAGGGAGTCCACATCCTTTTCCCTAAAAGCGACGTGCAGGAAACCCTTGCCGAATACCTTTCGCAGCAGGGCAAAAAGCAGCTCCACATAGCAGAGACTGAGAAATACGCACATGTTACGTTCTTCTTCAACGGCGGCCGCGAGCAGCCTTTCGAAGGGGAAGACCGCATTCTCGTGCCTTCGCCTAAGGTGGCAACCTACGACCTGCAGCCCGAGATGAGCGCCCCCGAAGTGACCGAGAAACTTGTAGCCGCCATAGATTCGGAGAAATACGACTTCATCGTCGTGAACTTCGCCAACGGCGACATGGTGGGTCACACCGGCGTGTATGAAGCCATCCAGAAGGCCGTGGCAACCCTCGACAAATGTGTGGAAAAGGTGGTGGAAGCCGCAAAGGCGCATGGCTACGGCACAATAATCATAGCCGACCACGGCAACGCCGACCACGCCATCAACGAAGACGGCACGCCCAACACGGCGCATTCGCTCAATCCGGTGCCTTTCATATATATCGGCAACAGGGACGCAAAAGTGAAAGACGGACGCCTCGCTGACGTAGCCCCCTCGCTGCTCCACATCATGGGGCTCCCGAAACCTGACGAGATGACCGGAGACGACCTTATCGAAGGTTAAGGACAACCTATCCACTGTTTTTGTAGATGTGAGAATGATGAAAATATCATCCATTATAATGGCGGCGGCCCGTAGCCTCGGGCTCGCCGCCTTATGTTTCTCCCTGCCTGTGAACGCGGAGAAACTCGTGATACTACATACGAACGACACCCATTCCGCCATAGAACCCAACGCAGACGGCACCGGCGGCGTGCTGCAACGTAAGGCCGTGATAGATTCCGTGCGCAACGCCGAAAAAAACGTGATAACCGTGGATGCCGGAGATATGGTGCAAGGGTCGCTTTATTTCAAATATTTCAGGGGCGACGTGGAATATCCGCTCATGAATATGACGGGCTACGATATCCGCGTGCTCGGCAACCATGAATTCGACAACGGAATGAAGGACCTCGCCGAAAAATACAGGAACGTAAAAGCAGCCCGGCTTTCAGCAAACTATGATTTCAAAGGCACTGACCTTGAAGGGGTGTTCGAACCATACGTCATAAAAAAGGTAGGTGGAAAGAAAATCGGCTTCTTCGGCATCAACATTGACCCGGAAAGCCTCATCTCTAAAAAGAATATCGACGTAAATTTCAAAGAGGTGATACCCACCGCCAATGAAATCGCGGCATATCTCAAGAACAAGAAAAAGTGCGATCTTGTAGTGGCCGTGACACACATCGGCTACACCAAGGAAAACGACAAGACAACCGACGTGGAGCTTGCCAAGGCGAGCCACGACATCGATATCATAATCGGAGGGCATTCACACACTCTCATTGACCCGGCACATCCGGAAAAATACCCTTCGCTGATTGAAAATGCCGACGGTAAGGCGGTAAGGGTGGTGCAGACCGGTAAGTATGGAAAATACGTTGGAAAGCTAACCATCGACCTTGACAACATGAAAGGTGCCGACGGCAACGATTTCAGATATGAACTCATCGCCGTGACCGACAGGTTCCCTTCAGAAAAGCTTGACAAGAGAATGATAGAATTTATCCGTCCCTATAAAGAACAGGTGGATTCCGTCAACGGTCGGGTGATAGGCACATCGCTCTATGATATGAAAAACGGGGAACGTACAGGCGGTATGGCCAACATGACGGCAGATTTCGGACTCTGGTATGGCAACCACAAAGCCGACTCGCTCCGTGCGGCAGGAATTGACATCGACAGGGTTGACCTTTCAATAATGAATGTGGGCGGCATACGCCAGAACATGCCCGCAGGCGACATAACCGAAGGACAGATTCTGTCCACCTACCCATTTTCCAACCATTTTACGATAATCTCCCTTAAAGGTTCCGATATTATCGAAGCTCTGCGCGTTGGTGCGAAGAAAGGAGGCGAGGCGGTAAGCGGCAACATACGCGTTGTGACCGACGATGACCGCAACCTGGTGAGAGTGGTGATAGACGGCAGCGAGATGAACCCCGACGCCGTATATACAGTCGGGACCATTGACTATGTAGCGGAAGGAAACGACGACCTCCGCACCCTCGCCAACCATAAAAAGGTATGGACTGACGAAGTAGAGGTTGCCGCCCCTATTTTAAGATGGTTTGAACATCAGCAGGAACTGGGACTTCCCATAGCCCCCGACCAGACGCCACGATTCCTAAAGCAAGTGAAACGATAACAGATATGATACGTCTCGTCCCGTCCATAATATTCCTCTTGCTCTGCATGTCATCCTTTTCCTGCGGCAGGGAAGGGAGAAGGGATATGGACGTGGAGGGAACTCTTCCGGACAGCATAGAGGCCACGGACCAAAATATTTTCGGAGGGGTGTCTGACCTCACCGCCCTGGCTCTTCATCTTGCAGACTCCACCCTTGCCGGAATGACACTCGAGCAAAAAGTGGGGCAATGTTTCATGCCTTCGATTTATGCGAGCGCCGACGCAGCCACAATGCGAAAGTTGAAAAGCTATATTTCCGACCTTCATGTCGGTGGGGTGGTGCTCCTGAAGGGCAATCTCGGTTCGGCAGCCATAATGGCGGGCGTGGGTATGAAATCGGAGATTCCGCTCTTCATGGCAATAGATGCCGAGTGGGGGCTCGGGATGCGTCTGGAAGACGCCCCCGACTTTCCCCGCAACGGAAGACTCGGTCCGAGGGCCGACGAATTGATTCTTTTCGACTACGGGAGCGAGGTGGCGAGGGAATGCCGCAGGGTCGGCATAAATATGGTGCTGGGGCCTGTAATCGATGTGGCGGAGAATCCGGACGGTGTGATAGGGAGCCGTTCGTTCGGCAGCGACCCCAAGATGGTGGCGGACCTCGGCGTGGCTTATGCCCGTGGGGTTGAGTCGGGAGGGGTTATAAGCGTTGCCAAGCATTTTCCGGGGCACGGAAGTCCCAAAGGCGACAGCCATGTGTCGCTCCCGGTGATAGAGCGTTCGCTCCATCAGCTCGACAGTATCGACCTCTATCCTTTCCGCAGCTATATAGCGGCAGCACTCTCCGGGGTGATGGTTGGACATCTTGCGGTGCCTGCCATCGACCCGCAATCCCTTCCCGCCGCCGTTTCCCCTGCGGTAATCAACGACCTACTGAGAGGTGAACTCGGATTCCGGGGACTCGTTCTTACCGATGCCTTGAACATGGGCGGTGCGGAAGGCTACGGAGCGGCA
>CABRKI010000102.1 GCA_902471455.1 uncultured Porphyromonadaceae bacterium | reverse complement strand
GTGTCGGCACGTTGTATTCGCCTTCATACCATCCGGTGGTGGTGGCTGCGCAGGCGGTCACCTGTGCTATGGGTTCGTATGCCTTTAGGTCTTTGTAGCGCGACGAGAGGGGGAATCCCTTTATAGAGCCGTAGATGCATTTTGGATTGAGTTTATGGACCTCGTCCCAGGAGAACCCGAGTTTATCGATGGCTCCCGGATGAAGGTTCTCAACAAAAATATCGGCATTCTGTATGAGTTTTGTAAGGATTTCTTTCCCGTCGGGGGTCTTGGCGTCGAGTGCGAGAGATTTTTTGTCGGAATTCAGCTGAAGGAAATAATAACTCGGCAATTCCGGATCGAATTGAAGCTCGTTACGTGTGGCGTCGCCCACCCCGGGACGTTCGATTTTTATAACTTCGGCTCCAAGCCAAGCCAACATCTGGGTGCAGGATGGCCCTGATTGCACTTCGGTAAAATCAACTACCTTGATGCCCTGCAAAGGTGCTGTGTTCATAATATATAATTAAGAAATGGTTATGTCAAATAAAAATAAGACATTCGGGTTCTAAACAAACTTAAAGACGTGATTCCGCCGGATTGTCGAGTGGCGGAATTATTTTGGCCCGCATGTCGTGTATCTGATAATATAACTTAAAAAAAGGGAAAGAGTTCATGCCACATTATATATGGCATATTTAAGGAACGCGCTCTTAAGTTGAGTAAACTTTTTTACGGAGATTGATTTTCCTATGGCTTTTTACGTTGAAAAGAAAAAAGTTTATAGTCAACGCAGTAAATATTTGTGCATTTCAATTCCATGCAATCAAACATGCCAAAGGGATGTCACTACATTCAAAATTGCACAAATAATTTATGTTTTACCTATAAACAGCTTTATTTTCAATCTTTTGATAGAAAGGCAGGCATTAAGGCCGGCTCCAAATCCAAGCATTCGGGAATCTGGAACTGATGGCTTTGGTATTCAACTGTTTTCTGAGTTCTTCCCGGTTGTCGGATGCCGCTATAGCCACACGACACATCTTTCTTGACGACACCGGAGTGAGCTTATATTCGTCGGTGGAATAGTTGGAGGCATAGTATTCTGCTTCACGCGGTGATGAAAACGTCGCCACTATTAGATAGTGCATGGGTTCCGGTTTTACCGGGGTGTCTATCTGGCTTTCGGAAATACCTGCGGAGTCTTGTGGTGTAGCTTCTGTTTTTGCCGAGGACGGCATCAATGCCTCCACAGGCACCACAGATGCCTTTTGCACTCTCTCGTCACGGGGAATAGGGTTGAGCAGGACCGTAATAGCCACGGCAGCCACTACAAGGAATGCCGCAGCCATTCTTGTGAACGTTTTGCTTATCTTGAAATGATAGAAACCTTGTTCCGTAGAATCGGAATCGTTTGAAACGGTGGGTTCCGGAGTATCCGCTGCAGGGATTTGTGAAGGTGCTTCGGCTTTTAAATCGAATTCAACCGGGGTATATCCCAATCCGGCATTGAAAGCAGATATGGAAGCAAAGCGGGTGAATACGAGATTGCCCTCTTCACCTTTGATAAGACGGCCTATATTTCCACAATCTGCCGCTCCTTCTTTTTGTATTTTCGAAATGACAGCGTTCACTTCCCGTAGAACTACCATTCGTGCGTCTTCGAACGAAAGATTATACTTGCGGGCATACGAGTTGGCAAGCAGACCGTCGTCGAGTGTAACCGCCTGGTTGAACATGAGCGTGCGCGATGGCGGAACAATCAGACCTTTCTCCATATCGATTTTTGCCGGCGACAAAGATGCTATGAAAGCCCCCAATCCGGGAACAATCACGCAGTCATGGCGTAGAAGCAGGAATTCGATATGTTTGAAAAGTTGGTTCATGATTAAAACAGGCAACCCTATTTGGGGTTTTGCGAGTGCAAAGTTAGTAATAATTTTTCAACCACGGCGCAAAAAATGAGGGAAGTTATTTACCGTTTTTAGGGAAGAATTGTTCAACAAATTGAGGGTCAGCCCCTTTGTCAAGAGCAATTTTTTTATCGATTTCCGCCTCATGGTTTCTGTAGTTCAGACGGTGCAGAAAGCCCCTTGCAAGATAAAAATCGGGATGCTCCGGAAACTTCTGAATCGCCTTGTTGATGTCTTCCGAAGCTTCACTATATTTTTCCATATTGATTTTAAGAAGAATGCGGGAGAAACGGGTCTCGGGATTGTCGTCCATAGCGATGGCTTCGTCGTATAGGCGCAATGCTTCATTGTAGTTTCCTTCACGTTCTTCCACGCGGGCGAGTCCCGACATCGACGCGCTGTTTTTCGGATATAATCTTGCGAGGGTGGTGAAATCTTTTTTCGCTTTTTCGGCTTCGTTTTTCCCAAGCAAAAGGAGTCCCCTCATTTGTAACGGCCATTCCTGGACAGAATCAATCTGAAGGGTTTCGTCAAGGTCTGCCAGTGCGCCGTCGTAGTCTCCTGTAAAAAGGCGGGTGCGCGCCCTGTTGGTTCTTATGACGGAGGAGCGCGGGGCTATCGACAGCCCGAGCTCGAAAGCTTCGAGGGCTTCATCCATTTTTCCCATGTTTGTGCGGACCACCCCGAGGTTTGAAAGCAGGAGTGCGTTGGAAAAGTTGCCCGGTTCCAGACGAAGTGCTTTCAAAATTACGTTTTCGGCCTCCCCCCAACGTTCGCGTTTCATATAATTATCGGCAGAGTCAGCCAATTCAATATATCGTGGCGAAGAAGCGTACATGTCGGCTGCGAAAGCCAAAAAGGCGGCGAGTAAAAATGCGTATGGAAGTATCATGATGGTAAAACGTAAAAGACCCGCCCATGATTGCGTGGGCGGGTCTTTTTAGGTTTTACATTAAGGAATTTTGTGATTATTTCCGTTTGGAATAGTTGTCGATTCCTTGGTTCAGGAACCTCTTATAGCCCGGAATATCTTCTTTATAGACGAATGCCGGAGCAAGCGGTTTCCCGTCGTTATCGACGATGACGTGGAAAGGCTGCGCGTTGGCCCCGAATTTTGAACGCTGGAGGTAGCTCCATTTGTCGCCGTATGTGCGGAGAGTGCGGAGAGTGCCGTCTTTTTCCGTCACTTTTATGGGTTCCGGGAGAGCTTTCTTTTCGTCCACCATGAGAGTGACGAGCACGAAGTCATTGTCGATGCTTGCCTTCACGTCGGGGTCGGTCCAGACGGCGGCCTCCATTTTACGGCAGTTGACACATCCGTAGCCTGAAAAGTCGATCAAGACCGGTTTGCCGAGTTGCTTTGCAAGTTTCATTCCTTCTTCGAAGTCGTCAACCTGGGCATGCACGTCGCCTTCGTAGAGAGAGAAATCTTGTGTGGATATTGGCGGTGAGAAGGCGCTAATGCTCTTTAGCGGGGCTCCCCAAAGTCCGGGAAGCATATAGACTGCGAATGCGAACGATATGCAAGCAAGCATGAAACGCGTGACGCTTACTTTTTCCACTTTGTCGTCGTGCGGAAATGTGAGTTTGCCGAGAAGATAAACGCCGAGGAGGGCGAAAATCACAATCCAGAGCGCGAGGAAGACTTCGCGGTCAAGTATTCTCCATCCGTAGGCGAGGTCGGCCACCGAAAGGAATTTCAGTGCGAGTGCGAGTTCGAGAAAACCCAATACCACTTTCACCGTGTTCATCCATCCTCCGCTCTTGGGCATCGATTTGAGCATGGTGGGGAACATGGCGAAAATCGAGAATGGAAGGGCCAGTGCGAGCGCAAAGCCGAACATTCCGACAGCAGGGGAGATGAAATTGGATGTTGCTGCCGCTTCTACAAGAAGAGTGCCGATAATGGGTCCGGTGCATGAGAAGGAAACGAGCACGAGGGTGAATGCCATAAAGAAGATGCTCAGATAGCCTGTGGTGGCATCTACCTTGGAGTCCATCTTGTTGGTCCACGAGGATGGAAGCGTGAGTTCGAACCCTCCCATGAACGAGATGGCGAACACTACGAGGAGCAGGAAGAATATGATGTTGAATAGCGCGCTCGTGGCGAGTTCGTTGAGCGCCGACGCCCCGAAGAGAGCCGTCACCACCAATCCAAGTCCTACATAGATGACGATAATCGAGAGTCCATATACGGCTGCGGTCGTAACCGATTTGCGCTTGCTCTTGTTCTGTTTAAGGAAGAAGCTCACGGTCATCGGAATCATGGGCCATACACAGGGCGTTACCAACGCTATCAAGCCGCCTATGAATCCTGCCAGGAAGATGTAAAGGAGCGACCTTCCCTGTTGTTCGGGTTCGTCGGAAAAGACTTTAAGTTCAGCTTCCACATTGTCCCACCATGACATGTCGGTGCTGTTGACTCCGCTGAGGTTTGCCGCAGGCATCAACGGGGATTCGGCGCTCTGAAGAGAGTCTGTCATCTGGGCGAGGGCCTCTGCACCGTCCTGGGCGGGGGCTTTAGCAGGAGTCTCGGGCTCTTTCGCTTTTTCTTCAGCTTTGGCGGCAGGTGCAGCTTCCTTTACGATAGCCTGTCCCTTAAAGAAGTGGGAGGCAAAGAGTGGCACGCAGCCCGTGTCGTTGCATGATTGTCCTTTGATTTCAACGTTTACCGAGAAGTCTTTGGCTGTCGGTTTGAGTTTCTGGGTGAAGGTGACGCTTCCGGTGTAAAAATGCTCGTCAACTTCAAAAATGTCGTTGAATTGTTTTGTGTAGGCCTTGTTTGCCGTCGGGGCTCCGTCTAACGAGCATCCTGTTGTCTCAAAATGGAATTCGAGCGGGTTCGACCCTCCGGGAGGGTTGTCGGTAGAGAAAAGATGATAGCCGGGGGCTATTTTGGCCGAAATCTCAATGGCAGGTTTTTCCGTGTTGTCGCCGACAAGCCGGAAACTCCATGTCACTGCATCGGCCGCCATCATGACGGCGGCGAAACAGAGGAGAGAAAGTGTAAGAAAATACTTTTTCATCCGGGTTTAAGGTTAGTTGATTTAAAATTTTGTGCTAAATTACTAATAAATTCTTATTTAATACGCCAATGGAGGGGAAAGAATATCGGGTAACATGTTTTTTTTGACTTTTTGACATAAAATCTATCCTCAACCGGGGATAAAAATGAAATTTCAGCCGAATTTTTTTGAGAGGAGAAGAAATATACTTACTTTTGTGAAACAATAAATATCGCATATAATGAGACATGTAATTCTTCCGGTTGAAGGTGACGGCGAACATCGCCGCCTCCCTTTTTATCTTGCCGCCGAAGAGTGGGTGGCACGTTGTCTTCCGGCCGGTGACTACTTTTTTTCATGGAGGGTTGACCCCACTGTGATATGCGGCCGCAATCAGGAAATAGACAAGGAGGTCAATCTCGACTATTGCAGGATGCACGGCATCGACGTCGTCAGGCGCCGGAGCGGCGGAGGATGTGTTTTTGCCGACAGACAGAATTTTATGTTTTCTTTTATCACCGACAGCGATAAAGTGACCGAAGTTTTTGCTCGCTACACCTCAATGATAGCGGAGGCGATTTGCAAGTTGGGAATAAAGGCTTATGCTTCGGGAAGAAACGACATACTCATAGGGGAACGCAAAGTGGCTGGCAACGCTTTTTATCATCTGCCTGGACGCAGTATAGCCCATGGAACCATGTTGTATGATTTCGACCCGGTGCGTATCGGGAGTGCGATAACGCCATCCAAAGCGAAGCTTGAATCGAAAGGGGTGAAATCGGTGCCGATGAGGGTGACTTGTCTTAAAAATGAAGGTATTTCTTTGAGTCCGGAGGATTTTGAAGAATACATGATAAATGAAATCACTGATGGCAACCCGTATGTTCTTACAGAGAAGGATGTGGAGGAAGTAAGAAAAATCGAGAAAGGGTATTATGAACCGACTTTCATGCGGATTTCGTCTTCAAACAGTGCATTCACGGAGAGGATGCACAGGGTGTCGCGATACAGACATATATGCGGCCTCGGCGATTTCAGCATAGAATATGACATTGACACGGCGGAAAATGCTATAAAGAATCTTAGCATTTCCGGAGATTTCTTTATGAAAGGGGATGTGGAAGAAATGCTTTGCAAACCATTGGATGGAGTGAAGGCCGTCAGGGAAGAGATTGAAAAGTCTCTCGCTGATATATGTCCGGAGAAAGTGATTCCGGGACTCGACACTCAAACGTTAACCGACATTCTGATTCAATCAGACACTCCGGCGTCTTCTCCCCGTATCTGACAAAAGAATTCTCAAACGTCTTCTTCAGCTTCGTATTCCCTTTCGAGGAATACCTTGACTTCCTTGAAAAGCTTCGACGCGAATACGAAGTCGTTGAGGTCTTTGTTTGTGCTTCGGAAGATGTTGTGGTCACTGCCGGTCCAGTCGCAGTGACCTTTGTTGATGAATATGATGTTTTCACCTATGCCCAACACAGAGTTCATATCGTGGGTGTTGATAATGGTGGTGATGCCATATTCATGAGTGATGTCACTCAGGAGTTCGTCGATAAGGATGGATGTCTTGGGGTCGAGGCCGGAGTTGGGTTCGTCGCAGAAGAGATATTTCGGGTTGAGTGCTATGGCGCGGGCTATCGCCACACGTTTTTGCATGCCTCCCGAAATTTCGGAAGGGTATTTTTCGTCGGCGTTTGTCAGTCCTACGCGGTTGATGCAGAAATGTGCGCGCTCGAGTTGCTCTTCGTGGGAGAGGGGGCTGAACATTTTCAAGGGGAACATGACGTTGCCGAGCACGGTTTCGTTGTCGAAAAGTGCCGACCCCTGGAAAAGCATACCTATCTCAGTGCGCAGGGCGCGTTTTTGTTGCGCATTCATCGAGCGGAACATCCTTCCGTCGTATAATATCGAACCTTCTTCGGGAGTGAGGAGACCGATAAGGCATTTCATAAACACTGTCTTGCCGGAACCGCTCTGCCCGATAATGAGATTGGTTTTCCCGGTCTCGAATTTTGCGGATATATTGTAAAGCACCCTTTGTCCGTCAAACCATTTGGATACGTTTTTTGCCTCTATCATGACTTTACGTTTTGAGATGGAAAAAAGATTATTGAAGAAGGAGTTTGGTGAGGATGACGTCGGCGAGCAGGATAATGATGGAACTTGACACCACCGCTTTTGTGCTTGCCTGTCCCACTTCAAGCGCGCCTCCCTTGACATAATAACCGTAATACGCCGCTATGGTTGTGATGATAAAGGCGAACACTACGGTTTTTATGATGCCGTACCATACATACCATTCATTGAAAAACGACTGTATGCCGAAAACGTAATCTTCCACCGAAATCATAGTAGTGAATTCCGCTATGAACCAACCGCCGATAAGACCCATGAACATGGAGAGCACACAAAGCACCGGCACGAAAAGCACGAATCCGATTATTTTCGGGAGCACCACGAAATTGGCGGAGTTGATGCCCATGATGTCAAGCGCGTCGATTTGTTCGGTCACCCTCATGGTTCCTATTTCCGAGGCTATGTTGCTCCCGACCTTTCCGGCAAGAATAAGGCTCATCATGGTTGAAGAGAATTCCAGGAGTAGAATCTCACGCGTGGCAAGTCCGGTGGAATAGGACGGAATCAGAGGCGACACGATATTGATGGTCATCTGGATGGTGATGACGGCCCCGATGAAGAGCGATATGATGATGACGAGAGGAATGGAATCGACGCCGAGTTTCGTAATCTCGAATACAAGACGGTTGAAAAACACCTTCCCCTTGTCGGGCAGACGGAATACCTGCGACAGGAACATGCAGTAACGACCGAACGAAGCAATTGATGAAACAATCATATTTCAATATTTTGTTATTGCCGCAAAATAGAGAGAATAAAAGCGGCTGTCCGTAAATCCATGCAAAATTAATAAAAAAAAGCCAATCTTCATTCTTTCCCGACAAAAGGGATAATTTATCGGTGTTGGAGATAACTCCCTTTCGTTTGCTATGGTGGCGGAATTTTATTAATTTTGCAACCATAAGGTCATTTCAACGGATTTGCCGATGGTGTGGCGCTCCGCAAATAACCGGGGCAGATGGTAATAAAACAAATTTTCTGGCATTTGTTCTTATCCGAACCACTGCTTTTCATAACTATAACAAAAAAACAGACATGTTGGTAATTGGAATTGCCGGTGGAACCGGTTCCGGGAAAACCACTGTGGTTAGAAAAATCATAGAATCGCTGCCTAAAGACGAGGTGGCGGTAATCCCGCAAGACTGTTATTATAAGGATAACGCCCATATCCCGCTCGAGGAAAGGCTCACAATGAACTACGACGAACCCGCTTCGATAGAATGGACGCTTCTTTGCGAGCATCTCAGGGCTCTGAAAGAGGGTAAGACCGTGGAGATGCCCACCTACGATTTCATTACCTGTTCAAGGTTGAAGGAAACGGTCACACTGAAGCCCCGGGAGGTCGTGGTGGTAGAGGGAATCCTTGTACTCACCGACAAGCCGTTGAGAGATATGCTCGATGTTAAGGTTTTTGTCGATGCGGATGCCGACGAGCGTCTGATAAGAGTGATTTCGAGAGACTGTATCGAAAGGGGCCGGACTCCGCAAATGGTGATTGACCGCTACCAGGAAACTCTTAAACCTATGCATGAACTTTATATAGAGCCGTCAAAGCGTTATGCCGACCTGATTATTCCGCAGGGTGGCAATAATAATGTGGCTATAAAGCTTCTGACGGATTATATACGTTCGCTCCTTTCTTCATGTTCCGATAAATAAGACCAGATGAAAATATTCCCGCTTTTTAAGAAACATGACGGCCTTACCCCCGAAGAGAAGGAGGCGGCTAAAAAAATGGAGAACGCACCTGTGCCCGATATGCAGACCGAGGAGATTGACGAAAAGGTGGAACTGCGTGATGCCGAAGGGATGGATGTGGATGCGGAACTGGATGTGGAGATTCCGCGCAAGGGCGAGCTTCGTACGGAAAATCTTGTCAAGAGATACGGCAAGCGGACGGTCGCCAACCATGTTTCCATCAACGTGACCCAAGGTGAAATCGTGGGTCTTCTCGGACCTAACGGAGCCGGGAAAACCACAACTTTCTATATGACCACGGGCCTGATTACTCCGAACGAGGGGAAGATTTTTCTTGACAATAAAGACATCACGGGCTATCCGGTTTATAAACGTGCGCAGCTGGGTATAGGCTATCTCGCCCAGGAGCCGTCGGTGTTCCGTAAGCTGAGTGTGGAAAACAATATACGCGCCGTGCTTGAGATGACCAATACTTCAAAGGAATACCAAAAGGAAAAATTGGAAAGTCTCCTCGACGAGTTCCGCCTGCAGAAGGTGAGAAAAAACCTTGGCGACCAGTTGTCGGGCGGTGAACGGCGAAGGACGGAGATTGCCCGGTGTCTTGCTATCAACCCGAAGTTTATAATGCTCGACGAACCTTTCGCCGGAGTTGACCCCATAGCAGTGGCCGACATTCAGGAAGTGGTTTATAAACTTAAATCCAAGAACATCGGCATCCTGATCACCGACCATAACGCACAGGAGACGTTGCGTATCACCGACCGCGCCTATCTCCTTTTCGAAGGAAAAATCCTTTTCCAAGGCACCAGCGAGCAGCTTGCCGCCAATCCTGTGGTGAGGGAAAAATATCTTGGACGCGATTTCATATTTACAAGAAAAAAATTCGATGTCTGAAAATTATCTGTCCCCTTTAAGGGAATCGACTGCATTCAGGCTTCTGGTGCTGTTTGCCTCTTTCTTTGTAATGCTTGTCATAGCGGCGGCAATCGGAGCGTCGCTGTCGCTCTTGCCGGGTATTGACGAACGCACGAGGATGCTTGCAGCTTCGGCGGTGCAGTGCGTCGTTGCTTTCTGTATCCCCGCATGGATTGCCGGGAAATTTTCTTCCGTAAAGCCGTTGTCGTTTCTCGGATTGTCTCACACCCCTCCGTTGAAGGCATACGTCGGGGTTATCCTGGTGTATTTCTTTGCCCTGCCGGCGATGAACCAGCTTATAGCGTGGAACTCCGCTGTGCATTTCCCTGATTGGGCTTCCGGGCTTGAAGCTACACTGAGAGGGTGGGAAGATGCCAACAACGCAGTGGCAGACAAGGTGCTCGCTTCCGGAAGTTTTGTCGCCATGCTTTGCGGCGTGGCTATTGTGGGCGTGCTCACCGGTTTTTCCGAGGAATTGTTTTTTCGAGGGGGACTCCAAGGGATATTTTTACGCTCCGGCATAGGGGCTGCCTTGTCCGTTTGGTGTGCGGCGGCAATATTCAGTGCCGTGCATTTCCAGTTTTTCGGTTTCTTCCCTCGTCTGCTTATGGGGGCCTTTTTCGGGTATCTTCTTGTGTGGACCGGAAGTATCTGGCCCTCTGTGTTTGCCCACGCATTGAACAATTCTATAGTGGTGGTGAGCTACTGGTTGCAGGGTGACGCTGCCTCTGGAGGTATAGACGCGTTCGGGGTGGCCGCCAACGGTGAGTTCCCGTGGGACGCCTTTGCGAGTGTGGTTGCCACGTCGTTGTTTTTCTGGCGTTTCCGGGGATACTTTTTTAAAAAGAGTTGAAATAAATTAAGAAATAAAGAATATGGCGAAGAAATCTGCAGGGCCCACCTTCAGGGAGATTATGACGGCGATAAAAAAACGAGACTTCGCGCCCGTGTATATCCTGACGGGGGAGGAGTCTTATTATATCGACCAGATTGTGAAAGCTCTTGAAAACAATGTGGTCGAGGAGGCGGACCGGGATTTCAACTCCATTGTCTATTATGGTGCCGATGCCGAAATCGGCAAGGTGATAGGAAGCGCGCAGCAGTATCCCGTGATGGCAGACCGGCAGCTTGTGATGCTTAAAGAGGCGCAGACCATGTCGCAGGCAAAATCTCAACTCGACAAGCTTGCATCATACGTCGGCCGACCTAACAAGATGACTGTTCTGGTTGTGGTGTATAAGGGCGACGCACTCCCTGCTACGTCCGCATTGATTAAACGGGCAAAAGATTCCGATTGCATTGTTTTCCGTAGCGACAAACTTAAAGATTATCAGCTTTCGGGGCCGATTTCAGATTATTGTGCCTCCAAGGGTATGGGGATAGATGATAAGGCCGTGTCGTTGCTTTGCGATTATATAGGCAATCCGTTGAGTAAACTTTTCGGGGAAATCGACAAGCTGATAATAGCCGCCGGCAGCGATGTGAAACGCATCTCTCCGGAATTGATTGAGAGGAACATCGGTGTTTCGAAAGATTTCAACACTTTTGAACTTGTAAAGGCTTGTGCGCGTAAGGATTATCCAAAGGCGATGCTGATTGTGGAATATTTCTCGCGTAATCCGAAACAGAATCCCGGTGTTATGACGGCGGCGGTGCTGTTTAAATTTTTTTCCAACCTTTTCATAGCTACGGTGACGCGAGACAAGAGTGACCAGTCGCTGACGGCGGCACTCGATTTGAAGAATTCATACGCGTTGAAGGATTATCGCGACGGCTTGCAGTTTTATAATGCGCGCCAGGCGCTTGCCGCCGTCCATGCCCTCCGGGAATATGATGTGCATAGCAAGGGGATAGGTTCGACACAGAATGAATTCGAACTTCTCAAAGAACTAATATTTAAGATTTTTACAGCGGTATGATTTTTTATTTCACCGGCACCGGGAATTCAGGATATGTGGCGAGGATGCTTTCGGAAAAACTTGGAACCACAACGGTTGAGATTTCTAAAGCACAGTCGGAGGTGGATATCTTTGATGAAGAATTCATAGGATTCGTTTTTCCGGTTTATTCATGGGGCGTTCCTCCGAATGTGTTGTCGTTTATCGATGGGCTTCCGGAGTCTTTTTTCCACAGAATTAAGGTGGATCAGATTCCTGTGTGGTGTGTCATGACATGTGGCGACGAGGTAGCGTTGGCCCCCGAGATGTTCGAGAAGGCTATGTCTCGTCATGGAGTGGATGTGGAATCTGTCTGGAGCGTGATTATGCCGAACAATTATGTGTTACTTCCCGGATTCGATGTCGATTCCAGGGAGGTGGAGCGTAAAAAACTGAAGGATGCGCCTGTAAGAATTGCTGAGATAGCCGATGGAATCATGCAACATCGCAAGACGGTTGATGTGGTGCGAGGAGGGAGCGCATGGATAAAGACGAAAGGAGTGTATCCCCTCTTTAAAAGATGGGGGATATTTCCGAAGAAATGGCATTCCACACTTTCCTGCGTGGGATGCGGTATATGTGCGCGGAGTTGCCCGGTAGGCAACGTGAAGATGGTAGATGGGAGACCGGTATGGGGAGCGGATTGTTGTTCATGTCTTGCTTGCTATCATAGTTGTCCGCGCCATGCCGTGGAATACGGCAACGCCACAAAAAAGAAGGGCCAGTATTTCTTCCCGAACTCCTGAAGTTTAGAAAAATTTGGTTACGGAGTTGTCGTAGGTCATGACGATGGGGCCGTTGCCGAAATCTACGAGGGAGTAGGCGGGCATTTTCTTATCGTCGAAAAAGACCACTATATTGCCGGATAATTCCCCTTGATAGGTTTTGCCTCCGATTGTCGCTGTCCATTTGTTGCCGTTGTTTTCAACCGTTAATTTGTCTGTCGGTTTGTTTGCCACTTTATAAGTTCCGGCTTTGGGAAGTATGAACTTGGATTGCTTCACTTGGTCGGAAATATAGCCACGGAGTCCGGGGGAATACTCCACAAGGTTCCATCCCCCTTTGTTTTCAGATAGTTTGAAAACCATGCCGGGGAGCGCCGTCACCTCTTCGTTTTTCTGGTTGAGGGTGACGTAGCCTGTGGCGTCGGGTTCGTCGAAGACTTTCGCTTCCTTATTGACCGCAATAAATGTATCTGCCATTATCGTGGAAAAAGCCAACGAGGAGGCGAAAAAGAGGCCCGAAGCAATGGCCCGGAAGCCGGTTAAATATTTCTTTTTCATAACTGATTTATTTTTCGATATTGTTTGCCGTGTTTTCGGCGTGCCGTGGAGTAACGTGTCGGATAACTATAACAGGATGTCATAGTTCGACGTTTAATCCTCATCCTAAGTATAAGACAATGAAATCATGAAAAAATTACATTTCCCTCCCAAAATTCCCCAATAAAATGTAAAATAGAACCAAAATTCAGTAATCCGGCATAAACGGATGTCCGTTCCTGAAAATGGTTGACTCGGTTTGGTATGTTTACTGATATTGGTTTA
>CABRKI010000101.1 GCA_902471455.1 uncultured Porphyromonadaceae bacterium | reverse complement strand
GATCTTGCCTCGACAAGGCTTCCGAATGCATTGCGGTCGTCTCCCGCCACGCATCGTGCGATTAGTGCAATTTCCTGCAATCTGGTCAGCATCTCAAAACCAAGATTTAAAGACGTTTCGAAATGAATACGGTGATTATCTTAGAGAGACCTATCACTATAAGCGTACCTCCTGCTATAATCCCTACAGGCTCCACCCCTCCTACGCAAAAGCCTATGAAAACCATCAACCCTATTCCGGAAATAACAAAGCCGTTTCGGAATTGACTGATTCTTTCTGCCGAACCTACTTTGCAGATATTGTTGACCGTGTTACGGAAATCGGAATCCGCTTCATTGTCTTGAGGGTATTTCGGAGGCATCTCCGAATAAGAGGCACCCTCATCGTTCCCCTTTTCATCTCTTATAGTCTGCCCGTCTTTTACCACCATATAATTGACCGTCGGTTGCGAAGGGCTCCCCGTGAAATAAGACTCCGGAAGTTGATATCCCTTAGCCACTGCCTCTTCCAATATGGAATTCCTTGCGGACTGCCGGCGCCAGATAGTGACAAACACACCAAGCAAAACAAGCAAAACAACCAACACCACAACACCGACCAACGATGCCACCGTAAGCATCTCTATCTTGCGGTCCGTCAATCTCCCTTTAGGATAATCGGGCGAAATGACTTCCACATAAACAGTGCGCGAAGGATTAGCCGCCATCAAGGAATCGCGCGGCGCCAGAATCGTATCGCCTTCCAAGCTTACAATCAACGTGGAGCCATTGTCGATTCCCGGAGCGTTGACAGCATTTTTCATGGCAAGGCGCACCTCATGTTTAAAATTGTCTTTCTGCCAGTCGGTGGGTTCGAGGTCGAATGTCGAACAGGAGGTGAGCGATGAAAACATCATTACTCCTGCGAGAGTCAATATGGATTTTTTCATTGTATGTTATGTTTTAATTATTTTTCTCCTCTTTGACGCAATCATTCGAAAACGGTTGCAACTTCTTTGCAAATTATTTTATTTTTTTTGAAAAAAGTCAAAATCGCGAAACTTTTTTCACTTCCCCAATGTTATAACGGTGTAATTAAATTAAAACAACATGAAATCTAACGAAACTTTCAAACAAAGGCTATTAGGACTTCAGGGCAATCTTCTAAGTTTTGCCTATCAGTTAACCACAAATAAAGAAGAAGCCCGCGACCTACTTCAGGACACCACCCTTAAAGCACTTGACAACGAAGAAAAATATGTTGACAATGTTAATTTTAAAGGTTGGATATTTACAATAATGCGTAATATCTTTATCAATAATTACCGCCAGACCGTAAGGAAAGCCACTGTTATTGATCAGACGGAAGACCTTTATCATCTCAACATTTCACAGGAATCAGGGCTTTCCACTCCGGAAGGGTCGGTAGCGGTAAAAGAAATATCCTCTGTCCTTGAAAGCTTCACAGATGAATATAGAATCCCTTTCAACATGTATGTAGCAGGATATAAATATAATGAAATTGCAGAAAAGATGAATCTTCCCCTCGGCACGATTAAAAGCCGCATCTTCTTCGCACGCAAACGCCTGCGCGAGCAGTTGAAAGACTATCAATAAACGATATAAGCTTAACTGATTAATTCTGATTAAATTTTCAATCCGACAGGCCGGCCATATCGCCGGCCTGCTTTGTGTGAATCCATTATTCTTCTTTCTCCAAATCTTCTTCCGAAAGGCGGCGGTAGTCGCGCATCATTTGCAGGTACTTCCGAAGCCCTATGGCACCTCCGAACGCGCCTCCCACCACGGCCCCGACCCACACTGAATCGCCTTCTTTAAATGGGAAATAGATAAACATGCCGAAAATAACCATGGCAAACGGCAGAAGCACCAACATGAACTGATGGTGACGACGCCGGCAACGACGCGCAATAGCCGCCACTTCACCTACCCTCATCGTAAAAACGTCGATCGACGATGTCTTTATGTAAAGCCAATAATCCATCACGGAAGCCGTGGCAAAATATATGCACAGCAAAAAAGTGAGCAAAACCCTACCCTCAGGTGGAAAAATATCAAAGTGTATGAACACCAGGGAAAAGAAACACATAAAAAGACTTACCCTCGAAAAGCGTATATAGTTTCTCGAAAGCCTTTGAAGCGAAGTCTGCTTGCCGAATACAGAGAGATCCGACATCCTGTCAACATCGCCGCATCCTGAAAGGCGAATCTTTCCGGCACTGTTTCTCCATGCCTTTTTCATATCTTCGGGAGTCATATCGATTCAAGTTTATATGTGGTTAATCGAGTTCATATTTTTTTGCATTGGCTGCAAGTTTATCTTTGATGCGCCGGAGTTTGGTTGCAACAGTGTTGCGGTTGAAGCCGGTGACATCTGAAATCTCGTCGTAGCTTTTTTCGTCGAGCCATAACATTATCAAAGCTTTCTCCTCCGGCGACAAGAGAGAAATAAGAAAATGAAGCGTCTCCATCTCCTCCTTGCCCTCGCCGTCGCACTCCGATGGCTCCACAATCGATTCGAGCGTCTGCGAATTCTTATGCCGGGAATTCTTTCTCCAGCTTGAAATGCAAGTATTGAGACATATACGATAAATCCAGGTTGACTGCCTCGATTCAGTGCGGAATGTATCCAATCCGCGCCATATATTGATACAAACATCTTGCCTCAGGTCTTCAAATTCCTGCACCGACGATGAATAATAGTAACATATCTTGGTTATCAACCCTCTATGTTCCTCTATTATGCGTTCGTATGCAATCGTCCTGATTCCGTCGGTTTCGTTTTTTTCACCCGCCGACATGATTGAGAACAAAACATCAATCAATTCACGGAGGCGGGGAAAGACCGGCTGACAATATGGTAAGGATATCGAAATTGGATTCATTTTTTGTCTGGAGTGCCTGATGCCGACACACTATATTTGTTTTAAAATTTCAATTTATTAGACGCACCATGATCCAAATAGTTCCGGAACCATGATTTTTTTATACCTTTGCACCAAACTAAACTGTTTATTATGTTCCGACAGATAGAATTCAAACTTAATCCGAAGCCCAACGGTTTTCATTTAGTGACACGCGAAATTCTGGCGCATATCCCTGAATTGCCGGAGACGGGACTTCTTAACCTTTTTATAAAACACACCTCCGCCGCACTCACTATCAACGAAAACGCAGACCCGGATGTAAGGACCGACCTCAAAAGCATTTTCGACCGTCTTGTGAAAGAACGCGAACCATATTACCGTCACACTATGGAAGGCGACGACGATATGCCGGCACATGCCAAAGCGTCAATCATTGGTAATTCAATCACAATACCAATCACCGGCAAAAGACTCAACCTCGGCACATGGCAAGGCATATATCTCTGTGAATTCAGAGACTACGGCGGATCCAGAAAAATTGTAGCAACCATTGTCGGCGAATAGTCAGAAGGAGAAGTGCAGCGAAACCCGCACCCCGCTCTTGTCGCATCCCGGAGTGTCGCGATATGTCAACCTCCACACATAGTCAACACGAAGGAATGTCAGGATATTGTCGAGGCCGGCACCAATCTCCATGTAAGGCGTTTTTCCCATAACTCTCGGATGCGCATCCAAAGGAAACAAGTAGAGATTGCTGTTCTTTTCAGGATTGTTCCGGTCGCTCAGCCCCCCTATCAACCCTTTGAAAGTGAATGCTTCCCTTATTTTAAGTTTCTTCAAGAAGGGTATTCTGTTAAACAAAATGCCGTTGCCGAAATATGTGAAGTCGAGCGATGCATATTGGTCGTTGGCAAACTCCATGGCGTTCATAAGCGAATAACTCTCAGGCTGGATAGTATAGGAGAGGTTGGCGTTGGGCCACATAAGGGCCGGATAATATACTCCGCTCCATATTTTACCCGCTTTCACGATTATGTCGGTGTAACCGAATGCAGAAAGCCATAGACGTTTTTGAATCGAAAGCTCGCTCCTGTTCAATGTGAAATCAGCACCCATCATACCTTTCGGACCGAATTCATGGGTAAACTGGAATATCCACGCATCCATATTGATTGGAAGGCGGAGAGTGCGTCCCTGCACGAATTTTTCTCCAGGCGCCCATCTTAGCGTAAGATTGAAAGAAGCCTGCGTATAACTTCTGTCGCTCCTGCCGTCGGCAAAAGTAAACGGCAGCCACCGCGTTGCTTCCTGAATTTCGTGGTTCAACCCCGCTTCGACAGAAAAGTTGTTGGGCAATTCCAAAATATAACCAGCTTTGGCTTGTCGGCGATAAGTGACAAGGATACTTTCCTTCCTCTTCAAAGAAAGAAACACGTTGTCCTGGCTCGTGAAAAGATAGTGCTGCCCTATCATATCGATATCGTAGGAATAAGATCCGTAAAAACCGTGGCGGGGCCATTCGTATGAATGGTTTTTCTTTTTTGAGAATGAGTATTCCAAATCAGCCCTGTATTTCCATTTATGGTCTTTAGTGCCGTATGCCACGTAGCCTTTGGCAAACAGATGTGGATTAAGGGGAGACATCGTCATCGCCCCGAGCCTTATCCTAAGGCCCTCTACCGAACCTCCGCTCAATAGGGTGTTGACCGGACCAAGGTCAACTTTGCTTGGGTTGCCCGTGCGCACGTATCCGCTCTCCATAAGGCCGATAGCTTTTTCAGCCCAATAAAGCACCGGCACCTTCCTCATCTCCGATGTCATCTCCCCCATCCTTGACTCCGCCGCCGTCATAGGCACCATCCGCTCGGCATCCCAGAAATCAGACTGCCGCTTCCTTGATTCATCGAATTCGAAATACCGTCCGAGTTTCGAGTAATAATCCGAAAGGTCGTCTCTTTTCTTATAACTGAACCTATCGTAAGCCGTGGTTTTGCGTCCATAGAGACGTGGCGTGCCGGGGGCTATCTGCATTTCAAGACACACGTCGTCATACGTCTTATGCCTGTTGCCCAGGCTATCTTTTTCAAATGTCTGGTTTACAAATATATTATCAACATAATTTAGGTTGATGTCTTGCGGCACCCTCATAGTCACTTTCTTTACAAACATGGTGCTGTCACCCACCGGCACATAAATCTTTCCATTAAATCCCATCGATTCGGGATTGTGGGGCACAAAACTCAACTCTATGCATTTGTCTTCGCCTATATAAACCGTGTCCGTGAGATAATACTTATAGAAATCCGGGCCGATGGCAGAAAGCGGACTCACGAAACGGTTCTGAAGGAAAACAATGTCGTTACCGTAAATGTCAATCTCCCTTATCACATCTTCCATGATAAGCTGCATGTTTTCCTGATTCAGGATTTCGTCAAGGCCCGCACTACGATACCCTCTGATAACTTCTTTATTAACGGCAGGGTCGCTCCCGTTCAAAACCGTCGAACTCTTTTCCTTTATAATAAGGTCAAGGATGCGTTGTCCGGTCCAGGACGACGTATCAACATAATTCTTAAAGAATTTGCCTTTCCCGGACAAAAAACCGTTATTGAAGTCACCCTTGAAATCGTTGAGTGCGAGAAGGGTTTTCTCATACTTGTCATAGCTGTAATACGGCTGGCGTGTGGGGTCATTGGCACGCGACATTTCGCGGAGTTTCCTGACGAAATCCACCGCAGGATTATTCTTCTTGGAATACTTTTCTTTCTTAGGGCGAATCACAACTTCGTCAAGGCTCCATTCCATCGGCACAAGACGAATCTGCACTAAACTGTCTCCCGAATTATAAACAATCCGCTTGGGCGTATATCCCGAATATGACGCCGACCATTTGTCTGACGAATAAAATGGCTGAATCCGGAATCTGCCATTGCCGTCTGCCACCATATTCTTGCGAGGGTTGGCTGAGGATACTATATTGGCGTATGGCAAAACTTCCCCCGTAATGGAATCGGTCACTACCCCTGAAATGCGTTTTGCCGTCACACCGTATGATTCGGCAAAGCACAAGAATAACAGACCTATAAAAAGGGAGGACCGGATTGCCAATACTGAAATACTATTACCTAAAGACATTCTTTTATCTCTTCGACTTTCTACGGTTTTAAATTCCCAAATAAAATAACGTCATATTCTCTATAATTGTGCATTCGAAGTGTTTTTGACTTATAATTAAGACTTTTTTAACTAAAATAAGGCGACAGTCAAACCGCACTGTCGCCTTATCATTATCTTGAAGTATTTGATTGCACCACTCAATAGGTCACCATCGGTTCGAGTTCCGCGGCCTGTTCGATCATTTTCTGCAATTCTGACGCAGAGGGTGTGCGATGGCACAAATACTTCTCCATTCTCACTGCAAGATTCTCAGCATTCCGATGGCGGAATTCCTAACGGACTATTTCGTCATCTCCCAATTTATCTCAAGCGGGTTGTCTTCCATTTTCACAATCAATGGCAACTTACGGTTTTCAAGAATCCACATTCTTCCCCCTTCCATGGCATCCCCCACCTCTATCAGTCTTCCCAAACCGGATTCCGCATAGCCACATCTTTTATAGGTGACGCCGTTATAGTGAAATTCCCCTTTCGTTGCAAGTTGGTCAAACGCGGCGACGGAAATCATTCCGAAAGTTTCGCCGTCGTCAAGTTTCACCATATTTCCATCTTCCGGCATAAGGTAACTTTGACCGGCTGCATTCATTACGGCATCTCCCGACATTGAATAACATCCCCGCCAAAGCTTGAGATTGCGCACGATGCTCCAATGGAGGTCGAGCCCACCTCCCGGTGACGGCATATAAACGAATTTAAACCGTCGGGTCTGCCCGTGTAGCTTATAAGCCACTTTCAAAGTGTCGCCGGGCATTACATCCGCCCGGACCATGAAATACGGCAGAAATGCCGACAAACATGCCAACAATACAATCAAGCGTTTCATTTTAATCTTCCTTAAACATTTTCTTACCCCATACTCCGGGTTTATCCGCCATCACAAGTTTCAGTTCCCCGCCGGCTACGATATCCGCATGGCGTATCGTGGAATAGTCATAACGTTTGCCGTTGAGATACGCTTTGGAAATATACCGTTTTTTATCCGAAAGTCCGTCGGCGACAATCTTAAAAGATTTTCCATCCGGGAGATTGAAGACCGTCGATTTAAGAACCGGTGTGTGGATGAGATAATAATCATGTCCGGCATTCGGATAAATGCCAGCCATGTTAAATACAAGCCAAGACGACATCGCCCCAGAATCATCGTTGCCTGGCAAACCTTCGGCTGAATCGTTATAATTCTTTTCAATGATTCTCAAGATTGTATCGCCAGATTTGTCCGGACGTCCAATCCAGTGGTAAAGACACGGTGACAAGAAAGAAGGCTCGTTGTTGACATTGAAATAATCTTTGGCAAAAAATGTGTCGAGCCTTTTTTCGAACGCCTCCGCGCCGCCGCATTTTTCTATCAACCCGGGCACGTCGTGAGGTATGCTCAACGAATATTCCCATGAAGAAGCCTCATAGAAAAACATGCTCCACCAGGGGGTGTACCAAGGACCTTCGAATGTAAGCGGAGTATAGACATAGGTGGGCGTCTGCACTTTCGAATGTCCGAAGGGAATCCGGTCGAGCCAATTCCCTTCGGCATCCCTCGGCATGATAAACCCTCGGGAGCCGTCATGTTCATAATCGTCACGCCAAAGGTTTTTCCACGACTCTGATTGCCGCAGATAACGTTCCGCAAGGTCGTCACGCCCGAGACGTTTCGCCACCTGATGGATTGCAAAGTCACAAAGGGAATACTCAACCGTCCGGTTCCCGGCCCTCGCTATGCCATGCGGGATATAGCCGAGCGTAAGATACTCCCTCAGCCCTCCCCGCCCTTCCGCCTCCTCGTTTCCTCCCGGCGGAACGGTGGCATCCACAAGCATCGCCTCCAATCCTTTCTCATAATCTATCCCTTCCACACCCTTGACACAGGCATCGGCTATGACAATGTCGGCGGAGGAGCCTCCCTGGGTTCTTCCGTTGCAGTTGCCGCTGCGGGCATCCGGCATGAAGCCGTCGCGTTTGCCAATATTAATCAATGAATTCACCATATCCCGAACTCTCTGAGGAGCTATTATTGTCAAAAGCGGCAAGGAAGTGCGATAGGTGTCCCAAAGTGCGTAGAAATCATCGTAATAAGGCACAGCGTCGGTCCAAAGCGGATTCTCGCCCGTACGGTCGCTCGGCATAAGCATCGTATGGTACAAAGCCGTGTATAACATTTTTTTATATTCTTCTGGCGTTTCAGAATCCACTTCCACCGTTTTCAGCAGACCCTCCCACTTTGAATTGGAAAATGCTTTGATTTCTTCAAAACGCAAACCTTCGGATTCGGATTCATAATTATATCTCGCTTTAAGCGGGCTTATAAAAGATATGCCTACTCTGACGTTCACGGTGTCGCTTTTTTCCGGGAATTTCAACAAGGCTCCGGTTTTTTCCCCGGAATCGAACTGTGACCTCCTGCAGCTTACCTCCATACCCTTCCACGTGGCGGTTTCTTCAAACGGCACATCGCTCTTGGCATAAAAATATACGGTATATGCCCGTCCGTTGTTCCAACCGCCACGTATCCGTGAGTATCCGGCAACTTCCGTGTCTGAAAGGATTTCCACCTCCGAACCGACAAACTGTTGCGCCTCCCGGGCATCCGGCACCGGCGATTCACCGAGAAAGAAACCGGCATCTATCTTAAGAGATTTTTCACCGGCTTCGGGATATATGAAACGATAAGCCGACGTGCGGTCGGACGCAGTGATTTCCGTTTTTATACCGCTGTCGCGGAAAACCGTTCCATAATAACCGGGTAAAATAGTTTCTTCCACACGGTAATCATACATTTCACTTTTTGTCAGATTCCCGGAGAAAGGCATAAGCAAAATGTTGCCATATTTGGGGCCGCCACCGGTGCCGCTTACATGGACCTGTGCAAATCCGTCAACTCGTTCCGGCATAGGAAGCCAGCCGCTGTTGGGCGACGGCGTACAATCCGGCGACGGTCGAACCATTCCGAAAGGGGTACACGGACCTATAAATACCCTGCCCAAACCTTCCGACCCGATTTTCGGGTCGATATAATCTACAAGGCCGGTTTCACCTCCGTAAGTCGTCAACACAAACCCTATAAGCGAAACCGCCAACATTTTACGTTTCGATGTCACGTCTGATAATATTTTCATGGCAACTAATTCTGTAATGCAAACTTACTTATTTTTTATGAAAAAACTTTAATTTTGCAGAAAATTTGAACCATAATACTTATAATTTTTATATGAGAACGCCTGCCGAAATAATCGACACCACCCTCTCCGTAGGAAAATCGAAAGTATCCCTCTCCTTTTCACGCACACTTATCCTTTCCATTCTTGCCGGAGCTTTCATTGCGTTGGGAGGAATACTCTCCGTGATAATCGGATTCGGATTCCCAGAAATTACAGCCTGCAACCCGGGCTTGCAGAAGTTTTTAAGCGGAATGGTTTTCCCGCTCGGATTATTGCTTGTGGTGACACAGGGTGCAGAACTTTTCACCGGCAACAACGCAGTGTTGATTCCGGGATATATGGCGAAAACGATTTCCAAAGGAAATATTCTTCGCAACTGGACCATAGTTTGGTGCGGCAACTTTATCGGTGCATTGGCTGTCACGGCATTTCTTGTGGTTTGGAGCGGTCTGACCGCAGTCGAGCCATATCATTCTGCAATAATCAAGATAGCCGAGACAAAAGCACATCTTCCTTTATCAACGATGCTGCTCCGGGGCATCGGAGCGAACTGGTGCGTATGCCTTGCCGTTTGGCTCGCGCTTGCAGGCAAAACCCTTTGCGATAAAGTCGCCGGATGCTGGCTTCCGGTGTTTGCGTTCGTCGCCCTCGGCTACGAACACTGCATCGCCAATATGTTTTTCATACCGGCAGGAATGATGGAAGGTGCGGCAGTGACGCAAACCGCACTATGGACGAATCTGCTTGTCGTAACTTTAGGAAATATTATAGGAGGTGCAATTCTTGTTGGAGCCGTATCCGCATACCTGCATCTGAAAAAGGATTAACGGACTAAAGTAACTTCTGCAAAATACCAATGACGGGGCAGACTTCACTTTCCATAGTCTAAACATCTTAACCTTGAAGAGCGTTTATTTTTAAACAGCAACCTGAAAATATAATGATTTTCGGGTTACGACTTAATCACAAACATCCATTAACTATGAAAAAGACACTTTTGGTAATATTATTCGTATTCGCCACAGTGGCGAATACCTTGGCTTTTCCTTTTGACAAATACACCTTGTCGCGCGAAGACCTTCCGGAAGAAGCTCAACAAATGCTGAAAGAGTATTTCCCGAAAGCTAAAATCGGCATGATTAAAATCGACAAACATCTTTTGAAAAAGACTGACTATGACGTGAGGTTGGTAAACGGCACCACCATAGAATTCAACAACAAAGGGAAATGGACATCAGTCGATTGCAAAAACAAAGAGGTGCCTGATGGTCTCATCATGAAGACTATACGCAATAACGTTTCGAAAAAATACGATGGAGCGAAAATCGTCAGCGTCAAAAAGAAATCGTCAGGCTATGAGATAGGACTTTCCGACGGCGTTATCCTAAAATATGACCTTCTCGGCATATTCAAAGGCACAAAACTTGAAGAGTGACTATTCAAGGCTCTACTTGCATGCTTAAGTTATTTTGAATAACTTTGCGACATGGCTTTAGAAATAGAACATAAATATCTTGTCGTCAACGACCGTTATAAGGACGTTGCATTTAAATGCGTAACGATTAATCAAGGTTATCTCAACCGGCAACCGGAACGCACCGTTAGGGTCAGGACCGTTGACGACAGAGGATTCCTTACAGTGAAAGGGAAAAACAAAGGAGACGTGCGTCTTGAATTCGAATATGAAATTCCCTATGCAGACGCTGTTTCTTTGTTAAAGCTTTGCGAACCGGGCATCGTGGAAAAAAAACGATATTACGTGGACTACAAAGGTCTCACCTGGGAAATAGATGAATTTCACGGACAACGTGAAGGTCTTGTGGTGGCGGAAGTAGAGATTCCCGAATCCGGCTTCGAATATGAAAAGCCTTCCTTTATAGGCAAGAACGTCACAGGCGACCCGCGCTACTATAATTCCAACCTGTAGCCGGCATATAAATCTTATTTTCGCTTTTCCAGACTCTTAAGAATCATTTCAAGCTCGTCGCGCACATCCGACAGCTTATCTATTATGTCCATACGTTTTGTGATATTGGTGCGGTTGAGCCGCATCTGTTCCTTTGCAGCCTCTATCTTCAGCCCCCTCACCTTCACAAGATAGTATATTATTCGGAGGGTGGTTATATCGTCGGGCGTATAATAACGTTGGTTGGATGTGCTTCGCAAAGGTCTGATTTCCGGAAACTCGCTTTCCCAATAACGCAGAGTCGGCTGAGAAACATTAAGGATTTCAGCCACATCCCTTATCTTATAATATTTCTTCGTTAAATCTGACGGCATTTTCAATCAAAGCATTATTTTTCAACATATCAGTCCATGACATGTCCGGCGTTTTCAGCTATCTGAATCATCTCGGCATATTCCTCGGGCGTAAGGTCCATGAAATAATAATTTACAGGATTCTGAGGCTCATCTTTGAATCTCACTTCATAATGAAGATGCGACCCCGTTGACTTGCCGGTCGAACCCACCTTTCCGATAAGTTGCCCGCGCTTCACTTCCTCCCCTTCCTTCACAAGGATTTCGCTGAGGTGGGCATAACGGCTGAGATAATTATATCCATGGTCGATGTCAATGCAGTTGCCATATCCCGCCGCCCTTTGCGCCATGCTGACTTTTCCGTCGGCGGTTGCAAAAACATTCGTGCCGGTAGCCGCCGCGAAATCAAGACCCTCATGAAATTTAGTGGCGCCGTAAATAGGGTCACGGCGATAGCCGTAGCCCGACGACATCGTATAGTCGGATATGTTTATGGGCAATACCGAGGGGATATGGGCGAGTTTGTCTTTCTGCTGTCCCAGCGTTATTCTCAGCTGGTCAAAACTCTGCGACTGCGCGTAAAGCTGCCGTTCGAGAAGATCCATGCTTTGCGTGAGCCTCGTCACAAGACCCGCGTCGCTTAGTTGACGCAACTCCCGGTAACGGTTTTCGTTGTCAAGACCTGCCAGGCGCTGCGACCGGCTCATAGGGTCCATCTGCATCATGACCCGATAGAAATTGTCGTCGCGGTCTTGTATTTGCTCCATCACTTTCAATGAATTGTCGAGCCGACGGCTCAATATGCCGTATTGAGTCCTCAACTGGGCGTTTTCTATCCTCAGGTTTTCCTCCGTAGGAGAATCGAAACAATAGAATACGAGCAGAAAAATAGCCACACCGATAACTGCCGCCATCAGCCAGGTCCTCCCCCATGATGCCAGTCTCATCCTCAGCGACGGATAAACCCTTTCGAAGTTATCGGTCTCCGGATTATACCTATAATAGATATTCTTAGCCAATATATCCCTTCTGCATTTTAGTGGGTCAGCACAACGAACTTGTCGGAACCGACACAACTTCACTTGATTATTTTTGCAAAATTATTTAAAATCCACTAATTTTGCAACAAATTTTGTAATGCATATTAAATCAGGAAGGTGTGTCGGGGTTATGTTCCGGCATGCCCTCGGTAAAATTATAAATAATGACAAGCAACGAAATCAGAGAATCGTTTAAGTCTTTCTTTCGTGAAAAGGGGCATCAGATTGTGCCCTCCGCTCCGATGGTGATTAAAGACGACCCCACGCTGATGTTTACCAACGCGGGTATGAACCAATTTAAAGACATTATCCTCGGCAACCGTCCCGCCACCCACAAACGTGTGGCCGACAGCCAGAAATGTCTTCGCGTATCGGGTAAACACAACGACCTTGAAGAGGTGGGCCATGACACTTATCACCACACAATGTTCGAAATGCTTGGCAACTGGTCGTTTGGCGATTATTTCAAAAAAGAAGCCATTGACTGGGCTTGGGAATACCTCGTGGATGTGCTTAAACTCAATCCCGACAGACTTTACGCCACGGTTTTCGAAGGGTATGCTCCCGAAGGTCTCGAACGCGACAATGAAGCCGCTTCCTACTGGAGATCGGAAGAGCGTCGTGTAGGGAAAGAGTGTAGATCTCG
>CABRKI010000100.1 GCA_902471455.1 uncultured Porphyromonadaceae bacterium | reverse complement strand
CTAGGTTGCCTTCGGGCTACGCCCTCAGTCAACTCCGCCCAGGGATAGGACCCGGTCAGTCAACCTTATCCAGAGATAGAGTAAACCAATATCAGTAAACATACCAAACCGAGTCAACCATTTTCAGGAACGGACACACCGCTTCCAAAAAACAAAATTATAGAGATTATTGCTACGACCAGCGTTAAAATTTTTCTGGATTTAGTATAGTATTTGGGATTTTTCAAAATACCGATATATCGCCTTCCACATACCATCCTCCAATAGAGTAATGCCACTGTAAAAACTGAAATAAAAGTTAAAAACATATACACACCCAGTTGAATATTAATATTTAACACAATCTCAACCATAGATGTTGTTCCCATTATGGTAAACCATATACACCAATATATCATCATCAATGATGCTAAAATTGGCATATCATAGTGCCCCCAATTGCCACTATGCCTGTGATAATATACAAAATTGCAAAAAAGTGTCTTAAATAATTCCATACTTAAAGTCTATCTATTTGGTTTATTGATTTAATTTTATCTGTCCTTCCGACGGAACGCTATAATCTATAAAGAATCCGTCTGTCGCAAGGTCAATGGCAAAATATAGTGTACTTGCCGCAAATCCCCATAGGCCATAACATCCGGCAATAGTTCAGTGATATTAGGACTACATTGTCATCAACCTTTCTTAGGAGCGGTTTCCCACATTAAGAAAACTGTAAATAAAAACAATAAGAAACATCCTACAAAGAAAGACCACGTAAAAATCCGTCTTCCCTTAGTATAATATTTCGGATTCTTAAGAATACTTATGTATCTTTTCCCACAGACCATCCTCCAATACAAATAAATAATTACAACCACCGGTATTCCAATAAAAAAAAATTTAATGTCAGGAATTTTTATCCCCAATATACCCTCTGCAATAAATAGAGTAAAGAAACATATAAAAAAAAGAATCCACCAAATCATAATAAATGATGCAAAAATTGGCATATCATAGTGTCCCCAGTTGCCACTATGTCTATGATAATATACAAAATTACAGAAAAGTGTCTTAAAAAATTCCATATCTATCTCAATTATTGTTGTTATTTCGTATTTTTATCTCTCTCCGACGGAATGCTATAATCTATAAAGAATCCATCTGTCGCAAGGTCAAGGGTAAAATAAAGTGTACTTAAAGCAAATCCCCATAGACCAAAACATCCAACAACAGATGCTCCGACATCCATAGCCCCCTTAACATACACCCAAGTATTATCTCCCCCTTGATTCCAATAATCATATAATCCCACTCCTGTTGTGACACCAGTTCCTACCGCAGCTACCCATCCGGCACCTTTTACGACCCTTGAATAATTCCCGACAGATTTACCCATTGCCTTATCAACGGCCGCAACTCCTTTTAAATTTGAATATTCAGTTCCCTTAAGCGCATCTTTAGCGGTGTAATATATAATCTGGTCTTTTGATCCGTTGGAAATGGAGAATGCAGAAATTCCTTTACCGGCACCATTCATAATGTCCATCAAGGTCTTGGTGGCGGGACCGAAATATTTCGTAAGCGTCCCTCCTCCAGAATATGCAGCTGTTTTATCCTCATTCAACGCCAGATACCACTGGCCTGTGTTTACATCTTGATACGCTTTCGCCTCATGATAGAATTTATTGATATCAGCCTGCGCTTCCTCCTCGGTCGCATACATCCCCGTGGGGTCAACATAATTCACCGGATCGCCATGGCAATAAGAATACGGAGATATATGCGGAGTTTTAAAAGCCAACGGATCAGGAGAATTAAAAGAAGGTATATAAAGGCTATATTGTCTTGCATCAAAATCATACATATCAATGCCAAATTCCGTAGAAAGTTCCTTCCCTCCGAACTTGCGACGATTCACATCCGCTCCTTGGGAGTCAGGATGAGGCATACCGTATGGATAATAATCGGTAAATTGTTTCAATGTGCCCGTCGAAGCTTTAATCACTCCTATTACGTTTCCTTGGTAGTCCGGGATATAAACATGGAAGGAGCCATGTTTGTCGATATATCCATAATCAGTTACATATCTGTCAAAACTATCGTCAACATATTCCAAGCCACCAATCAGAACCCTCTGTCTGTCTGACAAACCGTCTCTGCTATGATAAGCCTCGAAATACTTCTTCCCGTCAGAAAGATACCCGTATTCTATATCATCATACGGCATTGAAATCCATTCCGGACGACCAATTGCATTGTATCGTATCCAGTCAATACTACGGTAATTGTCTGTCTCAAGATTCCCGTTGGCATCATAATACACACCCGGCCTTTGAATTCCGTTAATCTTCATCCTGGTCTCCAATGGTGCCGTACATTCATCGTCAACACTTATCCGAGACATATTGTTACCGCTATATGAAATTTTTGCCTCCACTTTTGACGAAGATTGACCCACGACGTCAGAATTATACCGTGTAACACTCTTTATATTACCATTGAGGTCATATCCATAAAATGCTGTAAAATTGTCTTCCGGAGAAGCCGCCGATGAATATTGAGCTGAGACAAGAAAACCGTCCTCGGAATACAAATAATTGTAGCAACGGTCTTTACCCTTGACAACTGTCTTTTTCCCCGTAATTTTACCCGTCTTATCCCCCCCGGGTCCGAACGTATTATAATAAATGTTTTGCGATATGAACGGTCCGGTCCATGACGACACTTTCCCTCTTACATTACGCTCCATGCTCCTCACATATTTACCTGCCGCCTTGAAAACGGAGGGGTATCCACGGTCATCAAACTCCCTTTCTTCAAGTTTTATTCCATTGACAGGAAGTCCGGTACCTGTTACTGTCGCGCTTGTTTCCCTGCCGAAAGAATCATAACTTTTTTTGATGGAATAATATCTTGCAATACCGTCCGCTTTTATTATTTTTCCTTGAAGAGAATATTTAATCACACGATATTTTCCATCCGCTTGCATCGAACATGAAAATACTGTTTTCTCCGGAAACATCTTATACTCTCCTCCCGGAATCGTTTCCGAGGATGGTCTTTCTTCGTGAGAAAATGGATATGTCATGTCTGAATAGGCCGTATTGTATTTACCTCCCTCATCAGAAGATTCATTCAAGATCGGCATACCGGCTTCAAGCGACTTCCGCATATCAGAGACAGGCACAGGAACCCATTTACGAATGGGGCGATGCAAAGCATCATATAACAATGCAATATAGCCGAGGCTATCGTTATAAGTAAAAGAGGAGTTTTCATTGTCAGGCCGTTTGTTTTTCACAAAGATAACATACAAATATGAAATTTTCAAGCATATTTAATCTATTTTAGATTATTTAACATTTATAATATTGATTTTATCTTATATTAACAATTATCAATTTTATCCAATGTTCATTAATTTAATCTGACGGCTGCGTCAAATAAAACATCCGGAATCTACGTTTAATAATGAGATATTATATTCTTTCCTCAAATCAAAATATTCCATATTTTTACGAATTCTGCTATGAACGAACTTTTTTCAGTAAAAGATAAGGTGGTGGTAATCACCGGTGGCACCGGCGTGCTCGGTGCTTGTATAGGGAAATACCTTGCCAACGAGGGCGCGAAAGTGGTGCTCATGGGTCGCCGCAAGGAAGAGGGCGACAAACTCGTGGACGAAATCACAGCTGCCGGGGGTGAAGCCATGTTCCTCGTCACTGACGTCATGAACCCCGCAACCGTACAGGCAAACTGCGACGAAATCCTCGCACGCTACGGAAAGGTCGATGCGCTCCTCAACGCCGCCGGCGGAAACATGCCCGGAGCTACAATCGCTCCGACCGGCACGATATTCGACATCAAGGTGGAAGACTTCGAGCGCGTGCTCAACGTCAACCTCACCGGCACCGTTATCCCCACCCAGATTTTCCTGCGCCCGATGGTGGAGGCTGGCCGAGGCTCAATCGTAAACTTCTCATCCATGGCTGCGTTCCGACCCATGACCCGCGTGCTCGGATATGCCGCAGCCAAAGCAGGCATCAGCAATTTCACAGCTTTCATGGCAAATGAAGTAGCCACAAAGTTCACTTCAAACATCCGCGTCAACGCCATAGCCCCCGGATTCTTCCTCACCAACCAGAACCGGGCACTCCTCACCAACCCCGATGGTTCTCTCACCGAACGCGGCCAGGACGTTATCCGCCAGACTCCGTTCAAGCGTTTCGGCCGTCCCGAAGAACTCTGCGGCACAATCCAATATCTCATCAGCGATGCAGCCTCGTTCGTCACAGGCACCGTAGCAGTGGTTGACGGCGGATTCAACGCATTTGCAATGTAAAAACACAACACACTCCCATAAAACACAGAAACCAACACTACACAGAAATGGCTAAAATTGGAAGCGTCATGACACCCAAAGCCCGGAAAGCAATGCTTCTCGGAAGCGGCGAACTCGGCAAAGAGGTGGCTCTCGAACTTCAAAGACTCGGTGTGGAAGTTATCGCCTGCGACAAATATCCCGGAGCCCCGGCGATGCAGGTGGCCCACCGTTCCTACGTGTTCAATATGCTCGACGGCGACGAACTGCGCCGCCATGTGGAATTCGAACGCCCCGCCCATATCATCCCTGAAATCGAGGCTATAGCCACCCCAACGCTCCTTGAACTCGAAAAAGAAGGCTACAACGTCACCCCCACCGCACGTGCGGCATGGCTCACGATGAACCGCGAGGGAATCCGCCGCCTGGCAGCCGAAGAACTCGGCATCACCACCTCCCCCTATCGTTTCGCTTCCACAAAAGAGGAATTCGAAGAAGCAATCCGCGAAATCGGCATACCCTGCGTGGTGAAACCTATTATGAGTTCTTCGGGCCACGGGCAAAGCGTGGTGCGCGACGCATCCCAGATTGACAACGCCTGGAAAGAGGCACAGGAAGGAGGCCGTGCAGGGGCCGGACGTGTAATCGTCGAGGGGTTTGTGGATTTCGATTACGAAATCACCCTCCTCACCGTCAGAAGTGTCTCCGGAACCACATTCTGCCAGCCCGTAGGCCACATACAGGTCGATGGCGACTACAGATATTCCTGGCAGCCACAACCCATGACGAACGCAGCTATCGAATCTGCGAAAGAAATAGCACGCAAAGTGACTGACGCCCTCGGCGGATACGGCATTTTCGGCGTGGAACTTTTCGTGAAAGGCAACAAGGTAATCTTCAGCGAAGTGTCACCCCGTCCGCACGACACCGGAATGGTGACGATGATTTCGCAAGACCTTTCGGAATTCGCACTCCACGCACGCGCCCTCCTCGGGCTCCCGGTACCAGCCATCGACTTCTACGGACCCTCGGCCTCACGTGCCATAGTGGTGGAGGGAGACACCCACTGCCTTGAATTCGAAGGACTTGAAAACGTACTTGCCGAGCCGGGCACACAAATCCGTATCTTCGGCAAGCCGGAAGTACACGGACATCGCCGCATGGGAGTAATTCTGGCGAGAGGCAACTCCGTGGAGGAAGCGCGCGACAAGGCTTCGCGGGCATACGACGCATTGAAAGTGACCCTTTCATAACAAATCTTAAAGACCGGGCTTCTGCGAGCGTCCGGGATAGAAGGCGTTTTACAACCTTCATCCCGGACTTTTTTATATAAAAAACCGACGTCTCATGAACCATCCCGGATTAAGAAAAGCACTTGCGGCTATCGAAACATTCTATCGAAACCTCCGAACCATACCAGACGGCAGGCGTTAACTTTGCATCAAAATTAAAAATACACAAAACAATGTCTGCTTCTTTAATTGTATGGCTGTCGGTAGCCGGAATTTTGTTCCTGATATTTGTTATAAGGATAATAGCGGAAGTGAATGCCTCCAGACGGGAGAACCCACAGAATAGACACAAACGCACGTTCAGGATTATCGAACTCGGACGCACGGATGACGAATTCTTTATCCCCGGAGATGCTACACGACATTCCCGTTACGACGACTATGACCAATATTATAATTGATTCCGGCAATGTGGAGTCTTGCGCCGTGGCGTCTGCCGCATCAGAACTCCCACCCTCCTCAAAGGAAGTGTGCCTTTTTCTTTCGGAGTATGCCGTGACGCTGCTTGCATGCGGCGCCACATGCATACGTCTGGAAAAAAACATCAACAGGATGGCGTGTGCGTTCAGCAAACGTATGGAAGTAACCATAATGCCGCGCCACATACACATGACGGTATGCGGCAGCGATGACGAAGATATCTTCACATCCATCGCCACCGTTAAAAGCGCACCCATCAGCTTCTCGCTCAACACGGCTCTGAGCCGTCTGAGCTGGAACGTAAAAGACGAAGGGCTATCGTTGGCGGAAGCAAAGAGAAGATTCCACAGAATTGCCTCATGCGACACCGAAAACCAATGGCTCACCCTGTTGCTCGCATCCTTGGCCAACGCATCTTTTTGCGGGATATTCGGAGGCGACCTTATCGCCATGGCGATTGTGTTCATCGCCACCGCCGCAGGCTTCAACCTCAAGCAGGTGCTTGCCGCGCGCCACGTTGACGTAAGGGTAATATTTTTCCTATGTGCATTCGTATCGTCGATAATCGGGGCCGCCGACTATCTTTTTCCGTCCGGACAGACACCGGCCATAGCCGTAGGCACCAGCGTGCTCTATCTCGTGCCCGGCATTCCATTCCTCAATTCATTCAGCGATCTCCTCTATCGCCACTATATCTGCGCATTCAGCCGCTTCACCGATGCAGTAGTACTCACCGGATGCCTGTCGCTGGGACTTTGCCTCGGCATGTGGGCCATGAAAGTCGGCATGTTCTAACCTTACCCCTCAAACCTAAACTTTAAACCCTAAACTTCAAACTTTTAATGCTCTTCGATTTCTTTAAAGATGCCATACTCGCCGCAATAGCTGCAATAGGATTCGGGGCTATAAGCCGTATTCCACGCAGGGCTTACCTCTGGTGCGGGCTGATAGCCGCCATCGGCCATTCCATACGCTTCCTTCTGATGAATCCTGAAGTAGGCGGACTCCACATACTTCTCGCCACAGCCCTGGCATCTATCGTAATCGGCACACTCGCCGTTTTCGCATCCCCCCTGGCCAAGACTCCGGCAGAAGCCTACCTTTTTCCTTCCCTGCTTCCCATGATTCCGGGCATCTACGCCTATAAATCGTTCGGAGGCATGGTGATGTGTATCCTCGGTGAGACGCAGGAACAGTTCAATTATTATTTCTATCAGTTTGCCGAAAACGGACTCGTCTGCATCGCTATAATCATGGCTATGGTAATCGGCGCCACAATACCCATTTTCACTTTCAAAGGCACCGCATTCACCGCCACCCGCTGACCAGTCAGAAATCATAATTCCAAATTCCAAATTCCAAATTCCACATTCCGAATCCACTATGGAACTCCGCCAGTTGAAATATTTCGTAAAAGTTGCCGAGACCCTTAATTTTTCAGAGGCCGCAAAAGCTCTTTTCGTCACACAAAGCACCCTGTCGCAGCAAGTGAAGCAACTTGAAGATTCGCTTGGCACGCAATTACTGTCGCGCACAAGCCACTCCGTGGCACTTACCGAAGCGGGCACCGAACTTCTCCCCTTCGTACGACGCACTTTACTTGACGCCGACCTCTGCCAGCAACGCATCCACGACCTTGAAGAAGGGCTCGGAGGCGTTCTAAACATCGGTGTGACCTATTCATTCAGCCCCATTCTCACGGAGTCGTTGTTTTCTTTCATGTCCATGTATCCCAAAGTGAAACTCAACATCCTCTACAAACCGATGTCGGAACTAATGGACCTCCTCGTGGCGAGAAACCTCGACTTCGTGCTTGCCTTCAAACCCACCCAGCCGGTGGCGGGAGTGGAATCACACTATCTCTTCCAGAATTATCTTGCAGTAATCGTGGCAGACTCCCATCCCCTCGCAAAAGAGAAAAGCGTGAGTTTCGAAATGCTTAAAAAATATGACCTCGCCCTCCCTTCACAAGGGCTACAGGCCCGCAACCTTTTTGACCGTATCATAGGCGACCGCATTTCCGACCTCCGGGTAAAGATAGAACTCAACGAGGTCAACATCCTTCTCAAACTCCTGCGCCCGGGACGCCTCGCCTCGGTGCTCGCAGAGGCGACAATCCTCAATGAAAGCGGCGTGGTAGCCATCCCCTTTGCCGAAGGAGACGGGGAGATGAACGGATGCGTCCATACCCTCACCGACTCCTACCGCAAAAAGTCGATGCAGGAGTTTATCAAAATCCTGAGTTCTTCGCTTGCCGTCAGGGCACGTCAGAACGCATGGCTCTGACCGGATTCATATAACCGACGCATTACAACGCCGCGAGCTGCCAGGCCACATATGCCACATAACAAGCCACAAGAAATCCACCC
The DNA here is from genome assembly GCA_902471455.1 of uncultured Porphyromonadaceae bacterium. Lineage (GTDB taxonomy): Bacteria > Bacteroidota > Bacteroidia > Bacteroidales > Muribaculaceae > Lepagella. Next base: position 4,867 of record CABRKI010000100.1, on the reverse strand, counting down.
TCCCAACGGTTGATCACCCTTTCCCCGAAACGCCATCCGAAGAACCAGAATAAAATGGAGGCACCGGTCATTACAAGAAGGTCTGACTCACCGATTCCTCCGAAGGGAAGCGGAGTGACGGTGGCCGTAAGACCCAACACGAGAAAGATATTGAAAATATTGCTGCCGATGACATTGCCAACGGCAATGCCTGTTTTCCCCTTCAACGCGGCAGCCACCGACGTGGCAAGTTCAGGAAGCGACGTTCCGGCAGCCACTATAGTGAGTCCGATTGCAGCCTCGCTCATACCGAGGGCCTTCGCTATCCCCGACGCGCCCGCCACAAACCTGTCGCCCCCATAGACAAGACCGGCGAGGCCGGCAATCACCCAGACCACAGCCTTCCACATTGGCAGAGCCGGTTTGTCGGCGGCGTTTTCTGCGGCAGGATCCGGAATGTCGGGAGCATTTTTAGCCTGCGAGAAGGTATAGCGCATAAATATCATGAAAAATAAAAGCAACAGGATTCCGTCGGGACGCCCTATTTCCCTGATTCCCGGCAATCCGAGGACAGGACCGCTCCCGATTGCAAGCAAAGCGAGCGAGGATAGGATCACGAGGGGGATTTCGTTCGTCATTATCGACTTCCCTACCGCAATAGGCTTGACGAGCGCCACCACGCCTATGATTGCAAATACATTGAAAATATTGCTTCCGACAACGTTCCCCACCGCAATAGCCGCACTCCCCTGGAACGCGGAGATAAGGCTTATCGACAATTCGGGAGCCGACGTGCCGAACGCCACCACCGTCAACCCTATCACAAGGTCGCTCACACCCCAACGCCGGGCAAGTGCCGAGGCCCCGTCGGTAAGGGCGTTGGCGCCTCCCAGTATAAGGAGCAGTCCTAATATCAGCCAGAAGATATCCATATTCGTTTTTATATGTTTTTTAGCAGTTATCAACAATTTAAACGCATAATGTGCCGAATATGTACGTCATTTAATAAAAAAACATACGTATTTTTTCGAGGATGTTACGAAATCATACCCCTTTTGAAACAAATATTACACCATTTTATTATTCTTATTTATTATCTTTGCAGTGCGATTCAACTCTTCTCTACAGTCTTGATTCTTATCATGAAAATAATAACATCAATGAAAAAAGAAATTCTTAACCGCGCAGCCGACAATATCCGCATTCTGGCTGCATCTATGGTTGAAAAAGCCAAATCCGGTCATCCCGGAGGCGCAATGGGTGGCGCCGATTTCATCAACGTGCTCTTCAGCGAATATCTCGTTTTCGACCCCTCTGACCCTACTTGGAACGCACGCGACCGTTTCTTCCTCGACCCCGGCCACATGGCGCCTATGCTTTATGCACAACTCGCGCTCATCGGCAAATATTCCATCGACGAACTGAAGGAACTCCGCCAATGGGGGAGCCCAACCACCGGGCATCCGGAGTTCGACATTGCACGCGGTGTGGAAAACACTTCCGGACCTCTCGGACAGGGCCATACTTTTGCCGTCGGCGCCGCAATCGCAGCCAAATTCCTTGCCGCCCGCACAGGCAACCCCGGTTTTGCTAAAGAAACCATATATGCATATATATCCGACGGCGGTATCCAGGAGGAAATCTCACAGGGAGCCGGACGTGTGGCAGGCACCCTCGGACTCGACAACCTCGTGATGTTCTACGATTCGAACGACATCCAGCTCTCCACCGAGACCAAAGAGGTGACTTCGGAAGACACTGCCATGAAATATCGTGCGTGGGGATGGAACGTAATCGAAATCAACGGCAACGACGCCGACGAAATACGCCTCGCCCTCGATGCTTCAAAAAAGGAGACCGAACGACCCACCCTTATCATCGGGAAATGCGTGATGGGCAAAGGCGCACGCAAGGCCGACAATTCTTCTTACGAACACAACTGCAAGACCCACGGCGCACCCCTCGGAGGCGATGCCTACCGCAATACGATTATTAATCTCGGCGGCAACCCCGACGACCCGTTCGTTATTTTCGACGAGGTTAAAGAGCTTTACGAGGCTCGCGCAAACGCACTCAAAGGCATTGTCGCCGAACGCAGGGCAGAAGAGAAAGCATGGGCCGACGCAAACGCCGAAAAGGCAGCCGAGCTCGCCGACTGGTTCGACAACAAAGCCCCGAAAATCGATTGGAGCAAAGTGGTGCAGAAAGAGAACGACGCCACCCGCAACGCTTCGGGAGCAGTGCTCGCCGAACTTGCAAAGCAAGTGCCCAACATGGTTTGCTCTTCAGCCGACCTGTCCGAAAGCGACAAGACAATCTCGTTCCTAAAGCAGACACACGCTTTCCAGAAGGGCGACTTCTCAGGAGCCTTCTTCCAGGCAGGCGTGGCTGAGCTCACCATGGCATGCTGCTGCATAGGCATGGCGCTCCATGGCGGTGTCATCGCGGCTTGCGCCACATTCTTCGTATTCTCCGACTACATGAAACCCGCCGTGCGCATGGCAGCCCTCATGGAGCTTCCCGTGAAATTCATCTGGACACATGATGCCTTCCGCGTAGGTGAAGACGGCCCCACACACGAGCCTGTGGAACAGGAAGCACAGATCCGTCTGATGGAGAAACTCAAAAACCATCACGGACGCAACTCCGTTCTCGTGCTCCGTCCTGCCGACGCCGAAGAGACAACCGTCGCTTGGAAGCTCGCCATGGAAAACGTCTATACACCCACAGCGCTTATCCTTTCGCGCCAGAACATAACCAACCTCCCCAAGGGCAACGACTATACACTCGCAGAGAAAGGCGGATATGTGGTTGCCGGGTCAGACGAGAATCCCGACGTAGTGCTCGTGGCTACAGGTTCCGAGGTATCAACCCTCGTGGAAGGTGCGAAAAAGCTTCGTGAAGACGGCATAAAGGTGCGCATAGTTTCCGTTCCTTCGGAAGGACTGTTCCGCACGCAGCCGGCCGCATACCAGGCAGAAGTGCTTCCCAAGGGAATAAAGAGGTTCGGCCTCACAGCCGGTCTTCCCGTAAACCTTCTCGGCCTCGTAGGCACCGACGGCAAAATCTGGGGTCTCGAATCATTCGGGTTCTCCGCACCCTACAAGGTGCTCGACGAAAAACTCGGATTCACCGCCGACAACGTTTACAATCAGGTGAAATCGATGTTCTGAGTTTTAAATTCAAGCTTTAAATCTGATACTTACAAACAGTAAGCATCAACGATGAAGGGTGAGGAATCCTGAGTCAGGCATTCCTTACCCTTCCCGTTTTACATCCTTTTCCCTCGCTCGTTTTTACACCAGCAACCGAATTTTAACCCACACAACCACTTAATAATGTACCTATTAGGATATGACATAGGCAGCTCCTCCGTGAAAGCCGCCATCGTCGATGCCGACACCGGAAAATGCGTGGCATCCGATTTCTTCCCTAAAAGCGAAGCCCCCATCAAAGCCCTGAAAGAGGGTTGGGCGGAACAGAATCCCGCCGATTGGTGGAAGTATCTGAAAGACGCCACAGCCTCAGTGCTCCGTGAGAGCGCGGTCAACCCCGCCGACATAAAAGCCATAGGCATCAGCTACCAGATGCACGGCCTCGTTGCCATCGACAAAGAACGCAACGTGCTTCGCGACGCCATAATATGGTGTGACTCCCGCGGAGTGCCCTACGGAGAGAAAGCGTTCCGGGAACTCGGAGAAGACACCTGCCTGCCGCGTCTCCTCAATTCTCCCGGAAATTTCACAGCGGCAAAACTGCGCTGGCTCAAAGAGGAGGAGCCGGAAATATTCGAAAAGATTTATAAAGTGATGCTCCCGGGCGACTACATCGCCATGCTGCTCACAGGCGAAATATGCACAAACCCCGAAGGGCTTTCCGAATACATGCTTTGGGATTTCAAGGAAAATGCCCCCGCCGCCTTCCTCATGGACTACTACGGATTCCCGGCATCCATCTTCCCCGAAGTGAAACCCACCTTCTCCGAGCAAGGACGCGTGACGGAAAAAGCCGCCGCCGAACTCGGGCTCGCAGCAGGTACGCCTGTGACCTACCGTGCCGGCGACCAACCCAATAATGCCCTTTCGCTCAACGTCTTCAATCCCGGCGAGGTAGCTTCCACAGCCGGCACCTCCGGAGTGGTATATGGCATCAACGGCACTGTAGATTACGATCCGCTCTCACGCGTAAACAACTTCGCACACGTCAACCATACCCCCTCTCAGACCCGCATCGGCGTAATGACATGCATCAGCGGCACAGGCATTCTCAACACCTGGATCAAACGCAACGTCGCCCCCGAAGGCATAAGCTACGCCGAAATGAACGACCTCGCCGCCAAAGTGCCGGTCGGCTCGCAAGGCGTCACGGTGCTCCCCTTCGGCAACGGTGCCGAACGCGTGCTCGGCAACCGCCAGGTAGGATGCTGCATCAACGGTGTGAACTTCAACATACACAACCGCAACCATATCATCCGCGCCGCCCAGGAAGGCATCGTATTCTCATTCATGTATGGCATGGAAATCATGGAATCAATCGGCATGGACATCAAGCGCATACATGCAGGGAAGGCGAATATGTTCCTCAGCCCGATATTCCGCGACACCCTTGCATCGGTCTCCGGAGCCACAATCGACCTCGTCGATACCGACGGTGCAGCCGGTGCTGCCAAGGGAGCCGGCATCGGGGCTGGAATCTATAAAGACAACAACGAGGCATTCGCTTCGCTGAAAGTGCTTGAAGTGATCGAGCCGGCAGCCGACCGCACACCCTATCTCGAAGCTTACGCCCGCTGGAAAAAAGAACTATCTGAAAAAATAAATAATTAACCTAATTAACCAATAAAAATGGCAAAGAAAGAATATTTCCCCTCAATCGGGAAAATCAAATT
>CABRKI010000099.1 GCA_902471455.1 uncultured Porphyromonadaceae bacterium | reverse complement strand
AATAATGTCCATTTAACTTTACCGAAAATTGTACATTTAAAATTTGCTTATTACACCGCCGCTCTTTTTTATTTTCCATGATTACTTGTCCGCGCTCTGATTAAGTGTTATAGGTAAAACATAAATCTTTTGCGCAATTTTGAGTGTAGGGACATGCCTTTGGCATGTTTGATTGCATGAATTGAAATGTACAAATATTTACTGCGTTGGCTATAAAATGAAAAATAGGACAATTTTAACTCAATTTAACAAAGTAAAATCATTCAATTTAACAAAGTAAAATCATTCAATTTAACAAAGTAAAATCATTCAAAAATATAAAATGATTTTGATATATAACATTTAATCACTATATTTGCAGACAGTTATGAAAGAGAATATTTATCTGAATAGAATTGCCGACAAAGCACTTGATTTAAGACTTGAAGCTTTTGGTGCAGTGCAAATTACCGGCCCGAAATGGTGCGGTAAAACAACAACTGCCGAACGTAAGTCGGCAAGCGTTATAAAGATGCAGGATCCCGACCGACGGGAAGGCTATTTGGCGACTTCAAGAACAAAGCCCTCTCTCTTGCTTAAAGGTGCGATCCCTCGTCTTATTGACGAATGGCAGGTCGCTCCTGTAATATGGGATGCCGTTCGTCATGCCGTAGATGAACGGAGGGAAAAGGGCCAGTTCATACTTACCGGTTCAACGGTGGTTGATGATGATGCGATATTACATACGGGGACAGGACGTATTTCAAAAATGTCAATGTATCCTATGAGTCTTTTTGAATCACTTGAATCAAACGGAACTGTTTCATTACGCCGTCTTTTTGACGAACCGGATTATGATATTGATGGCGAAATATCTCAGCTTTCCGTCGAGGGACTTATATTTGCCGCTTGTCGAGGAGGATGGCCGGCATCGCTCGACGACATGAGTGGAGAAGCAAAATTGTTGATAGCGAAAGATTATGTCAATGTAATCTGTGACGAAGATATTTCAAGAGTAGATAAAACTCGAAGAAATCCGGCATTGGCGCGTTTGATTCTTCGTTCATACGCAAGGAATATATGTACCTTGGCTAAGAAATCATCGATGCTTGCAGATGTTGCAAAAGAAATGGAAGGATTATCTATGCCTACGTTTGATGATTATGTTGGTGCCTTTGAGAAGTTGTTTGTCATCGACGATATAGAAGCGTGGTCACCGGCTATACGGTCAAAGACTGTTATCCGCACAGGAAAGAAACGTTGTTTTGTTGACCCTTCAATTGCTGTGGCATCATTGGGAGCGTCACCAAAGAGTCTGGAACTTGATTTGAACACATTCGGTTTTATATTTGAATGTCTTTGCTTTCGTGACCTCCGGGTGTATTCCCAGGCATTGGGAGGACAGTTGTCATATTACCATGACCGCCTTGGACTTGAAGCCGATGCAGTGTTGCACCTTGATGATGGAAGATATGCACTGATAGAATGTAAACTCGGTAGCCGAGAGATAGAGGATGGGGCAAGGCATCTTCTTGAAATCAAACGCCTCGTCACAGAGAGCAACAACAAAGAAAGACAAGTCAAACTTAGGGTGCCGGATCTGTTGGTTGTCCTTACAGGCGGAGAAATGGCATATACGCGGGAAGACGGAGTGAAAATAGTCCCCATTGGCTGTTTAAGAGATTAACATAGATATCCTCTTCGTTTATCGGCATAAAAAAGAGGCTGTCTAACGACCAAAGTTAGGCAGTCTCTTTTTTATTTTTTGATGTTTTGGGGTTAGCACATATTTTAGAGGAATGCGACGCTTTGATGTATCTTTACCAGGCGAGCCAGAAAGTTTTGCCATTGGGCATAACCCATGACAGACGCAAACTCACGCACAAACGTTGTCAGACTTCGTCGGAGATGCGGTAGCGGGGACGGCGCTTCACTTCTATGTAGATTTTGCCGACGTATTCGCCGATTATTCCGAGTCCCATCAGAAGGATTCCGGTGCAGAACCAGATTGAGAGTATCAACGAGGTCCAGCCTTCGATGGTTTCTCCCGAGAAATGACGGATGAGCACATAAATGCCTATCCCAAGGGCTGTAAGCATGAACACGAGTCCTATCCAGAACAACATCCGCACAGGACGCACGGAAAACGATGTAATGCCGCTGATGGCGAAATCGAGCATCTTCCTGAGGGGATATTTCGTTTTGCCCGCGTTTCGCTCCTTACGCTCGTAATATACGCATTCCTGGCGGTAGCCGAGCAAGGGCACCATCCCGCGCAAGAATAGATTGCGTTCGCCATAATCCATCAAGTCGGCGACTGCCCTATGCGACATCAGCCTAAAGTCTGCATGGTTAGCCACACATTCCGCCCCAAGCCCGTGCATGGTATTATAAAACCCCTTTGCAGTCGCCTTCTTGAACCAGGAATCGCTTCCACGGCTCTTTCTGACGCCATACACCACGTCGGCACCCTCCATATACATGCGTATCATCTCGGGAATAACTGCCACATCGTCCTGAAGGTCTGCATCTATGGTGACGCAAACATCGGCACCCTCCAACGCCTTTTCCATCCCCGCGATAAGAGCCTCCTGATGGCCGCAATGACGGTTAAGCCGCAACCCATGCACCCGCGAAGGGTATTCTTCGGAAAGCTTCACGATGAGCTGCCAGGTGGAATCCGTGCTACCGTCGTCAACATAGAGAAGGCCGCTCCCTTCCGCCACCATTCCGTCGGCACACATATTGGAAACGGCGGAAAGAAGTATGGAAGTAGTGCTTCCCAACACCTCTTCCTCGTTATGGCAAGGAGCGATTACAACCAATTTCGGGGCTTTCCGCAGCATCATTTAAACCGGTTTAAATCTCTTGTACTTTTCTTTTCAAGCGAAGCACGGAATGCTTCAGTAAGGTCAACGCCTGTCTGGTTGGCAAGACAAACGAGCACCCACATCACGTCTGCCATCTCTTCGGCAAGACCTTTGCGCAGGTCTCCATCCTTTGCCACCTGGTCGCCATAAACCCTTGCAATCACCCGGGCGAGTTCGCCGGTTTCTTCGGTGAGCAACGCCATGTTGGTCAATTCAGAGAAATATCTGCCCCCGATTGTGCGGATCCAACCGTCAACCATTGCCTGCGCCTCACGTATTGTAATATCCTTATTTTCCATAAAATCATTCTGTAATCGACTGTAAAGCCACCCCTCCGCAAGATACCGACAACCTCACCACAGCTCCCTCTATCAGCGGATAATTAAGCGCGACATGCCCTACGGGAAAATTGAAAGCAACCGGAACGCCCGTCACCCCGCATCTCTTCAGGAGGGAGTCAACCATCTCTTCCATGCTTCCGAAATTCTTGTCGGGGCGGTATTCGGTAAACTGCCCCACGATCAATCCCTTAATCCTATGCAAGGCACCCGACAATGACAGACGCATAAGCATCCTTTCAACCGCATAAATCGCTTCGGAGATATCTTCTATGAAAAGGGCAACACCTTCGTCGCATTGCAAGGATAGAAGGTCGGCATCGGTGCCCGCAAGGCCGTTGAGCACTGCGAGGTTTCCGCCTACGAGACGTCCTTCGGCAATTCCCTGACGGTTAAACGGGTGGGAACGGACATGATAGTCCATTCCGGTTTCCCCTTTAAGAATCCCGATAAGCTGACGCGTGCATACGTCGTCGCGCCCTTCGAGAGCGAGATGCTTTGCCATCGGGGCGTGAAGAGACGCCACGCCCGCGCGCTGCCACAAGGCATGGAGCGCCGATACATCAGAAAAACCAATCAACCATTTACGATTCTCCCGGATTTCAGCATCCGTGAAATGAGGCAGCAGATGGACGCAACCATATCCTCCGCGTGCGCATAAAATCGCCTTTACGGAAGGGTCGTGGAGAGCCGCCTTTAAGTCCGCAAGCCTACCCTCTTCTGACGAAGCAAACGAACCTCTCGCCGGCCCCTTGGCATGAGGGAATACGACAGGGTCGAAACCCTCCTCCCGCAACAGACGGAACGCTCCGTCGATATATTCCTCCTTCACCGTGGTGGCAGGCGATATGATGGCGATCCTATCGCCGCTATTCAACCTTTCGGGGTAAATCATACTCTAATTCACTTGCACGGGTATTCCTGTTTCCTGCTCTATGCGCTTGCCTATGGCTTCCAGTTCCGGCTTTTCAACTTTCTTAAGTTTCTCTTCCGGGGTAGAACGATCGAGGCTATAGAGCATGATTTCACGGGGCATTATACGCTTGTAGGCTTCAATCAACGCATTCACCTCTTCGGGAACGGTATTGTCAACCTTCTTCCCGTCATGTTCGCCACGGAGCATCATGGTCTGTATGATGCCCGTCCCTTTGAATTGTTCAAGCGATTCCACCACCTTTTCAACCGTGAACTGTTTCGACACCGGCTGGTCTATAAGACGCATGGTCGGTTCGATGGCCGAATCAAGTTTGAGAATATTGTTGTCAACTTTCTTCAGGGCTTCCGCCACCGACGGAGTAAAAATGCGCGTGGAATTGGTAAGCACCGACACCTTCGCACCGGGATAATACTCATCGCGCAAAGCTATGGCATCTTCGATGATTTCCGGGAAATCGGAGTTCATCGTCGGCTCGCCATTGCCGGAGAAGGTTATCACGTCGAGCGGGTCGCCGGCATCCTTCATGGCACGGAGCTTCCTTTCGAGGTCCCCCTTCACCTTTCCACGCAACGGAAGTCCGGAAGTGCCCGTACCCTGGGCGTTATACCCCGCCTCGCAATATATACAATCGAAAGAACACACCTTCCCGTCGTCGGGGCTTAGATTAACCCCAAGCGACACTCCAAGCCTCCGGCTATGTATCGGGCCGAAAACCGTGGAATGAAACAATACTGTCTGATCCTTTGCCATAATTCACATTAGAATGTGTTTAAATCATAATTACCTTTACACACTTCAATCCAAACCCAAAATTAACCTTTTCATATCAATTACCCAAATCTATATCCCTTTTATTAAAAAACATTATTACAAGTTGTCGTATTTTATATCCTTTTACAGAAGAAGGGGATGTTTATGATTTGGCGGATGATGGCTTTTTTTGTAATTTTGCAGTATGACAAACGGGGAAAACATATTATCCGACAATAATTCCACTTCCGGGCGTCTTACGCTCCGCAAAGGGGAAAAACTCCGCCATAGGTCGCTCGTTGAAGGTCTTTTCAAGGAAGGGCATACAATCTATGAATTTCCGCTGAGACTCACGTGGCGCAAACTCGACGGCGACCAGCTCGATGAAAATTTCCGCGACCATGTGCCGGAGCGCATTGACTCCCTCCAGATGCTGATAACGGTACCTAAAAAGAAACGGCGCCATGCCGTCGATAGGGTGCTTATGCGGCGGCGCATAAGGGAGGCCTACCGGCTCAACCGTCTTCCGCTCAAAGAGGCGATCGAGGCTGACCCGGGCATCCGCACCCTCGGGATGGCCCTGATTTACCTACACGACAAAAATCTCCCATACTCAACAATAGAGAGTAAAATGAGATTATTGTTAAAAAAACTCTCCACAAAAATAAGTCATGAGCAAACCTGTCTCTAAAATTTTCATCGGCCTGATCAGGTTTTACCAGGGAGCCATTTCACCCATGACCCCTCCTTCATGCCGCTACCAGCCCACATGCAGCCAATATGCCGTGGAGGCCATACAAAAATACGGTGCCGTCAAAGGCTCGTGGCTTGCACTGAAACGGATAGCGCGCTGCCATCCGTGGGGAGGAAGCGGCTATGACCCGGTGCCGTGAGGAGCTGGACTTTTTAACACGATTCACTATGGAAAGGATTCTTGACATACATACCCACCGCCCGGCCCCACAACCGGAAGCACTTGTCTGCGTCTCGCCCGCCGATTTCAATCCGGAGGAAGGGCAATTCTATTCCGTCGGGATACATCCCTGGGAAACGCACGGCGAAATTTCGGCAGAGACGTGGGAACTGTTTGAAAAAGCATGCACACATCCACAGGTGCTGGCGATAGGTGAGTGCGGCATCGACAAAATGAAGGGTGGCCCACTCTTCCTCCAAATGCAGATTATGAAACGCCAAATCGACCTTTCCGAACGGCTTCGCAAACCGCTCGTAATCCATAACGTCCATGCCCAAGACATCATAATCGGTTTGAAAAAAGACCTTAAACCCAAACAGCACTGGATGGTACACGGTTTCAGAGGGAAACCCACTGTGGCCAAAATGATAACCGATGCAGGAATATGGCTCTCATTCGGACCTATGTTCAACGACACCTCGGTGCCGGCGGTGCCCGAAGGCCTAATCCTTGCAGAGACCGATGACTCCACAGAGGGCATAGAAAGCGTTATAACAAAACTGTCGGCACTCCGGGGGAAAAACCTGACAGAAACGATAGCCCTCAATTCATCGGTATTCCTCACCCCCGCTGATTAATCGCCATTTTTTTGAAAAAACTATATCGACAAATACCCGACTATATATGAACCGAATCATTCTATCGATCATCGCCTCTCTCTCTTCCATAAGTTCGATGGCACTCACATTGGAGCCAATCCGTTTCGGTGACTTCTCTCAGTGGGTTAAGCGCGACATCACCGAGTCGAAAGTGATAGGAGGCAACCAAAAGACCATCTACGAAATAGCCCCGACCGACCACATCGTCGGCAACAAACCGTATGTCAACGCCGGAGGCTCGCCATGGGCGACAAGCAACGTCTATGCCAAAGTAACAGGAGTGGTGAAGGGGTCAAACACGGTCTTTCCCCACGACCGCAACGGCGACAAATGCGCAAAGATGGTGGCGAAAATGGAAGAAGTGAAAGTGCTCGGGCTTATCAACATGGATGTGATGGTGGCAGGCTCTATTTTCCTCGGGAGGGTATTCGAGCCGATTTCATCCACCAAAAGCCCTTATTCGAAGATGGAAATGGGAGTGCCATATACCAAGCGCCCAAAAGCCCTGGTATATGATTTCCAGGTAGATATGCCGGCAAACGACACTCGCACAAAATCAACCGGATTCTCCTCGAAGAAGACCCTTCCCGGAAGGGACAACGCGGAAGTTTACGTGTTGCTACAGAAAAGGTGGGAAGACTCCAACGGTAAACTATATGCCCAACGGGTAGGCACCGGTAGGGAACGCTACGCTAAATCCATTCCCTGGACAAAGGGACACGAACTTCCCATTCATTACGGCGATATAACCCGCGAACCGTTTTATAAGCCTTGGATGGGACTCCTGTCGGGCGAACGCGCCTACCATGCCCGCAACTCCAAAGGAAAAATCGTGCCTGTAGAGGAAGTGGGATGGGCGCCTGCCGACGCCACCCCGACACACGTGCTCGTCATGGCATCTTCCACATGCGGGGAGGCTTTTATCGGCACAGAAGGGCTTACCCTATACATCGACAACGTGGCGTTCGGGTTCTGACCTACGCATTTTATAAAAGGCTTGCCGTTTTTTAAATATGGCAAGCCTTCCGTTTAGAATAAAAACAAGAAGAACAACGTTATATTAGTTAAGGGCAGTCAAAGTCTGAGACAAAACAAGAAAAGGAATGAAACTCGCAATCATAGGATATGGCAGAATGGGCCATCTCATAAAGGATATCGCGGAAAACCGCGGACACAAAATAGTATGCACAATCGATGTCGATAACACCGACGCGTTCAACTCTGACGACTTCAGGAGCGCCGACGTGGCCATCGAATTCACCACGCCCGGAACGGCCGTAAGCAACATATTGGCTTCTTTCGCCGCCGGAGTGCCTGTGGTGAGCGGCACCACAGGATGGCTCGACGCCCTCCCCGAGATCAAAGACATCTGCCAGAAAGGGAAAGGCACCCTCCTATACGGTTCCAATTTCTCCATCGGAGTCAACATATTCATGGCGGTGAACCGTTATCTTGCGAAAGTAATGAACGACTTTCCTGAATACAATCCCTCAATGACGGAAATCCACCATATCCATAAGCTCGACCATCCTTCAGGCACAGCCATCACGCTCGCCAACGAACTCGTGGCCGAGGTTGACAGAATAGAAAAATGGGAAGAACCACAGCCGGGTAAAAACCTTAATGAGAACGTGCTTCCCATTGACCATATACGCGAAGGAGAGGTGCCTGGCACACATATCATAACATGGGATTCCCCCGTTGACAAGATTTCCATCTCCCACGAGGCCAAAAGCCGTCAGGGATTCGCACTCGGTGCCGTGAAGGCCGCCGAATGGCTTAAAGGGAAGAAGGGGTATTTCACAATCGGCGACATGCTTTCCGACGTGACCCATACTTCGGGTCTTTTCCTCTGATTATCCTGTCTTATCACAAATAACTTAACGACACTTCAAAACGGTTGAACCGCAACCCAGAATAATGAATCCTACCCCCGACACTCCAAAGGCAGACCCTACGGAAAAGGGTCTTAAAAGTCTGCGCCAACGAATCAGCGAAACCAAATCCACCCGTTGGATAAGGTTCGGAATCGTATCCATCTTGTTTTTCCTGTGGGTGATATGGATGGGCAATCCTTGGCTCGGGCTATTCTGGCTCCTTTTGCTCGACATTTACATAACCGCCTACATTCCCTGGACATGGTGGAAAAAGACAAAAGGCCCCGTGAGGTCGGTCATGGCATGGGTGGATGCTATTATATATGCCCTCGTGCTGGTATATTTCATTTTCGCCTTTATCGGGCAAAACTATAAAATCCCTTCCTCAAGTCTTGAGAAATCGCTCCTCGTGGGCGACTATCTGTGGGTCAACAAGACACTTTACGGTCCGCGCGTCCCCCAGACACCGCTCCATTTTCCCCTCGCGCAGCACACGATGCCCATAATCAACACAAAAAGTTATCTGGAGAATCCCCAGCTCGCCTATCACCGTCTTCCGGGCATACGGGAGATAAAGCGAGGCGACATCGTGGTGTTCAATTATCCACAGGGAGACACGGTGGCAACTAAAATTCCGAACCCCGACTATTACGCGATTTCAAACGACCTCCGCCGCAACGGCATCGACAATCCGCTCCAATATATGAAGCAGAACAAGGATGTGTTCGGCGATGTCGTCTGGCGTCCCGTTGACCGCAGGGAAAACTACGTGAAACGCGCAATCGGGCTTCCGGGGGAAAGGCTTGAAATACGCAACGACACCATTATCATCAACGGCAAGGCGATTCCCGACCCCGACAACGTACAGTTCAACTACATAATACCCGTCAGCACCCCCATTCCCGAAGAGAAATGGAAGGAAATCGGCGTGCGTGCCGATGACCACGGCAATTCACCGATTGCAAACGAAATGACGGGGTTCAAGTTCTATGACGTGCCTCTAACCAAGGAAATGAAAGCTGTGGTGGAGACATGGCCGGAAGTTTCCGGACCGCTGCGCAAAGAGAGCGACATGGGGATTTATGACCTTTCGGGGATGTTCCCGCTCGGAGCCGACTATGGCTGGACACGTCCGGATATGGGCGAGTTCTGGATTCCGAAACGCGGAAGCACGCTCCACCTTACCCTCGACAATCTCCCGATTTACGAACGTGCCATCAGGGTATATGAAGGCAACGACCTGCAAGTAAAAGACGGAAAGATTTTCATCAACGGCAAACAGTCCGATTATTATACCTTCAAACTCGACTATTACTGGATGATGGGCGACAACCGCGACCGGTCCGCCGATTCACGTTATTGGGGATTCGTGCCGGAAGACCACATCGTGGGTTCGCCGATGTTCATTATAGCTTCGTTTGACGAGGAAAGGGGATGGTTCGACGGCAAAATCCGTTGGAACCGCATCTTGCGCGACGCCAATCCCGACGACAAATGGTGAACCCAACCATACCTTACCTCCCCTCTGCCCGTTGGTATGCACTATGGCTCGACGCACGTATCAACGGATCGACCCACGAAGAGGCGGCAGCGGCGGCAAACACGGCGACATCCGTTTCCGGGAAAGACTTCGCCCGGTGCCGCATCGCCGGAAGGGATTGTCCCACACTGTTAAGCGTGGCGGTGGAAGGGGGAGCCAACAGGCTGCGTAATCCCTATGTGCCTGCACATGCCGCCGTTTCCATGCATGGCAACTGGCCGCATATCCACCTCGGCGCGATGGAAGCCATCTATGGGCGCACGCCTTATTACCAACACATAATGCCGGCAGTGAGCGACGTGTTGCAAGAACCGCCCGCAAGTTTAATGGAACTGAATGGGCGCCTCCACCGGGCGATAGCAGCCTTCCTGCCCGTGCCGGCGCTTTCAAAAAGGGCTGGCATCGCGGAAAGATGCAGAGAGATAGCTTCGCTGATAAATCCGGAACTGAGCATCATCGACCCGCTGATGAGGATGGGTGCGGAAACATCGCTCGGGCTGCTGGCGTTAAGATAATAAAAGTAAAAAAACACAAGTCAAGCAATAAACAAGCATGCATACCGGAATAAGAAGAAATATGGCAGTGGCGTCGCTGGTCCTTGCAGGATGGGCGACAACGCCCATGTTTGCCGACAGTCCGGTGAAACTTCAGCAGCTCCCGGTCAATCCGGAACTGAAAATAAAAGCATATAAAGGTTTTTACAGGTTCGTGGATGAATATGGCGACACGGTACGCATGACCGTCATCAACGATATCTACGTTTATCCGCCACTGAAATTCAAGAATAAGAAACAGGAAGAGTTTTATTGGCGCACCGTCCGCGATGTAAGGAAGACGCTGCCTTACGCTAAACTTGCTTACGCAGCTCTTACGGAGACCTATGAATATATCCAGACCCTCCCCGACAAGAAAACGCGTGAGCGTCACCTGAAACAACTTGAAAAGGACATTGTGGAGCAATACAAGCCTGTGGTGAAGAAGATGACCAAGGGTCAGGGTAAAATACTTCTGAAGCTTATAAACCGCGAGACAGACCAAAATTCATATCATATCGTAAAAGCATTTCTCGGGTCATTCCGCGCAGGTTTTTACCAGGCCGTGGGACGCATCTTCGGCATGAACATGAAATCGGGCTTCAATCCGGAGAAAAACGAAGAAGACGCCATAATCGACCGTATCGCCACCCTCATCGAGCAAGGCGCACTTTAATCAATGCATAATTCATAATGCATAATGCACAATTCGTCATTAGTCTTTAGTCTTTAGTCTTTAGTCTTTAGTCTTTAGTCATACTAAAATTACTGGATAATAAAAAAGGTCGGAATCTCCAGGATTCCGACCTTTTTTATTATGCATTATGAATTATGCATTATGCATTGTCTTAGAGGCTGTTGAGGTTGAACTGAGCGAACTCAAGGTCTTCCTTAGCCTGCTTGAGCATGTTGCTGTCGAGGCTGATAGCCTTGCGGAGGTTGCTGAGCACAGCGCTCTCGTTGTTGGTGCGTGCGCCGATGATTGCAGCGAGATAGTAGGTCGTTGCGTCGGGGTTGGGCACTGCGTTGAGCACAGACTGAGCTGCTGAATAATCCTTAGAAAGGATCTTGGCGAGGGCTGCGTTGTTGGTCTTGGCATTGCCGAAAGCGGTATTAGCCTTGGCAACTTCACCCTGCGTGAGATAGTAAACGCCGAGAGCGTCAGCAGTCTCGGGAACGCCGGCAGCGGCACCGAGAAGCTCGTTGGCCTTGTTGTAGTTGCCGTCGAGGAGCTGAACGAGACCGAGGTTCATGTCAACTTCTTTCGAGTTGGGAGCAAGCTTCTTTGCCTTTGCGAAGTCGGAAGCGGCAGCTGCATAGTCGCCGGCCTCATACTTGGTCATACCGAGGTTGTTGAATGCACGGTAGCTGTTGGGATAGACCTGAGTGGCTTTCTGATAAACCTCCATCTTGCGGGTGTTGTCGTTGGTGAGGGTGGCAACGTAGAGGATTTCGTCTTCGGTGAGTTTGGAAGGATCGGTGTTGAAGAGGTTGATCATCTCCTCGTCGCTCTTGCCGATAACGTTGATGGAAGCCTGGATCTTAGAATAGCGGAGCTGGGGAAGGATCTGGTCTGCGAGCTCGTTGAATACGCCGGAAAGATTGCGGATTTCTTTCTCCCTCTGCTCAGGGTCCTTATACATGGAGAGAACGCCGAGGATAAGGTCCTTGTCCTGGATGTTGCTCTTCGAAACGAGTTCCTGGAAACCCTCCCAGTCCTCGGGGGTGAACGAAGAAGTAAGTTCGCCGAACTCGGTGATCTTGTCTTTCTTCAGCTGGCCTTCCATGAATTTGGTGGTGTTCTTTTCACGTTTCTCTGCGAGTTCGGTGTTGAAAGCGAGCGTACCGTCGGGAGAAGCGTAAGAAGCGATGTTCACGCCGGCGATTTCCTTGTTGGGAGCCTCGTTGGCAGCAAGGAGCTGCTGGTTGAGGTCAACGTAACCCTGAGCAGAAATCTGGTTTGCGCGGATATTGGCCTGGTTGATGAGGAAGCGGATATCGGCGGAATATTTCTCGTTGATAATACGCTGGAAGTTGTCTTTTGCTATTGCAGGCTGAACGGTGGCTGCGGAAGCAAGAGTGGAAGTGGCGATGATGCCGTCGCCTACCTTCACGCGGGGAAGGGCGTAGAGTTTACCTTTCTGGTCAACCTGGAAGTCGAGATAGAGGTTTGATTCAGCCATCTCGGGCTTATACTCGGTGTTGAAAGGAATCTGAACGGTGCCACCGTTGTCATAGCTTACGACCTGGCCGTTGGCACGTACATTTTCACCCTGGATGGTGACGGGAGTGCCCTGTACGGAACCTCCGGCAAACTCAAGCACGGGGGTGGCGGTAACCTTGGCATTCTTTACCATGAATTTTGCCGGGATATTGCCGGTGATGGTTGCAGGCACGTTGTTGCCCACAGTCTCCAACGGGGTAGGGGTTGTGTTGAAATAGTTGCTCTGGAATTCACCGAGCTTCTTCGAGCAGCTTGTGGTTCCCAGTAGGGCAACGCCCAGAGCAAGATAAAGAACTTTGTTGTTCATAACTTGTGATTGATATTAAGGGTTAATTCAATGTTTTTATACCGGTTGCGGGGTGGAAGCGCCCCTAAGAAAGCCACGCCGGGGCATAGCTTTCAGAAATATCGTGTAAAGATAGATAAAAATTGCCATAGAACAGCTATAATTACCCAAAAATCGCTCTTTTTTACCTAAAAATACAATTTTTCAAAAAAAATCGCAGAAATATTTGCACACTTCAAAAAAACGCAGTAACTTTGCACCGCAATTCGGAAGCACCACCAACGCTCCGACAGTAAACAAAATGACTCCGTGGCTCAGTTGGTAGAGCAAATGACTCTTAATCATTGGGTCGTGGGTTCGAGCCCCACCGGGGTCACAGAAGGGTCTATCAGACCGATGAATTCCTCTGAAAATCATTGATTTTCAGAGGTTTTTCTTTTTACCCCTATCCCCAATCGGCGCAAAATATTGAAACTGCGGGTGTGCAAGAAGGTGGCAATAAAAATTCCACCAAGTTTTGCCACCTCGAAAGGCTATATTTCATTATTTTTCAAAGATATACGAGGAATAATCCCGTTGGGTGTCTGCCACCTCGCAAGGTGGTTGCAGGTGGCAAAGAATAATTCTGAACTCCAGTAGATATAGGCTTATGAAGCCTACGATAAGTCCCGCTGCCACCATTTTTTGCCATCGGCACAGTTAAAAAATGTTATGCAAAAGGTGGCAGTTGGAGGTGGCAATTCAACATTATTCGTTGAATTGGTCGTTTTGCCACCTCGCTGACCCGGATATTTCATTTGTCCTTCGGATTCACAGTTTGTGTAACCGAGAAAAAATTTGTATCTTTAGTTTAACCATTAAAGCCACAAGTCAAATGAAATTATCCAACGAGAGTTACTTCTCACTGAACTTCATGGTCAGGAGAAGCCGCCCCAACAAAGAGGGCGAATTTCCCATTCTTCTGCGAATAACGATGAATGGGCAACGTGCGGAGGTATATACCAACCGGTATGTAGCTCCCAACA
>CABRKI010000098.1 GCA_902471455.1 uncultured Porphyromonadaceae bacterium | reverse complement strand
AATAATGTCCATTTAACTTTACCGAAAATTGTACATTTAAAATTTGCTTATTACAGACTGACTTGGTTATAGAAATATATTTTCCATCTGCTCCCACATACTCTATAAGATTATTGAAATCATCTTCTTGTGTCTTACCGAGAAGCCTATTTAGTTCCGTTCCAAGTTTATGAGCCTTTCCCACCAATTCTTTTGCAGCCTTAATCTTAGACTCTTCGGCAGCATTCCCTTGTGCATCCTCCAATGAACGCTTGGCTTGCATCTGTTGCTCCGCCCATTCATCCGGAGTGTAAAATTCTGCTACAATACGTTCACGCTCTCCATAGGTTATCACAGATAAGGCAGCTGTCATTGGAGTTGTTGCTGACGGGAGTATTGTATTTTCAAAGACAAAAGAGTTAAGAAAGGTGGATTTACCACATTTCATTTGTCCGATTACGCCTATGGATAGGGTATCGTCATCAATCTTTTTTAGAAGATCATTCTTTCGTGATTGATCTATCCAACCGTAAGAGCAAACTTTCTCAATAAGATTTCGTAATTTCTCTTTACGGTTCTTTAGTGTTTCAAATATATTTTCGCTCATATTTACTTGAGTTGTTTACTGGTCTTCTTAAATTCCTTCAAACAATCATCAATTTTTTGCCAACTGGCCTTTAGGTCAACCAAATCACTGTAGGCTTGCTGCTCTTCTGCCACAGCAGACATTTCTTCGTTATATATATCCGCTAGAGCATCACTCTTGGTAGTTGCAATTTCATTCAATAATTCTATAAGTTGAGAACCTTCCGCCTCCGTCATTTCATATCTATCGCTTCCAAAGAAATGAGTTTCCCAATGAGGAATCCCTGCAGCTTCATTACAAGCATTCCAAAGAGCTTGCATTCCATCATTATATTTATCGGTAATTTTTCGAGCTTTCTCAGTGCATGTGTTGTATTCCTTGTCAGCCTCCTTTACACCATTACTAAGAATATCCATCAATTGGAGAATATCCTGTTCGACAATATTCACGAATTCATCGCGACTTTCATCATGTTTAATACTACGAATTGGACTCATAATATCTTCCAACGGTGCTTTTGCGGAAAAACGAATGAATTTTTCGACGTTCAAACCCTCCTCTTGTAATGTTTTCCTTATTAACGATTCGACCTTATCAACTTCCGTCGGAGATTTTGTATCAACTTTGTTGATAACCACAATAAGAGGTTTATTAAGTTTCTCCTTGATAAGGGATATTGAAGAACGATTGACAGTCCCAGCATTGACATCAAATACCCAGAATAAAGCGTCACATTCATTTATTACATCTATGGTACGAGCTTTATCTTCTGCATCATTTGAATTAAATCCAGGTGTGTCAAGAATACTGAGACCTATCAGATTAGGATTCTTGTAAGTCATTACAAAATATTTGATAAGGGAGGAGACTCCCTTTATCTCATCCAACACCTCCTTTGAAATCTTCTTAAAAATTTCTTCATTGATGGCCTTTAGTTTATCGTTAGGAGTAACGAAATTATAAGTTTCTGCTTCTCCACCAGCAATATAAGTAGGGATAGCAGTTGTTGCTTTGGCACTAACAGGCAATAGAGGAATTTTAGGATTGTCTTGTGAGAGAATACGATTGACTATGGATGTTTTACCGGCAGAAAATTCTCCAACAAAAGCAATTGTTGTTTTTTTATCTAGCCAACTTTTTTTTTTTACAGATGCCCATTCTTCAAATAGTTGAAGAAATAATTTCTTTTTTTCAACGAAACCCGCTCTACCACTTATATCATTAAATGAAAGCGACGTATATGTATTATACAAGTAGGCATTACAGTCCATAAATTGCCCACGAAGAAAAGATTCAAAGATATCAATTGCTCGGTATAATTCCTTAACATCCTTTGCACCGGTTTCAGGCGCAGACAGAATCTCTTGAATAAATTCTATAGAACCATTCTTACGCTTAAGCTCGTTCAATCTACTGGATAACTCATTTTCCCGTTGCTCTATTTCAGTTTGAAGTCGCTTTTTTTCTCTGGCAGAAACTTCTAACTGCTCATTAGCTTCTTGAAGTTCGGCTCCTTTTGCTTTAAGTTTCTTTTCTAAGGACTCCTGCTCTTCTTCTGCTTCTTCTACATCATCTTCAAGTTTTTTTACCTTCTTAATGAGTTTGGAACACTCCATCTTAGCTTGTTCCAAATCAGAGCGAAGCGGTTCGCTTACTTTTAGCAATTCAGTATGCTTTAGACGAAGATTCTGAAGTTCTTTATCTAACTCCAAAACCTTTGAGGCAGATTCCTGGGCATCAAGCAACTGTGTTCTAACACTCTCTTCAATTTTTCCTTCAGTTGCCAGCTTCAGAGCACCATCCAACTTTTTATTTTCAGCTTCTATCTTTTGGATAAGCTGTTCATATTTGGCTTTAAGAGAAGTCTCGGTTTCAATTATTATATTAGCAATCGAATTTTCTTTTTCCTGAATTTGATCTTTCAGTTGTGCGTTCGCATCCTTTAGTAATCCTAATTCATTTTCGAGTTCATTTTTTTCTCTCTGCAATCC
Organism: uncultured Porphyromonadaceae bacterium; assembly: GCA_902471455.1. Taxonomy (GTDB): domain Bacteria; phylum Bacteroidota; class Bacteroidia; order Bacteroidales; family Muribaculaceae; genus Lepagella. The sequence continues at coordinate 11,490 of CABRKI010000098.1, read as the reverse complement.
TTCAAGTGAAGTTTTCGCTCTCTGTGCTTCCTGAATCTCATCTGAACTGGGTTCTGAAGATTTATTATGACGAGAAACTACCCACGCAATCGCACAACCCAATACAAATGCAATCAGGATATAGATAATTACAAAAATATCCATATCATTTTGATTTATATATTTTCAGTTGAGCCTCTAATGACTCTACTGCGGATTTGTATTCCTTGATTTTTGTAGTAAGAATGTCATTCTGTTGACGAAGAGATTTCATCTCGCGTTTTGCAGAATCCAATTGATCATTAAGATCATCCATATCTTCGTTGTCGTTTTTCGCATTTCTGCGGACTTTCTCAAGTTCTGCTAACAGATCTTCATTTTCTCGTTCGAGTTCTTTGTTTCGACGAGCTAACTTCTCATTATCGGAACAGACCTTATCCATTTCTGATTCTTGAGAGTTTTTGACAGACGGGGTGAGTTTGTCTTTTGCAACATATCCGGCTATACCCCCAACAACTAATCCTCCAATTAATTCAATCATATGCATATTGTTAGATGGTTAAAATTTTTGTTTGTAATTCTCTTAATTCTGATTTTCGAGTTTCAGCCGTAGAGCGATTATTTCGCATCTCTTCTTCGAGTTTTTTTAGCTGAGTTGTAATTTCAGTTACTGAATTTTGTGCGCCAGCTACAAGAGTATCCTTTACGGTTCCAATAATATTTGAGGCCGCATTTTGCAGCTGAGTTTTGAACTCTGGTGCTAAATTAGAATCTATATAAATTCTAATTGCACGCGCACGCTGAGGCTTAGACATAGTTTTCTCAGAAATGAATCCTACCAAAGAGTCTATCATACCCTTACCGACACCAGATTCTCCATAGCCGGTATTGTTGATGTTGTCAATCGTAGCATATTTCTCGACTGCCTTGGTTCCATATTTTACTGCTGATTCCATTCTACTCACCAGTTTTCTATTGGACATCACACTTCCAACATCTGTCACAGTATCTGCAACATCAACCACGGTTCCAACAGTAAGAGCTCCTTCGGCTGCCGCGGCAGCTCCACCAGTAGCAACTACAGCTCCGACAGCTGCCGCAGCTCCGATTGCAATAACGCCACCTTTAATCCATTTATCATATTCATGCCCTATGCTATTCAAATTTAAGTCATAGCTTAATCCTTGAATACCTATACCAGATAAATCAATACCTGTTAAGGAAGCAATTGAACCGTCTTCTTTACTATTATTTTGAGCTTTATCAGTCAAGATGCGCATGACTTTAGCTCGATAATCGCCTATAATTGCTGATGCTATAGTATTTATAGCCGACACTGCCTCTGCATCATAGTTTTGACATTTTCCGTTAATGAGGCTGTTGAGACGAGAGGAAACTTGATCTTCAAACTTACGGAAACTACTACGAGTTAGGTCGTCCAAATCTCCGTTAATATCTTCAACCATTTGGTCTATTTTTCGTTCAATTTTATGTAAACGAAGTTTCTGAGAGCTGATTTCAGATTCTAAGGAGGTGGAATCAAACGATGCATTAAGTAGAATATCGATATTTGTCAATATCTGCTCCGAAAGAGTATTTAGTCGTTTAGAGACACTCTTACATACAATATCATTTTTTCTTCTCTCAATATCTTTTAATAAATCCAAGATTTCGGTTAAATTACCTTTAGCAGCTGATACACAGACAAGCTTGTTTAGCTCAAATTCACAATTACCTATAAAATAACTTCTTGCTGCTTCAATTTCTGCTAATGATTTTGTATCTGATTTTGTAAGAACTACATTAATCTCTATTCCAGACAAACTGGCAGATTTAAGAAAATTGGACAGCGATTTTGTAAGCTGTTGATTAATGTCAATTACAAGTAATAGAGCATCTGCCTGTGGAAGAAAATCCATAAGGACCTGTTGGTGCTTAGGATTAGGAGAGGAAATTCCTGGAGTATCGACTAATATTGTATAGGGAGATACCTTTTTAGAAGTATCAAAAACCGTTACAACAGTCGTGTCCGCAAGAAGATCATTTTTTAAATTGGCTATTTCATCAATGACCTCTATCTGACCATCATTTCGCATGACTTCCGCACGATTTTTGGGCGCTCCAAAGTGGATTTCAAAAATCGTAGCAGTGGTTGGTTTGGTTGCTGTCTCAAGCGCCTTAGAATCAGTAAGTGCATTGATTAAAGATGTCTTGCCAGAACTAAACTCCCCAACAAGGGGAATCATAATAGGCACATTGGAAGAATTAATCCTTGACTCAAGATTGCTTAACTCAGCCAAAATAGAATCACTGCCAATTGATGCAGCTGCCTCTTTCAACAAAGGAATACGTTCCATAATCAATTTATTCGTTGGCAATCAAGATAAATCATATTGAGGGCACAAGCCTTCTTAATGTCAATGCCATAGATGCGCATAAAAGCATCTGCGACAGATTGACCTCCATTTGTGGTAATGGGATTGCTAAAAGAATTTGTCACTACATCGACTGACATACCCTTGTCAAGGCGAATACCATTACAAATCTTGTTTTGTTTTACAGTTATTCGATAAAGCATGAAATTCGTTTTCATTGGCAAGCCTCACTGATGCCGGGTTAGGTTATAAAAACGCCAAAGACGTGAGGCTTCTTTGCTCCACGTCCTTGAGTATCAGGTATCGCCAAACACCTTTTTGAGAGAACTTGAAGAATACGTCACCCCACGTCCGGTGCGGATATGTCAATGACGCATACGAGCGTCTCGCATAAAAACGCTGCCGGAAGCGGGCATCCTTCACCGTGTGTTCCCTCAAGTATGTCTAATTGGCGATTTCGATACTCGGAACGACTGGCAAAATGCCTTTGGCGTTGGTAACGGAATGTATGCCCGACCTCTGTCGCGACATGGCTGTTACACCAAATTACTCCATTACCGAATGCAAATTTACAAATTATTTGTGAAGGACACCCACTTCGACAGCTTTTTTTGACCTTCTCCGGAATATGTTTTACAACATAATTTTGGATGTTCTTTACCGCTGCCGCAGTCAGGGCGTGACGTTGCTTCAGTTGCGGGAGGTAAGGCGCGCTAACCCTCTAACTGGTTTGTAACAAACCACAAAGGAGACCAATATCAATATCGGCTCCTTGAAGCGGAACCAAGTGGAATCGGCTACTCCTTCAAAAACAGTCAGCATAAGAACAATGTCTATTGCCAACACCATCATAATAGTCAATAGCAAATGGAGAATAAACCATAGATAGGGTTTATCCTTTATGCTATTCGAATGCACTTCACTGACAGCCGTGTTATCGTCCGTTACATCCGTGCCGTCCTCGAACACCCTTTCCAGCGCCATCTTAAACTCTTCAAATCGTTTTCCCATATCTTTTTTCCGCAAAGTAATACATATACTCTGCCACATCACGACAGAATATTGAATTTTGTGAATGTTCTCGGCTCAGCTCAATTTCATGATATCTTTTGGCAAGACTATACTTCCGCCATTATCATCTTTTTGGAATTCATCATAATCCAAGGGTTTGTTTTTCAAGAAAAGGACAGGCATTATGATCTTATCCGCAGCAAAAGGCAAAAGCTTGGCTTTTCTAACTAATAGCATAAGAAGCTGCCTGGCGTTCAATTCGATCTACAAACTTCATGGTCAAAATAATTATGCAGTGCAAACATAATGTTTTAAGAGCATAATAACAAATTTTCTCTAAACTTTCTTCATTCCCCTTCCATATTACTTTATCAAGAGGATAAATCCATCATACGAAGAGGCACGAAACTTAGCCGCGATGTCGAAGCCGTTTATATGCCCGGTTAATCAGATGCCGGGAATGTGGAGGTCGGATTCGGGGACTTCGCCGAACCAGTCGTTGAGGCGGTCGTGGGCTTTACGTTTTGTGGCGGGTGTCAGATTGTTCCAGACCTGTTTCAACACAAAGAAAAGAGCGGCGGTGTCGTCGGCAAATCCCCCGGGCAATGCGTCGGGAATAATGTCGAGGGGAAGGATGAAGTAACCGAGGGCGGCGAGCACCATCAGACGGTCTTTAATGGGGAGTTCCTTGTCGAGGGTGGCATAATAAAGAAGGAGCACGACATAGACCAGTTTCACACCGGCTTTCGTAGCCACCTTTTTAATCTTCTCGAAGAGTTCGCCGGGATTGTAATAGCCGGCATATTTCGAAAGGTTATCTTTAAAAAATTTAAGGTCCATAGTTTATCAATTTGTAAATTTCGAAATAAAGCAATAAACGATACCAGAGCCATGTACCGGTATTAGAACACTCACCATTGGCGATAGTCAGTTGCAAAGTTACCAAAATTCTCAAACCAAAACAACCAGTGCAACTATTCTCAAACCAGAACAACCAGAGCAACTATTCTCAAACCAGAACAACCAGTGCAACAATTCTCAAACCAGAACAACCAGTGCAACAATTCTCAAACCAGAACAACCAGTGCAACAATTCTCAAACCAGAACAACCAAGAACAACCAGAGTTTTTATTATCAAAATTCTCAAACCAGAACAACCAGTGCAACAATTCTCAAACCAGAACAACCAAGAACAACCAGAGTTTTTATTATCAAAATTCTCAAACCAGAACAACCAGTGCAACAATTCTCAAACCAGAACAACCAAGAACAACCAGAGTTTTTATTATCAAAATTCTCAAACCAGAACAACCAGTGCAACAATTCTCAAACCAGAACAACCAAGAACAACCAGCATTATTAAAAAAACTGGTTGTCCTTGGTTGCTCTGGTTGGTTTTAAACCACAGTTGCTCTGGTTGCCTTGGTTGCTCTGGTTGGTTATTCAACAGCTGCTCTGGTTGTCCTTGGTTGTACTGGTTTGTTATTTAACAGCTGCTCTGGTTGTCCTTGGTTGCTCTGGTTGGTTATTTAACAGCTGCTCTGGTTGTACTTGGTTGCTCTGGTTGGTTATTTAACAGCTGCTCTGGTTGTCCTTGGTTGTTCTGGTTGGTTCTAAACAGCGGTTGCACTGGTTGGAAGGATTATTTTGGGATTTTTGATTAACTTTGCATGAAATTAGCTTTTAAAACATTATAACGGATATGAGGAATAGATTTATTGCGGCGGGGAACTCCGCTTTCAGCGAAGTTTTGATTTTCTTTTTCGCTTTCTGCCTGGCAACTATGGGAGCAGCAACGAAGATTGCAAATGAATTTTCCCAACTCGCTTTGGGAGCGGCTATCGCCGGAGGCACAATCCTGTTTTGCTGGCTTGCATGGATGACTTACGTGCTCGTCTCCAAGAAAGATGTGGTGGAAATGGAACCGAAACCGCGCGTGGCGTTGGAATCGTGCAGTCGCCTGTTGGGACTGGTGTGGATATTCCTGACGTTCTCGCCGGTATGGTGCGGTTTGCCGTTCGCATTCCTCATTATCTGGGACGGATATAAAGCAATTAGGCAATTAGCAATTTAGTAATTAGCAATTAGCCGGTTAGTCATTATCCAACCAGAACAACCAAGGACAACCAGATTTTTTAAATATTGCTGGTTGTCCTTGGTTGTTCTGGTTGGTTTTAAACCACAGTTGTTCTGGTTGGTTTTAAAACTGCAGTTGCGTTGGTTGTTACATTTTGCCGTAGAAGAGGAGGATGCGGTGGCGCATGAGGTATTCGTAGTGCGCCTGGATGCGGCTTACTTCCGTTCTGAAAAGATTATTTTTCGCCTGTTCATAATCGGCTTGGGTCGCCCTACCGAGGTTGAAACGTTCCCTCGTCGATTCAAACGACAGGCGGGTCTTTTCCAACGTCTCACCTGCCGTCTGATAGCGTTCCCTCGCACCTACAGCTTGATAATAAGCCAACTGAATGTCCTTATAGAGGTCAACGTTTCGCTGGTCGTAGCTCAGTTCGGCATTCGTTTTCTGGAGTTGTGCGCGCCTCACGCTGTTGCGCGTGTTGAAACCGTCGAAAATTGGAATCCTCAACGAAAATCCGAGATATGTGGAAAGGTTATGGCGCATCTGCGGCCCGAAACCTTCACCCGGAAAACCGCTCACCTTATAATAGCTCGACCCTGTGCCGGCACTGAAACTCAACGTAGGAAGATAACCCGCCTTTGCAACCGAAATATTCTCGTTGGCAACCGTCACCGACTGACGGGCTGCCTGCAGCGAACTGTTGGAAACCAAAGCCTCGGAATAAACCTGGTCAGGCCCGGGAATCGTCGGCTCACCTTCATTCAAGGGCCGCACGTCAAAACCCTCTATGCCGCGAAGCTGGAGAAGGTTGGCAAGATTCACAAGCGCGGTCTGGATGTCGTTTTCGGCTGTGACGACCTGCAAGCGGTCTTGCGCCGCCACCGATTCGAGGTCGTAGAGAGTGGCTTCAGCCACCTTCCCCGCCTCTATCAACGCCTTCTGACGCTCCACCTCGAAAGCGGAATATTCAGCCTGCGAACGAGCCGTCTGCGCCACCTCCTTGGCATAAAGCACCTGAAGATATTGCGAAATCACATTGAGCGTGACGTTGTCTTTCGCAGCCTCGTTTTCGAGCACATACTGCCTTATATTCGCTTTCGCCAACTTGATGTTGCGGTATTCAGCCATCCCTTGGAACAGAGGCATACTCACACCGACGTTCCATCCGAAATTGGAAGTGTTGCGGTCGGCATACGTATTATCGACCTGAAGGGCGCGTCCGAAATTGAACGACTGCGACGCCGAAGCATCCAACGTAGGCAAAAACCTGTCTTTTGCAGCCGTCAGCGACTGCTTCCCTTCTTCGATGCGGAGTTCCTGCTGCAAGATGCCTACATTGTGTGAGACCGCATAATTTATACAACTGTCGAGCGACCACTCCACTCCCCACGCAGGCTCAACGGCAGCCAAAGTCATCACCAAGCCGAGAACCGATTTATATGAACGTTTCATAACATTATTCCTTGATTACGTTGCCCCTCAACGGAGTCTTTTTAGAGATACCCTTCGACTTCACCTCCACCATAAGACCGTCGGAGAGACCTACTTTGACTTCGGTCTTGTCAAATTTCTGTGCCGGAACGGAGTCGGTCATAACATAGACGTATGCCTTGTCGCCGTCATATTCCACTACGCTCTCAGGTACCGCCAGCACATCTTTCGCACTTTCAAGCACCACATTAGCGTTCGCGCTATAGCCGGCGCGGAGATGTGCGCTTTCCTCGGCGGTGAGGGCGGCTTTCACCTCGAAGGTGTTTGTGCCGTTATCGTCGCTTGCCATAGGCGCAATCTTCTCAATTACGGCAGGATAGTCTGACCCGGCTATGGCGCCTACCGAAATATTGACGTTCATCCCCTCCTTCAGAAGGTCAACCTCCGTCTCATCAACCTTTCCCTTAAAGATAAGGTCGGTCATATCCGCCACCTTGGCGATGGTGGTGCCGTCGTTGAATGTATTCGACTGGATAACCGACGAACCCACTTTCACCGGCACTTCGAGCACAACACCCGTCACGGTAGAGCGGACAAGAGTGTTTGAGCCCTGTGCGTTGGCAGAAGAAACACCTTCGCGCACAATCTTCAGCTGGTCATGCGCCTGGTCGAGTTCGCGTTTAGCCCTTTCGTAGGCCGTTTCGTCGGTTTCATATTTCTCGCGACTCTCATATTTCTTCTCATAGAGGCTTTTGGTGCGCTCGAACGTTCGACGCGCCTCCTCAAGGGCGATTTCCGCCACCGAGACACGGTTGAGCGCCGACGAGAGCTGCGACTCTTCGGGAATAACCTTGATTTTGGCGATTATATCGCCGTTGTTGACATGGTCGCCTGCTTCAACGAGTATTTCGCTGATAATTCCGGAAATTTGCGGCTTGATATCGATTTCATCACGCGGCTCTATTTTCCCGGTGAGTACGGTGGTTTTCTCGATTGTCTCTGTGGAGGGATACTTGAGGGAGTATTTTTCAGCCTCCTTTTTAGAATTCAGATAGAGATAGAAGAATGTGCCGACGAAGATGATGCCGACCACTACCCATAGCAGAATTTTGAAAAACTTTTTCATTTTATGTTGTTGGTTATTGGTTTAAAGTTTACTTGCTGTTGATAGCTTCCACAGGCTTTATGCGCATGGCCTTGATTGATGGGATAAGGCCGGCAAGGAGTCCGAGGATGATGAAAGTGATTAGGATGCCCACCGCCGACATGAAGCTCATCTGGAAATTGGCTGCCGAGACGGCGTCCGGCGGATTGTTGAGATGCTGCATCACCCCGAGAATCACTGCTGCAAACGAGAGTCCGGCAAGCCCTGAGATAACCGTAAGCATCGCCCCCTCGCAAAGAACCTGCACTATTATATCGCGCGGCTTCGCCCCGATGGCACGCCTGATTCCAATCTCCTGCGTGCGTTCCTTCACGATCACCCACATGATGTTGCCGATGCCTATCACTCCGGCAAGGAGTGTGGAAATTCCGATGAAGAGGGCAAGAATGTCTATACCGGAGAAAAGGGTATCGACCTGTTCGAAATTCTCGGCTATGTTTATCACCCACATCGCGCCGTCGTCGTCAGGGTTGATGTCGTGGCGACGATAGACCACAGATTTCATCTTCGGGATAAGGTCGGAAAGGTTGGCGTTGTCTTTCGCCACCATCATCAGGAAATCTATTTTGTCACCATAACCGTTGGCCCGCTGGAACGTGGTGGCGGGAATCACGATGCTTTCATCGAGCGAACCGTTGAGATGCACCTCCGAAGCGTCGCCCGCCACACCGATTACCGAATAAGCCGCCCCGTTGACGTCAACCATCCTCCCCAACGGTTCTTCCACTCCGGGGAAAAGCTGGTTGGCCACCTTCTTCCCTATCACCGCCACACGGCGTTCGCCCACCACATCGGCATCGTTGATGAAGCGTCCGCAATAATATTTTGGCACGAGCATCTTTGTGTAGTTGGTTTCAGCCCCTATAAGCTGGCCGGAATAGGAGTTCTTACCCTGCTTGAAGGTGGAATTCCATTTCTGAAACGTTGGAATCACCGCCTCCAATTCAGGGAAAGACTCGCGCAGAAGCCTCACGTCGGTAAGGTCCATCTGCCATCCGCGCCCTTTCTGATAACCTTTGTAGGGCATCGTGGTCCTGTTGGGCACCATGCCCCCGCTGTTGGTGGCAAAGCCGGCGAAATTCCGCTTCAAAAGGTCTTCGCCTCCCGTGGCACCCCCCATCAGAAGGGCAAGCATCGCCACTCCCCAGAAAATACCGAATCCGGTCATAAACGTCCTCGTCTTGTTGCGGGCAAGCGTGGCGCCGATTTCCTTCCAGTTTTCTATGTCGAATATTGTCAGTTTCATGTAAGATAAGTTTATTCGTCGCGCAATGCCTCGACAGGTTTCACTTTCAATGCTTTCAAAGCGGGGAACAGTCCGGCGAGCGCACCCGCCACAATCAGCACGAGCGTAACTTCAAAAGCTATGGAGAGGCTCACCGTAGGATTACGCAGCATGTCGGCGTTACCTATTACGGAAGAGAGCAGCTGCGTCACAGCCGTGCCGAGCACAATACCGATGTAGCCGAACAGCACCGTGATGGCCACCGATTCCGCTATGACCTGCGTGAGAATCTTGCGGGGTTTCGCCCCGATGGCGCGTCTGATTCCTATTTCGTGCGTGCGCTCCTTCACGGTAACAAACATGATGTTGCTGATTCCCACGATGCCTGTCAGAAGCGTCAGTATGCCGAGCACCCACACGCACGTATCAAGAATACCCATAGCCGCCTTACCGGTCAGGGCATTGTTGAAATCGTTGGAAATATAAACGGCGTTTTCGTCCTGAGGATCGAAATTATGGACAGCGGCGAGCGTTTTACGGATTCCTGATTCTGCATCCGAACCGTCGGACTCCGAAGAGACATTCTTGAGCTCCACATAAAGATTGCCGAATTTATTCTGGTCGGACGATAGCATGCGGGCCGTGGTGAAGGGGATGTAGGCGTCCCTGTTCCATTGGCTATCATATACGCCCACCACCTTGAATGAAAGTCCGTTGCAGTCAATCCTCCCGCCGAGCGCCCCCTCCCCCTCGGGCGGAAACAACTGCTTGGCATAATATTGCGGAATTACCATGACTTTGGCTTTCGCCTTCATATCGCGGTCGTTGATAAAGCGACCCTCCTTGATGTCGCCATGACGCGACGGAGTGAAATCGGAAGGATAGACACCTCTATAATTCTGGCTCACCTCTCCTTTAGGCGTTGAAAGCTTCCCTCCTCCGGAAATCGACGAACTTATACCTTCCACGTAACCGGAATTTTCTTCCGCCACAATCTTATGGTCGGATTCATCGAACTCTATATACCTCCCCTCGCGGTTACCGTGATAAGGGATGGAGGTCTTGCCGCCCCACACGCGAATCATCGCCGTGTTGCGCGAGAGCATGTTGTAGTCGAAGGCATTTGTCACCCCCCTCGCCATGCTCAGAAGCACGATGAGCATGAATATGCCCCACGTCACCGCTATGCCAGTCAGGGCGGTGCGGAGTTTGTTGTGGCCGAGGGTCTGCCCTATTTCTCTTGCAAGGTCTGTCATAGTCACACAATTTCCGGTGGGGTAATGATTTCGCCGTCGGGCATTACGCAAGCCTGCGGTTTAGAGATGCCGTCGGCAGGGATTGTTGCAGGCACGATGAGGCCGTCGGAAATGCGGATGAGGCGGTCGGTTTGTTCAGCCACGCCGGGGTCGTGGGTTACGATCACTATCGTCTTACCCTCCTCCGTATTAAGCTTGCGGAAAATTTCCATCACGTCGTGAGAAGTCTTGCTGTCGAGCGCGCCGGTGGGTTCGTCGGCAAGAATGATGGAGGGATTGGTGATCATCGCCCTTGCTATCGCCACCCTCTGTTTCTGACCGCCCGACATCTCACCCGGCAGATGGTGGGCGCGGTCGGCGAGCCCCATCCTTTCGAGCTGTTCCATGGCGAGACGGTTGCGCTTCTTGCGCGAAACGCCCTGATAGAACAGCGGCAATGCCACATTCTCCATCGCGTCCTTATAATTAATAAGGTTGAACGACTGAAACACGAACCCGATCATCCGGTTGCGATAGTCTGCCGCTATGTTTTCGCTAAGATTCTTTATCAATGTTCCGTCGAGATAATATTCTCCCGAGTCATAATTGTCGAGGATTCCGAGAATGTTGAGCAACGTGGATTTGCCGGAACCCGACGCGCCCATAATCGACACGAGTTCACCTTTGGCTATGTCGAGGTTGATGCCTTTGAGCACATGCAGCGGCACGGCACCCTGATATGTCTTGTTTACGTCTTTCAGTTTTATCATTTTTTAATACTATTTCCTTTTCCGCTGCCGGAATGAAGGCCATAACGACAAACGGACCATATCTGTTTTAGTGTATTAGCGTCTTAATACACCGCAAAGTTAAACATTATTTTTATAATAGACCAAGAAATCTCAAAAAAATTTCAATAATTTTCAACAAATGACAGTAACTATTCAGCGAACACACTGAGGCAGTATGGCTGCATATGCGTTTTACATTA
>CABRKI010000097.1 GCA_902471455.1 uncultured Porphyromonadaceae bacterium | reverse complement strand
CATCTCGGTATGACACAGCAGGCCGTGAGCAAGCGTAAGAGAGCCATTTTCGAGAAACTGAAAAAATTTTTCTGATTTTTTGGTTGTGAGCCTTTGGATTTTTCCCAAATAAGGAATGAGAGGACTCATACAGCCTCTGTTGCACCTTGAAAACCGAATAACGAAAGGATGCCGAGGTATAAACTCACCGGACCGTAAAAGGAAAGCTGTCGGACAGAAGCGCCATGACTCCACGCAAGTGGATGAGCGATACATTCTGCGCCGAGTCGAAAGATGTACAGCATATTTCGATTGGCCATGACTCCGGTGGAGAACTAAGGATACTTCTGCAAAAATCAGCTCGCCGGAAGGCGGGATATGTTGTTTCAGGCTGAAAACCATGTCTGTTACACCATATATGATGCTCGTTCCCCCATTGCGAATCCGACCGCGGGGAAATATGCTGCGAGATACTCGACATCCTTAAATCCAAAGCTCAATAACGAATTATTTGCGTTTGAGCGATGGAACTACTGTGCAGGAGCAGTAATGCTCCTGCATACCATTCTGTCGCTCAAACAAATCTGAATCACTAAGAAACAAGGAGACATTAGAAATGTTTGAAATTACTTATAGCGACAACGAAACCTTTGAAGCATACCAAAACGCGGGGAAAGCCCATAAAGGCGGTACCTACGATTTTACTTTTGAAAACCGATATATTATTTATCATGCAAATCTTCGTCATAAGGTGGATTACATTGCTATCGATATGAGCACCGGTCTCGCCTCTTTCGTTATTACCAAGAATCCCGGCAATCTCTACACCGAAGCATCCTACAAACGGCTAATCCCCCATATTCTTTACTCCGTGAAATATACCGGAGACATGAGATACCTTAATCGCTTTGCGGACGATCCCCTCGCGGTTATTGACTCAATCTTCCGTGTTGTTCTCCCCAATAACGGATATAACATTCGGGAAGAACAGATTGCTCTTGCAAAGAAGATGTATATCGGTTTTACCGAAAAGCAGGTTGCTCTCTGTGAAGCGGAAGTTGGAACAGGCAAAACTCTTTCTTATTTGGTGGCAGCCATTGTAGCCAAACACCACAACGGCATTACTTACAGACAGAATCTGCCCGTAACCATCACCACATCGAGCATTGAATTGCAGAAAGCATTGGTGGAGCGTGAAATCCCCCACCTTTCCAAAATGCTCTTAGACTATTACATTATCGAGCGTCCGCTGACCGCGGTACTTCGCAAAGGCAAGGAACACTACCTTTGCCGTTATCGTTTCGATGACTTTCTCAAGAATATCCTTATGTATCCCGAAAAATACAAGGCCACCATTGAAACGCTCGAGCAGATGAGCAACCTGCGTGCAGGAATTGACCTGGACAGATACCGCATCAGCGGAGCGATTAAAAGCCGAATCTGTATTAAGGGTACATGCGCAGGCTGCGCGCGAAAGAAAGAATGTACATACAACGAATTTGCTAAACGGATGTACGACCTTCACGACCTGGACTTTCAAGTTACAAACCATAATATGTACCTTATGTCCCAAAAAACGAAGACAGACTACCATCCCCCTCTGCTACGTGAGAGTTGCTTTGTGGTCGTGGATGAAGCGCATAAGTTCAAAGAAGCGGCCGAAGACACTTTTGGTGAGAGAATCGGAGAAAAAGACATCCCCCGCTATGTAAATGCAGTAAAAATTCTTTGCTCAACCAAGGCCAACAGGGATAAGTACAAAGAATTTCTCGCAAATATCATCAAGGAAAACGATGCCCTGTTCAACAGCCTTCGCAAGAAGCAGCACGGCGACATCGAAGAAGAACGAGGAAATATTATTTCTCTGTCGGTGTTTCAGACAGCCAAACTCAACAAGATTATGTACCTCATCGATAAAATCGAAGGTATGAAGATCAAACGCAATTACGGTATCCCCGTAACCGGCAGCTACTTAAAAACGGCGATTGCTGCTATCAATAAAACAAGTAAGTCCACCATTTGGTTGGATACGGATGAAAATGGGCTTCTCTCGTTATGCAGTACCCCCAAGGATATCAACAACATTTTCCGGAGTAAAATTTGGGACAGAAATGTGAGCCATGTGCTGACCTCCGGTACGCTCTCGGATGGAACGGATTTTGAGTACTTCAAAGCGGAAAACGGATTGGACTTTATTCCGCATCGCCTGCTCTTGGAGTCCCGTACAGAATCGCCTTTTGATTACACTAACCACACAAGGCTGTACATTCCCACGGGGATGCCCACTCCGGACAACGACAGCGAGGACTATTTCAAAGCCATCGCCGACGAGATTTATGGGATTATCAAAGCCACAAACGGTCATACGGCAATCCTCTTCACATCCTATAAAACGCTCAACCTTGTACACGACCTTCTGCGTGACAGACTGACCGCATACGATACCATCTGCATGACCCGCAGCAATAAAAATGTCATTACCGATTTCAAAAAATCGAAGAACGGTATACTTTTTGCTTCCGGCTCTATGTGGGAAGGAGTTGACTGTGTAGGTGACTGTCTTTCATCCGTAATTATTGTTCGGCTGCCATTCCCGATGAGAAGCGCTCTCATGGAGGAAAAGAAGAATAACTGCGACAGCGTCGGAGATTTTGTAGACAGATACTGCACTCCCAATATGCTGATCAAACTCCGTCAGGGCGTAGGAAGACTCATTCGCTGTGAAAGCGATACCGGTGTCGTGTCCATTCTGGACCCGAGAGCCATCTCAAAGTCCTACTCCGGTAAAATCGGGCAAGCCCTTCATAAGTTCCCCAAGGTAGACTCCGTTCAAGAAATTGAGTGCTTCATGAGAGGCGTTAAGAACGAAGAATACTACGGAGAAAAGAAGGAGAACAGAAAATGATAGCAGAGAAACAGACCAAGTCCGCAAACTTCCTTCGAATTATCGCCATACTGAAAAGCCTTCGTGATGACGGCAAAATCAGTATCCAGGAGTACAGCAGAGCGAAAAAATACTATAAGAAACTTACCGGTGCCGATATTATAATCGCAGACTGAAAAGTTTGAAAAATATCAGGATTTCGCTGGACTTGTGCGGTTCTATGGATATAATGTTGTGTTGAAAAGAGGTTGCGCATAAAATGTATGCGCAACCTCCCCACCAAGGAAAGGAGAAAAAACGATGGCAAAGCCGATGCTGATATCCCCGATATCAAGGCAAGGAATTAAGTTACTGCGAGTGGCAGCCTACTGTCGAGTTTCCTCCTCTTCTGCGGATCAGCTAAACTCATACGCAACTCAAATTGATTATTACACCAGGCTTGCAAAAAAGAAAAAGAACGAGTGGAATATGGTTGAGATTTTCGCCGATGAAGGCATCAGCGGCATGAAAGCCAAAAATCGCCCCGAGTTCCAACGGATGATCCGCATGTGCGAATTACATCAACTGGACCTCATCATCACAAAATCGGTGTCCCGGTTCGCGCGAAATGTAAAAGAAGCCTTGGAGTATGTGAGAAAGCTGAAACTTCTCGGCGTCGGCATAATCTTTGAGAAAGAAGGCATCAATACTCAGTCCCTCGGCGATGAGATGCTGCTCAATACCTTCACCGCAATTGCTCAAGAAGAATCCAAAGTAATTTCTCAAAATCAACGCCTGTCTATCGTCAAACGAATGGAACTTGGCATCTATGTAGACAGTAACGCACCATACGGATTCAGACTTGAAAACAAGCAACTTGTAGAGTATCCTCCCGAGGCCGATATCGTGCGATGGATCTTCCGCTCCTATCTGAATGGTATGTCTACAACGGAAATTGCAAAGGTTCTGACCGAGCGAGGCATCCCCACCAAGAACGGCAAGGAAAAATGGAAATCCACTAAAATATCTTATATGCTCTCCAACGAAAGGTATATCGGAGACTGCCACTATCAGAAAACATACCGTGACACGACCGTGCCGTTCAAGCAGTCCAAGAATCGCGGCGAGGAAGATATGTACTATGCCACCGGCACACACGCTTCCATTATCGAGAAAGGAACCTTTGATAAAGCGCAAGTCCTCCTCCAAAAGCGAAAAGAGCAGTTCACCAAATCAATAACATTCAATACCTACCCCCTTACGAGCCGCATTCGATGTTCCGAATGCGGCTCTTTCTTTCGCCGAAAGGTTCGGAGCGGTGGAGTCAAATGGGTCTGCGCCAAGCATGAGGAAAACACAAAATCATGCAATTCCAACTACTACAGCGAGGAACGAATCTATGACGGTTTCCTATCAGTGGTGAATAAGCTACGATTCGGGCAAGAGAACATCCTCGGTCAAGTTATCGCCAAGCTTGAAAGCGCAACACAGAAATACAAGCGAAATAACAAAACGGCGATGCAGATAAGTCAGAAGATTGCGGAGATAAACGCCACAATTCTAAAACTGAATGAGCTTCGCTCAAAAGGATACCTTGCCCCCGAAATACATCAGTCCCAAGTCAGAGAGATGCAAAAGCAGCTCTGCACACTCAAAGAAGATCGGCAGGATCAATTCGAGTCCCGAATACTTACAATGCTCCAAGATGTGCGGAAACTAAAATCTCTGATTGACGAAATAGAAGAACCCTTGGATGAGTTCGATGAGAAGCTTTTCGAGGAAATTATCGTAGGAATGGCACTCAATAACGCAGATGAATTGACCGTCACTCTGCTCGGCGGACTGAAATTCACTGAATTGATATAGGAGAAACCGCAATGAAAAAGACACGCTTTATTCCATACGGATACACCATCCGTGAAGGGCGAACGGTGATTGAACACACCGAAGCCGAAATTATCCGAGAAATCTTTGATGAGTACATCAAGGGTGCTTCCCTCAAAGAAATAGCGGAGTGCCTCACGCAGAGGAAAATCCCCTATACCGAGAAGACGGATACATGGGATAAAGCGAGAATTGCAAGAATTATCGACAACGCAAAGTACATCGGGGACGATGAATACGACCCAATCATCGATGAAGATACATACGAGGGTGCGGTATCCATGAAAGCCGCACGGCAGCGCAATACCGTACAAAGAGAATGCGAAGGCATCGCCCTGCTCCGCAACAGAGTCAAATGCGCCGATTGCGGAAGCCCGATGCTACGCAGAGTCTGCTCGAAACGACAAATCAATGAAAGCTGGACCTGCCAAAATGCAGAATGCGGAAAGAGACTGCGTATCAGCGACGGCGACCTCCTACAGAAAATCGCCATCCTCATGAATCGCATTATCGAAAACAGCGAACTGCTGATACCAAAGCCCAAGATAAGGATAGTTGACTCCCCGACGGTCGCAAGCCTGCAACGGCAAGTGGATACCGAACTCGAGAAGGAATACCCGAGCGAGGAATACATTGTCGAGAAGGTTAGTGACATCGCAAGTCAGTTATATAAAGAAACCCAGGCAAAGAAAATGATTGTCGCTCAAATTGCAAGGAAACGAGCCTCAATGATGAAACCCCAGGAAAACTTTAATTACGATTACTTCTCCGACCTTGTAGACTATGTCACACTCTCAAGTTCGGGGAAAGTCAGGCTCTACACCAAGGTAGGGACAGAAATCACCGAAGGAGAGAATGAATAATGGCAGTAACCAAAATTCCAAAGAAAACAATTACCCTCATCGAGCCGAAGAAATCCTTCATAGTAGACAAGGCGCAACATCGTCAAAAGCGAGTTGCAGCATACTGCAGAGTGTCTACCGACAGCGAGGAACAACTCACATCCTATACCAATCAGATGAAGGTGTATACCGAAATGATTGCTTCAAATAAGGAGTGGGAGTTCGCAGGGCTGTATGCCGATGAGGGCATCTCAGGTACGAGAGCAGACAAAAGACCTCAATTCCAAAAGATGATAGATGACTGCCACAAGGGTAAAATCGATATGATCATAACAAAGTCAGTATCGAGATTCGCACGAAATACTGTGGATTGCCTTGACTATGTCAGATCACTCAAAGAAATCGGCGTGGGCATCTACTTTGAGGAACAGAACATCGATACGCTGAAAAGTGATAGCGAATTGTACCTTGTCATATACGCAGGATTCGCACAATCCGAATCCGAAAGCATCAGCAAGAATATTACTTGGACGCACCGAAAGAACTTCGAAGAAGGCAGACCCATCTTTATGTATAACCGAATGCTCGGCTACAAGAAAGGTGAGGACGGGAACCCCGAAATCGTCCCATCGGAAGCAGCAATAGTGCAAAGAGTGTTCGATATGTACCTCTCCGGCAAGTCCACCGATGAAATCTCCGAAATCCTGCAAGGCGAAAACATCGAAATTCCCGGCAAGAAACTGAACTTCAGTAAATCAATGATTATCCGAATGTTGAAAAATGAGAAATATTGCGGAGATGCCATCCTGCAAAAAACGGTGACACTTGACCCAATCTCAAAAAAGCGAAAAGCCAACGAAGGTGAAGCACCCATGTGGCTCGTAGAAAACAGCCACCCTGCCATTGTCAGCCGTGAGATATTCAATAAGGCACAAGAGGAATCCGCCCGAAGAAAGGCAAAAGCACCGCAGTCTGAAAAGGTGGCTCTGACCGCCTCGGGAAAGTATTCCAAATACGCGCTCACGGAAGTAATGATGTGTGGAGAGTGCGGGAGCAGGTACAAAAGAGTAACATGGAACATCCGAGGTAAGCACAGAATCGTGTGGCGATGCATGAGCCGCCTTGACTATGGCAAGAAATACTGCGCCGACTCAATCACCGTCGATGAGCAGGCACTGCAAAGAGCCATTGTAAGAGCCTTAAATCGATTCAATATCGAAGACGAATCCACCTACCTAATGCTGATGAAATCCACCATCGGGGAAGCCATAGGAATCAACGGCAGCTCAGATGAAATCGACCTGCTCGAAAGAAGAATCGATGCCCTTAATAAGCGTATGCTTGACCTTGTAACACTGAGCGTTCAGGAAGATAGTGATGCCGAGGACTATGAAGATGAGTTCAAAAACATCTCCATGCAAATCGAGCAACTCTCGGGGCGCATCACGGCAATTAGAGAAAGTGAAAGTGAGGACGGAGAACTTCAAGCGCGGATTAAGGAAATCCAGGACACCATTGACAAACGAAAAGAAAATAAAGATACCTATGATGACTCAATTGTCCGGCAGATGGTAGAATGTATAAAAGTCTACCATGACGGCAGACTGCAAATTATACTCGGCGGCGGATATGAACTTGAAGAATACCTCGAAAAATAAAAACAGCAAGCAGCGAATAAGCCGTAGTTGCTTATTCGCTGACTCTATTAAGCATTGCTTTCGTTATTATCGCTTTCTTCATCTTCGCCAAGCTGTCCGATAGCGAAATTCTCAAAAGCTTCTGAATCGTCAAAATCCTCATTTTCGTCCGGTTCAATCCAGAGAGAAACATCCCGAGCATAGAGTTTGTTCATGAATAGTTTGCCCGCATTACTTTTCCTTTTTCCGTTATATTCTAAAAGCATCGCTTCGGCAAAGCCCATTGACCCCTTCCGGCGATCCCTGGCGGTACGAGTCAGTTGCTTAATGGAAACAGCACCGAGTTTCTCGCTGAACACCTCATCCTTTAACTGATCTTTATACACCACGCAAAGCTTGGTAACTGCATTCATAATGTTGGCGGAGAAAGAATTGGAGTCTCCCTCCCATGTGCCGATGATCAGGCGAAGAACACGGTTGAGAACCTGGTATCCGTATTTGGAGTAAATAGCCTCCAAAGTGGATACAGCACAGATGTGCCCCGGCGCTCTCTTGGCAGATATCTTCAAACCGTAAGACTCCACCAAATCTCGAATCATAAGCTGTTCTTGGTTCTTAGCCTCCAAGTTCGCTACGAAAATTTCAAAAGGCGCAAGGTTCTTTGCGAATTTCATCTGATTGGCAAAGATATCGGCTTCATGTTCATAGCATAGATCATCATAGATCATGCACCATACCGGAGTTTCGCGAGAGCCGGAAGCAAGTGCAACAATTTCAATGGTATGCTGCCCGTTAAAAACATAATTGATCCCGTCTCTTCGGCTGACCTTTACAGGATTGATTTGAAACAGATCGAAGTTTTCTGCCGTTTTCTCAATACGCGCCTGCGACAGATTCCGTTGATAATCCTGGTTCGAAACCAGGTTTTTGATTGGAATTTTCTCGAAATGAACATTCGGCACAAACGGCGAATAATCATCCATGTTATATATCCTCCACTTCCGACAGCATATCCGCTATCGTATTTCGCAGCTCACGCAAAGCCTGTGCCAAGTCACCTTTAGCCTGGGGAGAAACGATGGTGAGGTCTGCCGTATTCTTTGCCCGTTCAATAGAACTCTTCCATGAAGGAATCGTTAGAGTCAGACTGCTGATTTCCGCATCCGGATCATACTCGGGCATATCCTTCACGGAAGGCCCCGTGGAAATATCTCCCTCGGAATAAACTGTTTTATTCCCTTGCACAACCGGTCGCGTGGCTTTGTAATGCATAAACTCAGCAGGATTTCGATCAATCTTCCGATTGATTCGCCGAAGATCCTGCGGATTTAGTTCCGCCATTTCCAACACATGCTTATGGGCAATCTTGTACTGCCCCGAAAGAATCTTGGGCACTAATTTCGGCTCTTTCTTTCCGATTTCTTCTAACGCTCTCGTGAATATGGCATACTTCTGCACAGTGGCAGCCGACACATTATTATCTTCGGCAATTCTCTGTGCCGTCCAATGGCGGCAAGCCTTGTCCGCATCCTCTTCGTCCATTGTGGATATATCCAGGGTGTGCTGATTTCTCCCTATCTTATTGCGAATTCGGGTAACCAATTTTTCATTCTCGTACTGCATACCAATAAGGAACTTGCGAGTCTCTTCGGTAATGTTTCTTCTTCCGAGTTGATTGGCACATATCCAGGCGACAGCAGCCTCTCGGCACTCAAATTCCATATCCTTTGTATCAAAGGGGATGCTGTGGCGCATACAAATTTCATAACGGTTATGACCGTCCACAATGGTGTCATGCCAAACAACGATAGGGTCACGACAGCCGTCATTTATAATATTCTGCTCGAGTTGCAAAAATTCTCTGTGCCGCAGCGGACGGATTAAATGTCTGAATTCTTCGTCTATTTTCAGTCTTTTCAACTCCATTATCGCTCCTCCAACCCATCAATTTTATGGAGAGAACTGAGTGGAAAAACACCTGCATTTTCTTCTGCTATAATCTCTCCGGTCAGTCTGTATGCGTAAGCGCTATCTAATCCTTCCACCAAGGAGCAAAGTTTATTGACAAATGAGGTGCTGTAAATTTCGTAGGAGTTATCCGGATGCAGCGCAGCTAAATTTACACGATGAGTATAATTTGTTCTCTTGTCCGTTCCTTGGATAGCAAGCATCATAGCTGAAGGGCTGACAAGGAACTGAACATACTTGGGTGTCCCGAGCAAAGTCAGTGTGCTACGATGAATGCGAATACGGTATTTTTTCAAGTCAACCGCTATAGTCACTTGTTGTCGAGTCTGTTCGCTCATGATTTATTTCTCCTTCCGGCAGTGCAACTGTGTCGGTAGTCACAGTTGCTGTCGGACTTTGCCGAACTGCCTTATTTTCCTTGATTGAGTAGATGGCATAGCCATCGAATATGTTCACGAGCATAGACTGCTTGTGCTCATTTAATGTCATACCGAATTGGTTCTGCCAACCAATCGGATATACCGGCGTCCTTGATGCCGTTGATTTAGCACCTTCCGCATCATATGTACGCTGATACACCTCGGTGGATGTTAAATCAAATGCTATCAGGTATTCGCCATTAGCGCGGATGATATTCCCGAGCATCTTATAGCGGTGATCGGGATTCCAATCCATCATGTCAAACATTTTCAGGAAGAACAGCGTACATGTTGTTTGCCTCGGCTTCCTTTTGTCTTGACCGATTGAACACCACTGGAACGACCCTCGTTCATTCTCACCACAGGGACGGAGAGCCAAAATCTTAGTATGAGGATTGATCAGGGCCTGGACATAGTCTGTGTGCGGAAACTTGGTCAGGCAAGCTGAATTCACATAGAATTTGCGGTTATTGAATGTAACCGCAGGCTCACGAATATGAGCAAAGAACTCTCTGCGGACAACCTGGAATTCCTCCAGGTTGAAGTCCATGCTCATTTCAATCAATTCTTCCTCGTCATTTAATACCGGAATCTTGTGCAGCTCTGAGTCCGCCGGGGGAGCAAAGGCTTCTGTCATTGTCCTTTGCTCAGTAATATCATTCATAAACTACCTCCTGAATATCTACGCCTTGCAATTCCTGCGTGATAAAACTTTTGAGTTCTTCAAACGCCGTCACATGGAGCTTGTTGCCGGTCTCGAAAAGTTGGCCCTCCAAACGGAGCATCCAATCTTCCTCGCTCTGCCGCTGAAGTTCCGTTACGGACTTCTCCTGTGCATAGAACTGCTTACCAAAGGAACTTGTCCATGATTCGGGAATTGCACGAATGCGCTTTCCGGATGGCATCAACGGCTGCACATTTATACAGTCTTCTTCGCCGTTTTCTTTAGAAAGCACATTAGGCTTGAAATATGCCTCGGAGTCAACGGTATCAAAGATATAGGCAACTACGCCTTCCTGCTCATAGAGAGTGCCTAAAATGCGGTATTTGTATTCGATGTTCCAACCAAGAAGGTTGAACATCGTCTCACTGAAAGCGGCGGTTGGGATTAACCGTGGGTATAGAATACCTTTCTCCGGCTTTGACGCCATTACACTATTACGATTTTCTTTGGTGGTCGGTCGAATCGCAAGTTTTCGGCTGATGGGATTTATCAGAATCTCAATATAATTCTGTGTGCCGAATTTACGGACACACGCGGTACTGAACTTGATAAACTTATGATAAATAATGGCGTGAGGCTGACGAGGAGCATCAAAGAACTCGCCGCGGGCTATTTCAAAACCGCGCAGGTCAAAGTCACCTGCTTCCACCTCAAACTGAATCTCTTCCTCCGGATGCGGTTCTTCCTCGGGAGAGGAATACACGCTTTTGGAAGCCAGGTAGTAGTCCCCCTCTTTGAATCCTGCCCATCGGGGATTAATGGTGACGAAACCTTTGAGGACACCATCTTCTACGACGCGGATTTCGGGCAAGATAGACTTGTTACCGTACTTAGCGTTATCAAGCATTTGCTGAACCGCAATATAATCGTCGCGGGAAACGATGCCGGGGTGATGATTGCGATATCGGCTTTGCGGTCTTTGACCCCTGTTTTTCTTTGCCTTATGGGTACGGAAGTTTGGCGTAAAGGTTTTTCGAGTGAGGACATCACCGCAATGTCGTTCATTGCGTAGTATTTGAACTATACCGTTGGAAGTCCAGTTGATATTTCCCAAATAGGACTTGCGTCCGAGAGCATTGAAAGCATCGGCAATCTGCTGTGATGAATAGCCGTACAGATACATATAGAACGCAAGTTTAACCGTAGGCGCTTCGTCAGGATTCGGAATCAGTGTCCCGTCAGCATCATGCATATACCCGAGCAGTTTGGGAGTCAGAGGGATACCATTGTCCAATCGCATACGCAGAGATGTTTCCATCGACCTGCTTCGTGTGTGTGACTCTTCCTCGGCCATTGTGGCTTGGAAAGACAATGCAAGCTGTGAGTCATCATTCAGTGAAAAAATCCCCTCACTTTCAAAGAAGACTCCGACAGGCGGATTGCGTTCGGCAAGGTCTCGGACTATACCGATAAAGTCATAGATATTGCGGGCAAAACGGGAAACGCTCTTTGTGATTATCATGTCGATTTTCCCGCGCTTTGCGTCGGAAATCATCTGAAGAAACTGCTCTCGCTTATTCAGAGAAGTGCCGGAGATGCCTTCGTCAGCGTAGATTTTAACGAGCGTCCAGTGAGGGTGCTTGATAACGAAGTCTTCATAATACTTCTTTTGCAACTCAAAGGATGTAGTCTGCCGGACATCATCCGTAGAAACACGAACATAGATGGCAACCCTTTGCGGGACATCATTATCGTAATAATCAGCTTGTCTGGTCTCGGGAAAGTAATCATAGTTTTCGGGATCGACCTCAACATAGATGCGTTTTTTGGTCTTTGCCTTGGCTTCCTCTTTTTCTAAGCGTTTCGTTTTGTCAATCATGCAGCAGCCTCCTCTCGGAGTCATCGTCCGGTAGGCTCACCCATCCCTCGGGGAAGAAGTCAGTGTCCCGCATATCTTCTTGATAATAAGAAGCAAGGGTGAAAATATCTTCGGAGATAAAGTAGATTCCGACTGGATGCGGCAGCGTTGCAAGATAGCGGGACATGATTGTAATCTCCTGTGGTTTCTTTGTTACATTGGAAACCTTTTGAGTGATGATTAAATCCACCTTGCCGTCAAGACAATCTTGAAGCAGTCTGCACCACTCGGGTGCATTCTCCATATTGGGGGCAGTTGAGCCTTCATCTATATAGAAGTCAACCAATTCCCACTTCGGACACAATGCCAATGTGTCTACAAACCCCTTCTTGTGAAAATCGAGATAATTCTCATACTTGGTCTGATTAAAGTATCGGATGTAAATGCCCACCTTGTACGGCTTTGACACAAGAGGTCGCTCACGGCGAATCGTATGCAGCCATATCAGATGGTCAGCAATCATCTCAGCCCGTTCCGTGTCTCCGTCAAATATCTCCGAAAAGTGCGGTGCAGTTTCTATCTGAGCCAATTTAGCGTGAATATCTATTTCGTCCATTTTGGTTATCCTCCCACTTGCAGTATTCAAAATAAGGCTAAGATTATTGTAAATCATGCAAGGCTTAATATCGACTAACCACAGGTCAAGTGCTTAACCACCGGTTTATCACAGACGAAAAAAATGCAAAAAATAAGGTCGGCAGACTGAAAACTGCCAACCCAAAGAGCAAAAAAAGGAAGGTCAAGATTGACCTGCCTCGAAAATCATATTTGAATTGAATAGATAATTGTCTCCGCTGAAAAGTTGATTGATTTTTCAGAAAACCCTTCAATGAAAGCGGCAAGAACAAAAACCAGGTCAGACATTGCTGCCCGACCTGTCAAAATAGGTAATCGTCTTTCTTCATCCGCATTGTGGTTTTTAATTCCTTCACGATCTTGATAATGGAATCAATCTCGGCAGGAGAACAATCTGCCAACAAATCGTTGAACTCACCTTGGTATATTCCAATGACCTCGGGAGTGTTGGTGCGGAGCAGTACATCGGCAGAAACCTGCAATGCCTCAGTTATATATACAAAAGTGGAGAGCCGCAATTTGGTCTTTCCGTTTTCAACCTCACTCATATGCGGAACGGAGATGAATGCTTTTTCCGCCAATTCAGCTTGGCTCATGTTTCGCTGAAGGCGAACATCACGAATCCTTGCACCGATTGCCTTATACCTTGCATCGTCAAGTTCTCTCATGACGCACCTCCCTCATCCGTTTATAGTATATAGATTATTATATAATCTATGCCCGATGTTTGGAATAAGCCGCAGTTGAACACATCGGCTATACCTTATAATAGAAACATCAATTTTTTGGAGGTTTCTATATGCAAATCAACTACATTCTTCTCGGGCAGAGAATCCGTGCGTTCCGCACAAAGAAAGGCATTACCCAAATGGAGCTTGCAGAGCGAATTGATCGTTCTGCTGCCTATATGAGTTATGTGGAGACGGCGTACAAGTTTTGCAGCCTCGATACCTTGGTGAGGGTGGCAAACGAACTGAATGTCTCCACCGATGACCTGCTTATTGACAGCCTTACCAATACAATCAAGGCATCCAATCATGAATTCACCGCAATTCTCTCGGATTGCAGTGACTATGAAATGCGGGTATTACTTGATATCGTTAAGGCAACCAAGCAAGCGATGCGTGAATACAAGTATTTAACCCGAGCCAACCGCAGATAAAATTATAAGTTGCTTTCGGCTTCGATGGAACACTCCGAAAGTCAAAGAATAAACCTGCAGTTTGCGAAACAACAACTGCATAAACAAACGGTTAAAAGAGCAAACCCCCGAAATGTTCGCTTGCGAATATGATTTCGGGGGTTTGCGAATATATTTTCTCAAATCGCAGGACAAGAATCAAATTGACTGATATACTTATCATCGGAAAGGTGGCACAACTATGATTTATTACACCGGTGAC
>CABRKI010000096.1 GCA_902471455.1 uncultured Porphyromonadaceae bacterium | reverse complement strand
CCGCTCTTCCGATCTTTTAGTCTTTAGTCATTAGTCTTTAAAGTCTTTAAAGACCTTAAAGACCTTAAGGACCTTAAAGACTTAAAGTCATTAAAAACTCCATCTCATAATAATGAAACGAATAGGAATTCTTAGCGATACACACGGATGTTGGGACAGCCGTTTTGCAGATTATTTCAAGGATTGCGACGAAGTGTGGCATGCCGGCGATATCGGCGACTATGCCATAGTTGAGAATCTGCGGGATGTGGTGCCTGTGGTGAGGGCTGTGAGCGGCAATATCGACCATGGCATGGTAAGGAGGAAGTGTAATGAAATTGAAATTTTTGACGTGGAGGGGGTTACCGTGCTCTTGACCCATATAGGCGGTTATCCCGGGAAATGGGCTAAGGGAATGAAAAATCTTTTGCGCGAGGAAAAGATTAAACTAATGGTTGACGGCCATTCACATATTTTGAAAGTGATTTATGACAAGGAACTCGACCTTCTCCACATCAACCCTGGAGCCGCCGGCCTTTTCGGCTGGCACAAGGTGCGCACACTCGTGAAACTCACAATCGACGGCACCGACAAGCGCGATTGCGAAATAATAGAACTCGCCCCCGGCAAATAAATTGTATATCAATTATTTTTTATTAACTTTGCGATGGGATAGGTTTTGACCTGTCCTAACCCCCTTGTATATATAATGTGACTGCTTTTATGCGACTACTTATTTTTTCACTGTTTTTGATATTTTCCACGGTGGTTTCGTTTGCCGCTACGGATGATTTGAGCGACGTCAAGCGGTTGCGGGAAACTGCGGATTCACTGCATAGTGTGGGACGCACCGATTCCGCCGCCATTGTCGGGCAACGCGCCATAGAGTTGGCATTGAAGACCGGAAACCCTACCCAAATTGTAGGCACACATTCCGCACAAGGTGTTTTCCTTCGCTCTTTGGGGCGCATTGAAGATGCCTTGACGAGTTATGAAAAAGCTCTTGAAGTGGTTACTTCGGGGAAGTTTCGCGAGAATCCCGACGGGGAAGCGATAGAAGAAATAGCATCGCTCTATATCAACTTAGCGGTTTTGAATCTTGACACCCAACACAAGGAGCAAGCGGCGAAGAATGCAGAACTTTCTTGCGAATGGATTGCCAAAAGCGATGACCCGGAACTTCGGGGCACGGTTTATGGCGTGGCGGGTTCGGTGCTAACCGGATGTGGCGAACTTGAAAAGGCCTTGCATTTCCAAGACCTTGCATATCGTGATGCAATCGCCTGCGGCAACAAGGAGGCGGCTTTCCGCGCCGCCGCTTACACCATGCTGATTGCGGACCGCCTCGGCGACAAGAAATCGGCACAGTCGTGGAGGGATAAATGCAATTCTCTTCTTCCGGAAATCGAATCTACGATGGCGCAGCTCGTATATTATCAGGCGGAATGTTCGATTTGTCTTAAAAACGGTGATGACAGCGGGTCGTTGAAATGGTTCGGCAATATACTTGGTCTTGATGGAATCGACAATCTCCCTTTCGTGAAGTTTGACTGTTACAACAATATGCACCTCGCATATTCCAATCTCGGCGATTATAAAAATGCATACGGCATAATACTGAAGAGCAATGAACTGCGCGATTCGCTATGGCAACAGGAAAAGGCGGAAAGTCTGCGCGACCTTACCGTGAAATATGAAACCAAGGAAACGGAACTTGCCTTTGCCAACAGCGAGGCACGGAGGGCGACGACTTTGATGTGGTTGTTCGCAGCGATTGGCTTGCTGCTTATCGCAATAATTGGGTTCATTATTTATGCCGGCCGCCAACGTCGGCGCAGGATGTTGAGAGAAATGGAATTCGCCAAGTTGCGCGCCGAAATCGGTACGCAACTTACGCAGCAATATGTCGAAGGTCTGGAGACCGAGCGTCGGCGCATGTCGCGTGAACTTCATGACGGAGTATGCAACGACCTCCTGGCGATACAGATGAACATCGCCGCCGGGAAGCCGTCTGAAACCACTGCCGCGCTTATCGATAATTGTCGGGAGTCGGTGCGTCGTATTTCCCATGAATTGATGCCGCCGGAGTTTGCATACGCATCAATCGACGAGGTGATGCGTTTCTTCATAAATAAAAATGCGGAGGCCAACGAAGGAAAGACGAAGGTTTCATATTCCTCAAAGATAGCCGAGGGATTGTCATGGCAGGATGTGCCAGATGCTGTGGGCCTTGAGGTTTACCGGATTGTGCAGGAGGCGGTGGGGAATGCATTGAAGCATTCCGGTGCCACGGAGATTTCCGTAGAAATGAATTATGAAGGCAACCTTCTGACGGTTGAGGTCAGTGACAATGGCGTTTATAGTGTATCTTCCGGTAAGGGCATTGGAATGGATTCGATGAAACGCAGGGCCAAATCTGTTAAGGGATCGATTGAGTTTTTTTATGGAGAGGATAATGGTAACGGCACAAAAGTCATACTGACGGTTGAAATTTGACAAAACAGTGGTTTTATGGAAAAATATGAGTTAAGGAAGCAAATAGATAAAATTGTCAACGATGATTATAAATCGATAGATGACAGAATCGATGAAGCCATTTCTTTGACGAAGTCATTGGATTTTGAAGATGATGAGGATGCCCTTCGCTACGATGAAATATGCTTTTCGTGCCTTATCGACATGGTGGTGAAGGAGAACGCCCCACATATCCATGACCACGTCTTACTCCAGTTATATGTGCTCCTCGCGGAGACGTTTGTCGAAATGAAGGCATACAGGAGGCTGAAGGAAATTTCACGCGGCGTTTTGGATGTGATACGCTATGACGTTACGCCATGGGAAGCGATGGAAGACACCCTTCCGCGTATCATTGACGCTGTCGGGGAGTCGGTGTATAACCATGATTTATATGAATTGCTACTCTATTATCTCCGTGTGGCCTATCATACCGGCAAACTCGATTCGGAATTTACGGGGAGAGTGCGTAAATTTTTGAAACTAAGAATCCTGCTTGACGAATCCGATTGGCTTGACCGATTAATAGACAAGGATTTCCAAAAAGCTTTGGCGGCAATTTTAACGCCTGACGAATACCTGAAAATCATACTCCGTCCGCAGATTGGACATCTGAAGAAAGACCCTGTGGAATATACTTGGGAATGGGAAAACATTTATTATGATATGGAAGCGAGGCTTGAAGAACGTTTCGCGAACGCACCTCGCCATCTCGGATTCTGTTTCCACTATTGGAGTGTGAAGAAGGAAATGCTTGAAGAGGATTACAATATAAAATGGCATACCCCTTCGCAAATGAACCCTCACGTAATGTTTGATTGATTATGACTTTATCCGACAGATTCTTTGATATTCTCGACGGGCATGAAGAGGACCCGGCAAGACAGGGCGAAGCAGCCGATTTGGTGCTTAATGCAAAGGGGTGTCCGGAACGCGACGGGCTTTTGGCATTGATGTATCATGATGGAATTGGTGTTCATGGTGACCTTGACAAGTGTTTCGAATATGCTGAAAAGTCCGCTACGGGAGGTGGCGATGCGCTGGGATATTTTCTTCTCGGGTATATGTGCGACAATGCCGAGACCCCTGACCAGAAGGAGGGAGGTCCGAGGCAGAAATATGACCATTATGATGCCGAGAGGTTTTATGAACTTTGTGCCGGATATGACAGCCGCTGGAAAGAAGCTGCTTGTTTGTGGCTCGGCGATTATTATATGAATATGGCGCGAGGGGGAGACCCGGAAATCGGAGTGGAGTATTATGAAGCAGTTGCAAATGAAAGTGCGGAAGCTGCGGGAGCGTTGAGCGACTATTATTGGGACCTTCTTATGCCGGAGTTCCTGGATGATGAGGAATGGGCGGCTCAACTGTTTAAATGGACTTCCGTAGCAGCCCGTCTTGCTCCTGATGATTATTTATTCAGGCTCGGATGGATTTATGCCGACGGATTGGGTTGCCCGGAAGATTTGAGGAAAGCCATGAAGTTTTTCGAGGAAGCGAGTTCTCATGGCGACTGGCGTGGTGCGGATGCGATGGCGAAAATCCTTTCGGAGAAGTTGGAACATATTGAAGAAGGAAATCCAAAGGAGAGAGCGGCATTGGAGGGGCGCATAACCTATTGGGAGGAACTTGCCGCCAAATTGCATGAAGAAGAATTGGAGGACAATGAGAAAGACCCCGACAATCCCATCGAAGAGGATTAGCGGGAATATGGGTGTTAGAAATAAGATAATAGTGACAAGTTGCTCCGTTGCTTGTCGGAAATATGTAAAATTACGGTAATCCGTAATTGACGCAATCGAGATAAGGGTGTAATTTTGTAACATCAT
Source organism: uncultured Porphyromonadaceae bacterium (assembly GCA_902471455.1). GTDB lineage: Bacteria > Bacteroidota > Bacteroidia > Bacteroidales > Muribaculaceae > Lepagella. The sequence continues at coordinate 9,916 of CABRKI010000096.1, read as the reverse complement.
TGAACAAGTATAACATACTACGACAACAACACCCTGCAATGACTGACAAATATGAATCAGGTAAAATGGCGTTATCGCAAATGACAATCGCCGTAGTCGATGATCATGATCTTATTAGAGAGGGTATGAAAGCCATTCTCAATAACAACGGGATTGTCGATGTGGATATGTTCGGGAGTGCCATGGGGTTGTTGAATGAGGTTGATAAGGGGAAATCTTACGATTTTTATATAATCGACCTCGAGTTGCCTGATCTTGACGGGTTCGTACTCATAGAGATGATACGTGCCAGAAATCCTGTGGCGCACATTATTGTCAGCACCGTGCATGACGAGATATGGACCCTCCGCAAACTCCTTGCACGCGACGTGAATGCGATTATTTATAAATCTGGCGACGGGGGCGATATAATAGCTGCGATACATGAAATTATCCGTGGCGACAACTATTATTGCGAAGCCGTCAAAAAGACTTTGAAAACGGCGGAAGACAGTTCTTTGCATCCGTCGGTAAGAGAACTCGAAGTGTTGTATCAGATTGCACAAGGCAAGACTTCACGCGAGATTGCCGGAGCAATGTTTGTGTCGGAAAACACAGTAGAGGCACATCGGAAAGCCCTTTTTGCCAAACTGGGAGCGATAAATGTGGCTGACCTTATCGTAAAGGCTATAGCAAGGGGGTATCTTAAAAAAAGCGGCATGAAAAGCTGATTCTGGAGTCCCCCCCTACAAGTCAATCAATCAATTCTTCTGATAACATACTTAAAATTTTTTCTCATGAAACGGATGATACTCTCTCTGATTGCCTTTGCTGCATGCATAGCGCAATCTTCTGCAAGTGAGCGTGAAAACCTCCTTGTCGAGACTTTCCATAACGTCGGCGGAAGCATGGAGGCCACGACGGCACTCGACCAATCCGCTCTCGACAATCCCGCCGGATGGTCTTTCACCGGTGCCTATGCCGGGCCGGAATGTGTGATAATCAAGAAAGGGGGCACGCTGACTACCCCCTCCATAGCAGGGATCACCGGTAACGCGGCGTTCGATTTCGATATCGTCCCTTGGGAAGACCCTACGGGAACTTCCAAACCTGACTGGGAAAACATGATGCCCCATCCGCTGTCGCTTTCCGGCGGCGGTGAGCTGTCAGTAGCCGAGATTGACCCGATGATGGCGATGGGCGGTGCCAAGTGCATCTACAGTGCCGACCCCACAAGCCGAATTACTCTCACGGCAAACTATGACATTGTGGTTTCGCGGGTGACGATTTATTACGCCGGTCTTACTGACGGGGCTTCCCCATGGCAGGACTTTACGAAGTTCTCCCATAATCCAGGGGAATATTATAAGGCTTTCGACCTTACGCTGACTCCTTATGAGGGGACGATGTGTTATGATGACGGGAAGCACAATATCCTTGTATTTACCATTGACGGCACCGAGCCTACGCGCACCTCTCCGCGCTATGACGGCAAACCCATACATCTGGAACAGACCACTACCGTCAGGACGGCAACAATTTTCGGCAACGGCTACATGTATATTGACTCTCCGCATGCATATACGTTCCCAACAGCGTCCACACCGGAAATTCCTGCGGCCACTTACAACGTGACCGTGGCTACTCCCGGAAGCTTGAAGGCGCAGCTCCTTGGCCTTGATGTGGATTTTATAGAGGGGCTCCGGCTCAAAGGTACCATCAACGGCGAAGACCTTAAATTCCTTTGCTCGGCAAACGGGCTGACGGGAAGACTCTCTTATCTTGACATGAAGGAGGTGGAATTCCTTTATGACGACGTACTGTATCGTTCCTTCAGTTTCGCTCCTGAGGGTGGAATGGGAACTTCCGGCACCGTGAACTATTATTTCAGTGAGTATAATACTGAAAATACCGTGTCAACGTCTCCCACGACTTCGCGCACTGACATCCACAGCAACAACCTTGCCGGGGCTTTTACAAGCCATCCGTCGCTTTCCATGATTATCCTGCCCGATAAGATGAGCTCAATCGGCAATTCTATCCTGGCGGGATGCGGCGCACTTGTGGCGGTCACGCTTCCGGAAGGACTTAAGGAAATCGGCAGGGAGTCTTTGCGTTCACAGTCCCTTTCGGATGTGGTGCTTCCCGCTTCATTAGAAAAAATCGGGGATTATGCTTTCGGAAGTTCATTCAGGGGAGAACTTGATTTGCCGGCTCTTGCCGAGATTGGAAGAAATGCTTTCGAGGGAACAAAACTCACCGGTTTTAAGTTTAACGGCACCCTTCGCCGAATCGGAGAAAATGCTTTTTCCGGCACGTTGCTTGAAACGGTGGATATGCCTGTTCCACCCGATACTATCAAGTCGGGGACTTTTGCAGAATGCAAGGAGCTTAAATCAGTGATAATAGGCGAAGGGTTGCGTCATCTTGAAACGCATGCCTTCCGATATACGTCGCCCGAAGTGTTTAAACTTCCGTCGTCTATCCTTGACATCGAAAGCGAGGCAATTCCGGATGCCGTAGTCGCTAAAATCGAGCCGGAAGAGGGCATACGCTACGTCGGTAAGGTGGCTTATTCCGTTGCTGAAAATCTTGAACGATACGGCATAAAGGAGGGCACCGTGGCTCTTTCCCCCTATCTTTTCTCAGGGAATGAAGCAAAGGAGATTATGGTCCCAAGTTCGGTGACCAAGGTTGGTCCCTATGCATTCTCCCGTTCGGGAATCTCTAAGTTGCCTGAAATGAAGGGAGTGACAGAATGGGAAGAAGGGCTTTTCGAAGGATGCGTCAACCTGTCGAGGGTCACGGTTCCGGAATACATAACATTTATCGGCGACGGAGTTTTCAAAGATTGCTCATCTCTATGGCAGATAAAGTATGAAGCCGTCGATGCGGAGTGCCTCACTTATAATTATGGCGACGGGGGAATATTCGGTCAGAGGACACGCAAACCTGTGGAATTCGACGGGATTATTATCGGAGAAAAAGTGAAACGTATTCCGAAAGGCCTTTATAACAGCAACTGGGGAGTGAAAGATGTTGTGTTCCCTCCGAATGTAGAGACCTTAGATACGGCTGCATTTTTTGATTGCCGCAACATTGAAAGCGTCTATCTTCCCGACAACATACGGTTTATCGAACCGGCTACATTCGACGAGTGCCGTAACCTTAAAGAAGTGCATTGGCCATTGGGGCTTGAGCGTGTGTCTGAAAATGCATTCAGATGGTGTGCTGCTCTGAAAAAGATTTCCCTTCCGGAGGGTACAAAGATTGTTGAAAGCGATGCATTCAGTGTATGTAGTGGTGTGACATCCATTTATTTGCCCTCTACCCTTGAGTATGTCGGCAACACCCCGTTTTACTATAATCCTGATTCTAAAGTGCGGATTGTTTCTACCTCCCCGGAGCCTGTTGAAGCCGACGGGACTTTGTGGAACTTCTATTATGGCATTGAATCGGTGGAATATATAAAGGTGCCGGCGCAGAGTATGGAATCATATAAGGTTCATCCTCAATGGAGCCGGTATGCCGATGCGATAATTCCGATTGAAGAAATTTCAGCCTCCGTTGAAGAAACAACCACTTCTTTTACAGACAGTCTTGAACCTTCGACAGACCTGAGTGACGCTGTGATAGGTGATGTGTATGTTACGGTAGGCGATGAAGATGGTTTTGACGAGACTGACGGGTCTATCGTATTGAAATCTACTGTGAGTGATTCCGAGGCAGATGCCGTGGGAGGCCTGGCACCCGGAAAGAGTGATATTGCCAACCGCTTTAACGGCCTTGTAATGATGGTGCCTGCCGGTACCGGAAATGTGGTAGTTAATTGTCTTACAGTCGGCTCCAGACGCATTGCTGTCAAGATAAGCGAACGCCAACCGTCTTATTATGCAAAAGACAGCAAGGGCGATATAACGGTAGGATATGATGTTGCAAAGGATGAGTATGTGTATATATATGCCAGCGATGTCGATGATGTAACCGAGAATCCCGCAACAAGGGCAGAAACCGGTGCTTCAGACGCATGCGTCAGGATTTATTCCGTTGGCGTGCAGCCCATATCCGCCGGAATCGGCGATGTGACTGATGATGCAGATTCCCCAATTCTGGAATATTATCGCATCGACGGTTCGAAGGTGGGCGAGCCAATAATTCCCGGGCTGTATATCATACGCAGAGCCAATGGCACCACCGGTAAAGTCATGATAAAGTAATTAGCTTGCCGTTTAAATCGAAGGAAGACGGTGTGTCGGTTTTCAAATGACACACCGTCTTTTGTGTTGTGAGCTTCTTAGCTTCTTAAAGGAAAAACTTCGGCGAGTTATTTTTCAGTATCGTCTTAAATGTCTATATTTGTCGATGTTTATTATTTGCCAAGGTTTATTAATGGAGAGATATGAAACTTAAAAAGATTGTGGTGGCACCCGATTCGTTTAAGGGGTCGCTGACGGCGGGAGAGGTTGCAGACGGTTGTATTCGTGCCATAAGGAAGGTTGTGCCGGGATGTGAGTGCGTCAGACTCCCTGTTGCCGACGGCGGTGAGGGCACTGTGGAGGCGTTGGCTTCTACGGGTGGTTTCGATTATAAGGAATGTCGGGTGACCGGACCGCTGGGGGAGACAGTGTTGGCTCGCTATGCTTTGTCGAGCGACGGGAATACTGCCGTCATGGAGATGGCGCAGGCCGCAGGGTTGACTCTTATTCCTGAAAATCGTCGGAAGCCTTTACTGACTACTACGTATGGAGTGGGTGAGATGATGTTGGATGCCGTTGGAAGGGGATGCAAAAAAATATGCATGGGTCTTGGCGGAAGTGCAACAAATGACGGCGGCATGGGTATGCTTTCGGCTTTGGGATATAGATTTCTTGATAAGGATGGGGATTTATTGAAGGGGACCGGAGCCGACCTTGAAAAAGTGGCGGATATAGACTGTTCGTGTGTCGATAAACGGATTAAGGATGTCGAGCTTATTGCGGCATGTGATGTGGATAACCCTTTTTATGGCAAGAATGGGGCGGCATTTGTTTTTGCCCCGCAGAAAGGTGCTTCGGGGGAGACGGTGCAAAGGCTTGACAAGGGATTAAGGAACTTTGCAGAAATCATTGCCTTGCAGTTTGGTATTAATCTTGAAGAGGTGGCCGGTTCAGGGGCTGCGGGAGGGCTCGGAGGCGCTTTCTGTGCTTTCCTCAAAGCGAAGATGATGCCTGGAATTGAAATGGTGCTTGATGCAGTAAAATTTGATGATTGTCTGAAAAATGCGGATTTGGTCATCACCGGAGAAGGAAGCATCGACCGTCAGTCGCTTATGGGAAAGGTGCTTTCCGGAGTGCTTGAAAGGGGAAAGAAGGCCGGTGTGCCGGTTTTAGCCGTCGGTGGATGTTTGAAAGATGAAGATGTGATTGATAATGTCGGTTTTTGCGGTGTGTTCAGCATCATGCAGCACGTTTTGACTTTGGAGGAGGCGATGCAACCGGAAAATGCACGGCGAAATCTTGAGACGACGGTGAGTCAGATTATGCGTTTGCTTACTGCTCCATGGAAATAATGTGATTGAAACATTAGCCTGAGGTGATTGTTATTTTAATTAAAAAAGAGGGTGTCGCAATACCCTCTCAATGATTAAACTTGATTTACTATGAAAAAGATTGTTTCCTTGCTTTTTGTTTTATGTTGCGTTTTCATCGGAAGGGCGCAGGTCAATATTCCATATACGGAATTGAATTATAACGTGCATTACCATTGGGGACTGATAGATGTGATGATAGCCCATGGTGTCGTGACAATGCAGACCGATGGCAGTCGTTTTTCCGCTACGCTCGACGGAAACAGCATTCCATGGAACGGCAGGGTGTTCTGTGTGAGCGATACCCTTAAAGCAACTATGACTCCCGGTAAAGGACTCAGCGCTGAAACGGTTGACTATATCAACGGATGGTATATGAAGCCGAAAGTAACCCTCTACAGGAGCAACAATTTCAATCCGAGTCTCCCTTCAAATTACAAGAACATAAAGGGGGAGGGCTCCCTTGACGCGAGCGACGACACCATGGAGGCGATAACCGTCACTGCCGATATGCTCGGTCTGTTCTATTATTTTAAGGAAATAGATTTCGAGAGTATGTCTGCCGGACAGCAACTCACTATTCCGATTGCCATGAAAAACGGTAATCCCGAAAAAGTGGTGATAACATACAACGGGAAATCACATTTTAAAACGGACGACGGCTCATATTCCACATATTCCGTGCAGTTTGAATATACCTATCAGGGACGTATGAGCGGCTATGCGGTAAATGCAGAGGTTTCTGCCGAAGAGCGGATTCCCGTAAGCATAGGTGCAAGCCTTCCCGTCGGGAAAGTGGAGATGATATACCATCCCTAAAGTTTGACGTAGATGTGTTTGCGCCACAGAGGATATCCTATGGCGAAATTCATCGCTACGTAGGTGACGGCGTAGGCGAGCGATGCAAGCTGCGGCACGGGAATAAGCGACGACCATGCATCGAAGAGGAGGTCGTTTAATCCGATGCGCCCGAACGCTATCGCCATTACTTCACTCGTGATGTAGAGGAGAAGGGCGTTTGTTCCGAAAATCTGGAAGAAATCTACCCACGCGCCTCTTTTTCCTCTCCCGTCAATCAGCACCATCATAAGCGCAAGCAGGAGAGTGCAGAACCCGGAAGTGACGAGGGCGAAACTCGGGCTCCAGATGTGCTTGTTGCATGGAAAGGCAAAGTTGACGATAAAACCGGCGAATGTAAGAACACTTCCCGCAAAGAACAGTGCGTTGGTTTTTTCGAGAATGGTATGAAGCTCCTTTATCTTCATTCCGCAATAAAAGCCGAAAAGCACGTTGGCGACAGAGGGGATGGTGCTTAGAAGTCCTTCCGGATCTACAGCCGATTTATGGTAAAGATGTGCATCGCCTAACAGCCATTTGTCGGCGATATAAAGGATATTTTGGGTTTTCTCTTGGCTGTAGCCGTCTCCCGCAATCAGGATTGCAGCATATATCACCAACAGGATTGTGGCTGTCGTGAGGATATAACGGCGGTTGAAGGCAAATGCGAAAAGGGATACCAACAGATAGCATAAGGCTATTCTTTGAAGCACCGCCCAGAAGCGGAGTTCCTGGAAACCAAAGTTGCCGTAAACCGCTTTGTCAAACCAGTTGATGGCAATTCCAATCAAGAGAAGAAGGAGAGTCCGTTTAAGGATTTTTCCGAGAACTTGCGGAGTCAGCTTGAAGCCTTTTCCGGAGAACGAGAGAAACATCGATACCCCCATGATGAAGAGGAAAAACGGGAAGACAAGGTCGCTGAGCGAAAGTCCGTTCCATTCCGCATGGCGTAGTGCTTCGAACGAACCGTGGTATCCGTTATTGACCATAATCATGCCCACTACGGTCATGCCTCTGACAATGTCGAGTGAAAGAAGACGTTTTGACATCTGCTGAAAATACTTATTGGTTGTTGTTGAGGTAATCCATCACTTCTATGGCTGTGGCCACGGGGTCGCCTTCCGGAGTTGAAGAGTAACCCCCTTTTTTCAGGGTCCAGGGTTCTTCGAGGGCATACCAGTCGATTACAGGGCCTGAAGGAAGTGCCATTGCAAACAGTTCGGTCGCAGTCTTGTTGCTGTTCGGTCCCCCTCCGAGGGCGTCCGCGTCGGGACGCGAATTCTTTTCCATCTGGTCGGCGAGGGCGTTGAAATATGTAGCCCATCGCGGATAATAGAAATCGCGTAGCAAGCCGTTCCATTCCTTGTTGGCATAATCGCGTAGGCCGCCGTCGTCGGCGCAGATGCGGTTGCCCCAGGTAGTGATCTGCACTCTCGCGTTCCATTCGTAGAGGTCTTTTTCTTCCGGTGTGCTTCCTGCATTTCTTGCGGCTTCGGTCCATGAACCGAGCCGGAATTCACTCCTTGTGCCGAGCAGACGGTCTTGCAGAAGAAGCATTTCCAAAAATTTGTCGGCGTTCTTCCTGAAAGATTCCCGCGAGAAGGAATTGTAGTCGGCTATGGTGGCGAGATATTGCCGTCTCCCTTGGTCGGCGAGGGCCTGGCGGGTTATGTCGATAAGGTCGTATTCAAAATTGTTGTTGCCCCTATATTTCTCGGCCACCGAAGCCATCAGGGTGGCGGCTTTAAGAGTGGATTCCGGGTCGTAGTAATTGCGCATCTTCGACCAGCTCTTCACCTGGAAATTATTGAGCGAGGGCCTGCCGCAGTAGATGCTTTCGTGGGGGCCTTGCTGGTTGTTGCCGGCGGGGCAGTTGTAAATCGAGTTGGAAAGCACGTTCCAAGCTTCCGTCACGGCGGGATCGTCCGTGCCGTAGCGGGCTTTGACATATTCTTTTATCCATTCCTCTTTAGTGAATTTTTCGTTGCGCCAGGGGAGTTCGCTCATGAGTTCGAACATCACGGGATTGTTGCCCGAGCCTTCCATGGTGAAACCGAATCCCTTGAGGTTCTTGGCGAGAGGGTTCCCTTTCGTCTGATAGAAGTTGTCGATGAGCTGGTCCATCCTGCCGTGGAGTCCCACGTTGGCTCCGAAATTTTCGAGCATACAGAAAAGCCATTGGTGTTTGCCATAGCCCTCTTCCCTTTTCCAAACCGATGGTATTCCCCACATGGGGCGGCATTCCGAAAAAAGGTCGAGAATCAGAAGGTCGCCCTCCGGAAGCGATTCTATCATTTCGGGACGCGGATTTTCCGTCCATCCCTGCACCACCCACACGCTCTTGGAATTGGCACGTTTCATGGCGGCCATAAGTTTCTTGCCTGCGGCGGCATAATCCACGTTGCTGTCGTCTTTGCTTTCGTGGAAAGGGTCGAGCGAATAGTAGTCAGCTTTTCCGTAGAGGGCGGTAAGTTCCTTATAATAGAGGTCGGCGATTTCATCGAATCGGGAATCTGTGGCGGAAAGGTTGGACGGGCGCACGTAGCCGTTCCAGGTTCCTCCGTCGGTCACGTCGAGACCGAGTTTCTCTTTCGCATCGTGGGGCATCATGCCGCAATATCCGGGAAGCACAGGCTTCATGCCGAGTTCTTTCATTCGGGCTAATATCTGTTTCTGAAGCCTTTCCTGGCGCGCATACCAAGACTGCGGCAGCGGACCTCCCCATCCTTCAAGATTGTTCATGGCCCACCAAGCGAAAAATGCAGGTCCGGAGATGAATTCGCCCACTTCCTTGTCGGTGTAGCCGAGTTTCAGAAGCATGTTGCGCCAAGCCGATTCCATCCCGACGATGGCAAGCGGCATGTTGATGCCATGGAGAGCCATCCAGTCTATTTCCTTCTCCCAGCGTTCCCAATCCCAAAATGGCATGGAGTAGGAGAACGTGCAATAGTTGAAGTCATAGCGGAGTTTAAGGTCGGTTTCATGACGCACGGTTTTATCAAGACGTGGAAGCACGGCAGGGAGGGGATGGCTCATGCCGTTCCACGAAAGATGGATTCCGGCATGGTGTTTAAGATACCAGTTGATGCCGGTGGCCATATTGACCCACGTATTGGCTTTCACGGCAATCCGGTTGCCGTCTTGCGAAAGCTCGAAGAAATCCTTGTCACTTTTCACAAGGGTGGTCTTGAATTTCCTCGATGCACCCTTGTCGATGCGTTCAAGCATGTTGTCGATCGGGTTGGCGGCCACGCCCACCAACGAAAAGAGAAATAATAAAACGGTCAGTATCTGTTTCATGATATATCGTAAAGTATTTTTAAGCATTTGGAAGACTGTAATGCAAAATTAACAAAAAAATATTATAATCTGATGTATTTTTGAAAAATAGAGATTATGTAGAACTCGCTTCCATCTACATTTCCTCCAGTCCGGTCAGACATTCTTATAAAAACACTCATGTAAAATATCCGAATTGGTGTCTCGTCCTGAAAAAAGTTGACTCCTAACGAGTCAAAAAAGATGATTAAATTT
>CABRKI010000095.1 GCA_902471455.1 uncultured Porphyromonadaceae bacterium | reverse complement strand
GGCGGGTGATTGGATTTTTCATCCATCACCCGCCTTTCTAATATTAATTTGAAATCTATATTATGCGACGACTTAATTTATTATTTGCGGCGGCGATTGTGCTCTTCAGCCCTTCGGTTTTGCCATCGTGTAAAAGCAGCGAAGAACCTGCACCCATAGTAAAAGAGCAACTTGACATCGACGCTTCCTTCAGGAATATAGAGGTTGACCGTGCATCCGCCACATTGGAGGTGCCTTTGATTACAAACCTTGCCCCGGATAAACTTACCGTTGAACAATCCGGCACATGGTTTGTGGCTTCTATCAAGGCGGATTCGGAGAATAATCCTGCGGTTGAAATAAAAGCGCGTGAAAACACCACCGGAGAAAAGAGGACAGGCACAGTCACTGTTAAGACTTCTTCGAAGCTCATATCAAAAACCATAACGGTGGTGCAATATGGCAACAGCACTGTAGTGGTGGCGGAGGATATTAAAATCAAGCCTATTTCTGCGGTAGCGTCGGCTTGGGAAACCGGTTATTCAAAGCAGGGAATCGAATGTTCAATCGACGGAGATTTCAGCACCCACTATCATTCTCCATGGAAGGGAACGAGTTTCCCCGTTACACTCGAATATAGGTTCTCCGGTACGGAAGTTATAGATTATCTGATATATTATACTCGTAACGGGAATGGTAATTTCGGTAAGCTTACCATATATGTTGCAACCGATTCCGGTTACAAATATGATAAACTGGGGGACTATGACTTCGGAGAGAAGAGTACCCCGTCCGTTGTTCAGATTCCCGGCGGGTTGAAACCTACCGGAATTAAGTTTGAAGTAAAGAGCGGGTTCGGAGGTTTTGCAAGCTGTTCTGAAATGGAGTTCTATAGGACAAATACGACGAATCCTTTGAACGACAGTCTTTTGACAGTATTCGCCGATTTGTCGTGTACGCAGTTGAAACCGAACGTTTCCGATGAACAGATCAACAGGCTTGGCGATTATTTCAGCCGTGTGGCGCGTGCCATACGCGACAATACTTATGACCCTACGGAAAAAGATTTCAGAATCCGTGATTATGAGGCATATTCGATTGCAACGGAATGGAGAGACAAGCTGATGACTCGCACATATTCCATTCTTGACAATCCGACGGGCATTTATGTTGTGCCGGGTGAAGAGGTGATTGTATGTGTAGGCGACACTCACGGACAAACCATTTCGCTTCAGAGTATAGGCGAGGAGAAGGTGACGCATGAAAAGGGCGATTATTGGCAGCCAGCCGATTCTGGCGACATATATATGCTCAAAGAAGGAGTCAACAAGTTGAAGATAAAGAATGAAGGCCAGCTGTTTGTTATGTATAACGTTGCCGACATCAATTCTCCGGATGCCAAGCCTATCAGGATTCATTTTCCTATAGGCGGTTCTAACGTCACCGGTTTCTTTGATCTTAAAGAGCACAAGACCGACGAGAAATATGCTGAAATCATCGGTAAGGCAAAACATAAGTATTTCTGCGTGAGAGGCACGGATTTCATTATGTATTTCAGCCGTGTCAAAATGCCACAGACAAAAATTGTTGGTGCCATAGAGCTATGGGACGATATGGTGAAATGGGAGCAGGAATTCTGCGGAATCGATGAATTCCGAGGCGATGGCAAACCGTTTAACAACCACATGTTCGGGATGTCGCCCGAGGCGAGCAACAATCAGTTGAACCTCTGGGCTTCAGACAATCGCATGGCTTTTATATGGACGGCTCTCGATGTCATTGTTATTGACAAGGAGGCTATGAACAAGCGTATAGGAGGCACGTGGGGACCCGCCCATGAGATGGGACACGTGCATCAGCAGGCAATCAACTGGGAGCCTTCGACAGAAACTTCCGCCAATGTGTTTGCCCATTACGTGTGTGAGAGGCTCGGGAAATATACTTCGCACGGACCTGGAATGCGTCGCCTGGCATGGCTCAGGGCGGAGCAAAGCGACTGTTCCTGGAGTTACATAGCGAAATGCGACAACCGCTACAACAACATAAACAACCGTATGTGGTGGCAACTGTATGTGTATTACCACAAGGTGTTGGGAAAGACAGATTTTTGGAAGAAAGTATTCAAGGAAATGCGCCAGGTGCATCTCGAGCCTTCGGGAGAATCGGGCAAGAAGCAGCTTGAATTCGTAAAGGCATGTTGTAGAGCCGCAAATGAAAACCTCACGGATTTCTTTAATTTATGGGGATTTTTCGAGACGGTCAATAAGTCGAGCACAATCGGTGGCATGACCATCACCAAGCCGATGGTTGACGAGACTTTGGAATATATGAAGCAATTCCCGAAACCGAAGCATGCTATGGAATATATAGAAGACCGTAAGATGACGGGTTATCTTGACGGGGATTACGACAGGACGGACATCGGCGATCTCGGATTTTTCGAGACATATAAAAACAATCTTAAGCTATCCTCTTCGATTTCCGCCAAGATTTCAGGCAGGAACGTGGCTGTAAGCGATGGCGACGAAGCTGTCACTATAGAGGTGCGTAAGAATGATGAAAACGGGAAACTTCTTTATTTCAGTAATTTCCTGACGTTTGACGTGCCTTCGGCAGTTGACGTCGCGGAAGCCAAAGTTTATGCCGTGCAGGCGGATGGAAAAAGACTTTTGCTGGGTTCTTTCTAATAACTTTAATTAATTGGCGTTTAATAATCGGGTGGCGGCAGTAATCTGACAGAAATCTGCCGCCGCTTATCTTAAAATCTTTATAATACTTTATCTGACATGAGACTTTTCATATTGATTATTTTCGGACTTTCCTTTATCCCGTTAAATGTGCTTGCGCAATGTCCTCCCGAGCGTGACACTCTCCCGAAAATAGACAATTCAAAATACATTCTTACCCCTCCGGCTCCGGAAACTCCGAGAATAAACGGTGCAAAAGTGTTTGGTGCGCGCCCCGGTTCCAAATTCCTTTACCGGATTCCTTGCACCGGCGTGAGACCGATGACTTTCTCTGCCGAAGGGTTGCCCAAAGGGCTGAAACTCGATGCTTCTACCGGATTGATTACAGGAGTGGCAAAAAAGAGTGGCGTTTATCCTTGCAAACTCTCGGCAAGCAATTCCAAGGGAACCACAACGCGAGATTTTACAATCAAGATTGGCGATGAAGTCGCTTTGACTCCTCCATTGGGATGGAGCAGCTGGAATTGCTGGGGACTTCTTATAGACGAAAGTTTGGTAAAGGAAACCGCACGTTCGATGGTTGACAATGACCTTGTGAACTATGGATGGAGCTACATAAACATCGACGACGGATGGCAAGGTGTGCGCGGAGGTAAATATAATGCAATCCAACCTAATCCCGAGAAATTCCCGGATATGAAAAAAATGGCAGACGAACTTCACTCGGAGGGTTTGCGTCTGGGAATATATTCCGCGCCGTGGATTGGTAGTTATGCCGGATTTATCGGAAGCTATTGCGACAATCCCGAGGGACGCTATGAGTGGACCGTACGCGACAGTCTGCCTGGATTTCAGGAAGGATGGCCGGCCCGTTATTATAACTTCCGCAATGGAAAGTATTCATTTGTGAAGAATGATGCAAAGCAATGGCAGGACTGGGGCATAGACTATTTGAAATATGACTGGACTCCCAACCAACTTTATTACGTTAAGGAGATGATTGACGCCTTACGCGCCACAGACCGCGACATATTGTTCGGAATGTCGAACGCCGCCCATTGGGGCGATGCCCCGCAATGGGCGCGCTATCCAAACTGTTACCGAACCACAGGCGATATCCGCGACACCTGGGGCAACATGAGCCGCATCGGTTTTCAGCAGCAAGACAAATGGGCTCCATATAATGTACCGGGCCATTGGGCGGATGCCGATATGATGGTGATAGGTGTCGTCGGCTGGGATGGCGAACTGCATCATTCGCGTCTTACCCCCGACGAACAATACACGCACGTTTCGCTTTGGTCGATACTCGCTTCCCCTATGTTTTTAGGATGCGACATGCAGCAGCTCGACGATTTCACCCTAAGCCTTCTGCGCAACAACGAGATTATCGACGTGCATCAGGATGAGCTGGGTTATCAGGCGATGCCGTTCTTTAAAGATGACAGAAGCGTGGTCTATGCCAAGCCGCTCGTTGACGGAAGCATGGCCGTTGGCCTTTTCAACTACGGAGACAAACCTCTTGACATGACCGTTTCCCCTTCCGATTTCGGAATACGTGGCGAACAGACAATCCGCGACCTCTGGCGCCAGAAGGATGTATGGAAAAAGGAAGCGAAAGAGAAGTTCACTGCCAACGTGCCCTCGCATGGTGTGGTGATGATAAAAATCTATCCGGGGAACAACCGTGGGGAGGAACCGGATGGCAAAATATATTGACAATATGCAGTAACCGGACGGTGTGTCATAAATTTTGTGACACACCGTCGTATCTAACCTTCATTATATGAGTAAAAACAGTTTTCATAGGGCCATTGGAGTCTCGGCATTGTGTGTGATGATGTCGGCGGTTCCGGTTTTCGCTAAAGATTCCGACAAAAATATGGATGCCTTCATCACAAAACTGATGAAGAAGATGACACTCCAGGAGAAAATAGGACAGCTTAACCTTCCTCCCGGAGAGGATATAGTGACGGGCAATCCTCAGGCTTCGAATTTGGGTGCCATTGTTGCCAAGGGAAATGCCGGTGGCACTTTCAACGTAATGGGTGCCGAGAAAGTGCAGGCACTCCAGAAGCTTGCCGTAGAGAATACCCGGCTTGGCATCCCTTTGATATTCGGAATGGACGTGATTCACGGTTATGAAACTGTTTTCCCGATTCCGCTTGGATTGTCGGCCTCATGGGATATGGAGGCTATAGAGAAAGCTGCGAGGATTTCCGCACGAGAGGCGTCGGCCGCCGGAATATGCTGGACGTTCAGTCCTATGGTGGATATCGCGCGAGATCCACGCTGGGGCAGAATGGCGGAAGGGAACGGGGAAGACCCTTATCTTGGTTCGGAGATTGCGCGCGCCATGGTGAGGGGATACCAAGGCGACAATATGAAAAGGAATGACGAAATTATGGCGTGCGTGAAGCATTTCGCCCTTTACGGCGCCGCCGAGGGGGGAAGAGACTATAATACGGTTGACATGAGCCGCCAAAGCATGTATAACAATTATTTCCCTCCTTATAAAGCTGCCGTTGAAGCAGGGGCCGGAAGCGTGATGACTTCGTTTAATACCGTGGATGGAATACCGGCTACTGCAAACAAATGGCTTGTGACGGATGTGCTCCGCGACCAATGGGGCTTCGGCGGCTTCGTAGTGACTGACTACGAATCGATATATGAGATGGCGAAACATGGCGTGGCAAGGGGTGCTAATGCGGCTGCATTGGCTTTGAAGGCAGGAACCGACATGGATATGTCGTCGCATTCGTTTCTCGATAATCTGGAGACTGCCGTGAAGGAAGGAAAGGTGAGTATCGATGAAATTGACACTGCCGTGCGCAGGGTGCTTGAAGCAAAATATAAGCTCGGTTTGTTCGACAATCCTTATAAATATATCGACCCATCTCGGGAGAAAACCGAGATTTATACAGAAGATAACCGTAAGGCGGCGCGCGAAATAGCCGCCAAAACTTTCGTGCTTTTAAAGAATGAGGGTAAGGTGCTTCCATTGCAGAAAAGGGGAAAGATAGCTCTGGTAGGACCCATGGCCGACAATCAGAGGGACCTCCCGGGCACATGGAGCATGATGGCGCAACCGTCGAAATATAAGACGCTTCTTCAGGGTTTCAAGGATGCCGTAGGCAACAATGCGGAAATACTGTATGCAAAAGGATGCAATTTTTATGGCGACAAGAGGGTTGAGAAATGGTTTTCCCCTTACAATGCTTCTGTGATGGACGATCGCACGGAAGATGAACTTATTGAAGAGGCATTGAAGGTGGCGCGTGAAGCTGACGTTATTGTGGCGGCTCTCGGCGAGGGCACACAGGCAAGCGGGGAATCGGCTTCGCGTTGTGAACTGACGCTTCCGGAAACCCAGAAAAAGTTGCTTGAGGCCCTCCTTGCAACAGGGAAACCTGTGGTGATGCTGAATTTTTCAGGCCGCGCCACGGTTCTGGATTGGGAGTCGAAGAATGTGCCTGCCATTTTGAATGTATGGTTCGGCGGTTCTGAAACGGGCGATGCCATTGCCGACGTAGTTTTCGGCGATGTTTCACCTTCCGGGAAACTGACCGTGACGATGCCCCGCAGCGTAGGCCAGATTCCTATATATTATAACCATTTGCCGCTCGGCCGGCCCGTCGGTAAGGATTGGAAAGGCTTCCAGGTGTTCAGAAGCAATTATATAGATGTTGAGCCCACTCCTCTTTATCCATTCGGCTACGGATTGAGCTATACTGATTTCGATTATAAGGATTTCAATCTTTCTTCCACTGAACTGGAAGCCGATGGAGAGATAACGGCTACCGTGACCGTCACCAATACCGGCGACCGTGCCGGCGACGAAATCGTGCAGTTTTATACGCGCGACCTTGAAGCGAGTACTTCCCAGCCTGTCAAACTTCTTAAGCATTTCGAACGCATAACGCTTCAGCCGGGCGAGAGCCGTAAGGTAAGTTTCAGAATTACTCCGGACGACTTGAAGTTCTATAATTACAATCTTGAATATGTGGCTGAACCGGGTGAATTCCTGGTTATGGCAGGACCTGACAGCGAACGCGTAGCCTCTCTTAAATTCACACTTAAGGAATGATTCCCTCTTAAAAATTGGAAATTATGGGCTTACGGGATAATAGACTTTGTATTAAGCCGGTGGATTTCGACGACCCTTCCTGGGACGACCCCGAAATCAGAGGGTGGCTGTTGATGTTTGTGCTCTATTGCGCGGCATGCGTGATGTTTATCATTACTGTCGTGTATAGGCTGGAGTATGTCACCACGGAATTGAAACTTCTGATGGCGACCCCCTCTTTGCTCGGGCTTTATGCCATAGCGGGGATTTGCCTGCGTTGGAGGAATGCTTTTTTCCTTGCCAACAGTTTTGTGGGGTTGGCATTGTTTTTCCATCTTATTGTTTTTACAGGCACTTTCTATCTTGGTGCGCCGGCGCGGTATATGCTTGTTAGCGGCGGGATGGTTGCCATTGACATTGTTTGGCTGGTGTATCTGGGTAAAAGCAAATTGATGGATGTAAGATTCCCGAAAATGCAAAGGAAAGCGTTTTGGTGGGATATTGTCTTTGATGTCGTTGTGTTCATTATGACGATATGGATTATAGTTTTCGTTACTCCTCTTGTCGCCCCTCTCAATTCAAGACAGGCTAAGGAAATGAGAAAGGAGATTTCGGCTTTTAACCGTAGTTTGCCACAGATTTATGATAGATACGTCATTGTAGAAGTGGCATGCGATGGCGAATATCTGAATGTGGGGACAACGTTGGACCATGAACTTTATGGAAGCAGTCTCAATGAAGAGATTCATAGAATGTGGGAGAATCTGGATGAGGTGAATCGATTCATAGACGACATGTATGCGAGCCGACCGGACTTATTCGATTATGCGGAATCAAATGGATTGGCGATGAGATGGGTGATGCTTTATGAGGATCCGTCGAGGGGAGAGGTGTATGAACTTTCTTTGAAAGATATCATTTCGTTGCGCAGAAAAATGACGGAGAAAAACAAACATCACATTGATGCCCATAAACGACTTGAGGATATGGTGGCGGTGTTGAATCATGACAATGGGAAGACTCCGGACCCGGCTATCCGTCTCGACAGGATTGTGGCTGAACCTAACCATCTGGTTTATTGCTATGAAATCGACGAAGGGAAGGCATCGTTTGTAAAGGTTGAAGATGTCATCCTAAAATGGAATGCAGCTCGCACGTTTGCCGTAATGGACAACGGCATCCGACAAGATTCGTTGTTGCAGGCGGCTTTACAAGCGGGTGTTGATGTGGTTTATCGCTACCGCTGTTCACGAAGCGGCTTTGAAAAGGAGTATGTGGTTTTGTCGCAGGAAGAACTTGAGGATGCCGATAAAAAGAATTCCCCGTAAAAAAGAGAACGGATTCGCAAAAAAAGCGAATCCGTTCTCTTTTTATTAGTTCCGTGGTCTGTCTTGGATTTGCCCGACAGACTACTGAATTGTAGGCCATCAGTTGTGAAGCTGGTGGAACACCGGTTTCATAACGAATGTGAATGTGTAGTCGCCGTAGGGGAGACGATATTCTTTCAGAGGAAGTGCGCTCCAGCTATTGACACAACCCAAGCCCATCTGAGCTTTGTCGATGAGGAGGTTTGTGTAGTTCACTTTTTCTATCTCGGGTGAATGGGTGTTGGCCTTCCACGCACCGCCGTCAAGGCTCTCGATGCTGTAGTTAAGGGCGGAAGCGGAGAAGGGATTCTCGGCGATAAACTCAAGACCGTTGCCGGAATTGTTGAGTTGCTTCCAATAACGGATGTCGGTTTTTGTGCCCGTTTCCTGCGGACGGATGTAAGGGTAGAATTGGTCCGCCACTTTCTGATTGTAAATTCCGAGCAGTGTGGAATGGTTGCGGTCGGAATAGTTTTCTATCGGGCCGCGTCCGTAATACTCGATGCTGCCGAACGATTCCGGCATCTGCATCTGCATTCCGAAGCGGAACATGTCTGACACCTTGGCGTTTTTGTCGGTAGTAAGGGATTCGGTAACTTTCACGGCACCCTCGCCATTGATTGTATATGTCAGTTTCAAAGATGCGCTCACGCCGGGCATCTTATAGTCTGCCGAAACAACGGCAAGCCCGTCTTTCATTTCCCCTTTAAGCGATTCGAGTTTGATTTCAGGGTTCTTCCATGCGGAATACTTCTTTTGAAGGCCTGCACCGTAATCATTGTCGGTCGGGGCGCGCCAAAAGTTGGGGGTAAGTTTTCCGCCTTCGGCAAGCATTTCAGTGCCGTTGACCTCATATTTGGTCATGAAGCCTGAATTGCGGTCGAATTCGAGATTGAAGTCGTCGCCTTTTACACCCATAAAGAAAGAATGGTTGTCAACGATAGTGGGTACCGGGGTCTTCAAGTTCGGTTGCGAGGGGGTGGTAACATCCATATCGGCAACTGCGGTTTCGTTGAGAATAAACTGCTCTTTGGCGATGCAGTGTCCGGCGGGGAGCAAACCCTCGGCGTCTTTAAGGTTATAGCTTACGTTGAGAAGCCATTCACCTTTGTTGGAAATCTGTCCGTAGGGTATTGTCACTTCGGTTGTTTCGCCCGGGGCGACACTGATTTTGTCGATTCTTCCGTCGCGCATAGGCACGCCGTTGTTGAGGAGAATCCAGTCGAGGGTAACATCTGAAAGGTCGCGGAAGAAATTTTCGTTATAAACCTTCACTTTTCCTGCCGGAAGGTCAGACGGGGTGGTCCAGATGTTCTGGTAATAATATCTAACTTCGTCGGCGTGCGGATTGGGCACACGGTCCGGACTTACGACTCCGTTCACGCAGAAGTTGCCGTCAGATGGGTCGTGAGGGTGGAAATCGCCGCCGTAGGCATATATTTCCACTCCGTTTTTCCCTTTTGTCCTTACGGCCTGGTCAACGAAGTCCCAGATAAAGCCGCCCTGGAGGTTGGGATATTTGCGGATGAGGTCCCAATACTCCTTGAATCCGCCCATGGAATTGCCCATGGCGTGTGCGTATTCACATTGTATGAGCGGTTTGTCGGAAGGCATTTCTTCAGCATACTTCTTCATTCCGTCGTAGCCGTAATACATCGGGCAGAAGATGTCGGTCATATTGTGGATGCCGGCCTGTTCATACTGCACGGCGCGGCTCGGGTCTTCTTTTTTTACCCATTTGTAGGCATCCTCGAAGTTGGGGCCGTATCCGGCTTCGTTTCCGAGGCTCCAGAAAATGATGGAGGGATGGTTGAAGTTGCGCTGCACGTTGCGCTCATTGCGTTCGATATGTGCCTTGGCATATTTCGGGTCTTTGGCGAGTGTCTTTTCGCCATAGCCCATTCCGTGGCTCTCTATGTTGGCTTCTGCCACTACGTAGATACCATATTTGTCGCAGAGGTCATACCAGAGATTGTCGTCGGGGTAGTGGCATGTGCGCACGGCGTTCATGTTTAGCTGCTTCATGAGCTGGATATCTTGAAGCATCCTTTCTGGCGACACCACATAGCCGCCGTCGGGGTCGAGTTCGTGACGGTCGGCTCCCTTGAACAATACGGGCTTGCCATTAACGAGGATCTGGCCTTTCGTAAGTTCGATTTTGCGGAAGCCGACATTTACAGGCATCACTTCGTCGTTGCCCTGCATTGTGGCGCTCAGCGTGTAGAGATAGGGAGTCTCGGCTGTCCACTTTTGTGGGTTGGCGACTTTCATGACGGTTCTTCCACTCTTGTTGGCGGAGGCGGTAGCCACTTTATTGCCGTCGGCATCGTTGAGGGTGAGTTGCACCGGGGCGTTGCCCGTGAGGGAGAGGTCGATGTTGAGCACTCCGTCGGTGTAATTGTTTTCAAGGTCGGGTGTCACCCTGATGTCGGCAATGCGCTTCTTATCGCGCGCATATAGGTAGCAGTCCCTGCCAACGCCGCTGAAGCGGAAGAAATCCTGGTCTTCAAGATAGGAGCCGTCGCACCACCGGAACACCTGGAAGCAGATGAGGTTTTCTTTCCCGGGCACGAGATAGGGTGTGAGATTGAATTCCGCCTCAAGTTTGCTGTCTTCGCTATAGCCTACGTATTTGCCGTTGACCCAAAGATACATGTTTGAGGTTACGGAACCGAAATGTGCGAAAATCTCTTTCCCTTTCCATGACGCCGGCACCTTGATTTCACGACGGTAGGTGCCTACGTGATTGTTTTCCGTCGGGACAATCGGCGGTTTGCTCTCGAAGGAGTTGCGCCAGGGATACTGATTGTTGACATATACCGGGTCGCCGTAGCCGTTAAGCTCCCAGACACCCGGCACGCGGATGTCGTCCCATCCCTTGTCGTTGAAATCCTTTTTCCAGAAATCCGTTGGGCGCGACGATGCATCGTTTACCCAGTTGAATTTCCAGATACCGTTAAGGCTCATATAGTTGGAAGAAGCCTTTTTGTTTTGCGACGCCAAAGCGTCTTCACCATTCCTGTAAGCAAAGTGGGCGGAGCGCATGGGAGAGCGGTTGACCGCATTCACCTCAGGGTTTTGCCATTCGGTAAACGATTGTGCCGACATCGACACCGCCGCTATGCCCGTTATGGCTGTCAAAAGAAATCGGTTCATTTTCGATATGTTTTTAGGTTTGAGTTTTCCGGTGTTGGAAAGCGTTTATAAATGCTTTGCGCAATGCGGGGAGAGACCTATGCAATGTTTATTTTGCACAAACTTTTTACATTCCGCTGTTTCAAAATTAACAATTCTTTATTATGATGGCAAATTATTTTTGTCGAAAAAACAGGACCGGTATAAGATTGACCTATTTTGACACATATACACCCCCTTTTGAACGATTCGGCGACATTTGCATGACTTATTCTGACAGGTGCATTGAATGATTTATACCTCGCGGATGAACGATTTGTCCCCTCCGGTGGTGGGATTACCATAATGGATTGCATGTTTGATTTATGTGGGGATGGAGTTGCAGATCAGATAAGAATGTAGGAAGATGCCTTGGGCATGTTTGATTGCATACGCTTAAAACGCACGGATATTTTGAGCATTTGTTTATGTATAATTTCTTAATAGAGATCTTGTTTTGGGCGACGTAATATGTTGAAATGCAGGCGATAGTGGGATTTGGTCGTTTTAATTGCGGCTTTATTCACATTATTCCATCTTTTTTTTGATTAATTTTGTCAGTACCATATTCCGACATGGTTGTATCTTACACAAGAAGATGCGTGAATGCGCCGTATGCTGTCAAGCTGCCGGTGACATGGTTTTTCTTGCGGGGTTACCCATAAATTCCCGGTTTTAAAAGAAACTTTTTATAGCTTAATATCATGATAAAAAGATTGACCACATTCCTTTCGATTGCCACATTGGTTGGCATGGCTGCGTTTGCCGATAATCCTGTGGCACGCACAAAATCGACAATAGTCTCCGGCAATGCCCGGTTCACCGTTCTCACCCCTGAAATGGTGCGTATCGAGTATAATCCGACATCCGATTTCGAAGACCGAGCCACCTTCGCTATCGTCAACCGCGATCTTCCCACTCCCAAATTCAAGAAGAAGGAAGACAAACGGTTCCTTTATCTCACCACCAACAAGCTTAGCCTGAGGTATCGGAAAGGGTCGGACATCAGGAATTGCGAACCCTCAGATTCCAATCTTGTCATCACGATGGAATTGAACGGTAAGCCCATAGTATGGTATCCGGGGCTGAAGGACGAGGGAAACCTAAAAGGTACGACGCGCACGCTCGATGGTCAGAACGGCGACAACAAACGTAGTGAACTCGAAGACGGAATACTTTCCCGCTCAGGCTGGGCGGTAATCGACGATTCCCCGTCTGCCACACGTGGCGACGGAAGCCGTTCGCTTGCTTTCGAGCCGGTAGAGGGCGACATCGACTGGGTGGCGGAGCGTAAAGGAAAGGATACCCTCGATTTGTATTTCATGGGTTATGGCCACGATTATAAGAGGGCGCTCGGCGATTTCACAAAAGTGGCAGGCAAGATTCCGCTTCCCCCGCTCTATGTTTTCGGCTATTGGTATAGCAAATATTCTGCCTACAGCGCCGACGATTATAGAAATATAATGAAGGATTTGACCGACAATAAGATTCCGACCGATGTCTTGATTCTCGATATGGACTGGCATTGGAACGGCGACAAAAACGTGTCGGGCGGTCGGGGCGGCTGGACCGGCTGGACCTGGAACACTAATCTAATTCCTGATCCGGAAGGTTTGCTTTCAGATATACATTCGTCGGGGTTGCGCACTGCTTTAAATCTTCATCCGGCCGACGGGGTGAAGAACGATGAGGATTTCTATGGGAAGATTGCTTCCGAAATTGGTTTTGATACGTCTAAGGGGAACGGTATTCCCTGGATGCTTGAGAACCATGATTTTTATAGGTCTTTTTTCAAAAATATCATTCGTGCTCGAGAGGGGCAGGGTGTAGATTTCTGGTGGCTTGACTGGCAGCAGAATCTTCTTAACCCGCGTATGGACGGACTTGGCGAGACTTTCTGGTGTAACCATGTTTTCTTTAACGAGATGAAGAAGAGCCGTCCCGACCGCCGTCCCGTGATATTCCACCGTTGGGGTGGTCTCGGTTCGCATCGCTATCAGATAGGTTTTTCAGGCGACTCTTATATCAATTTCCCCACTCTCGCTTTCCAACCTTACTTCACGGCTACCGCTTCAAATGTGGGATATGCTTATTGGGGGCATGACCTTGGCGGACACATGAATCCTAACGATGACCCTAACGATCCGGAGCGTTTTCTGCGTTGGGTGCAGTTTGGTGTGTTCACTCCGATTTTCCGCACCCATGCTTCGTCGGCACCTGTGATTGAACGCAGGATGTGGGTTTATCCCAATTTTTCGGATTTCCGTGATGCGGTAAGGCTCAGATATTCTCTCCTTCCTTACATTTACACGATGGCGAGGAAAACTTATGACACCGGTGTGGGGATAGTTCGTCCCCTCTATTATGAACATCCCGAGACGGACGCCGCCTATGCACGTGAAAACGAATATTATTTCGGCGATGACATACTTGTGGCTCCTGTGGTTGACCGTTCGGATTTCGGCACAAGCCATAAGAACGTATGGCTCCCGGAGGGTAACTGGTGGTCGGTTTCTGATAACTGTATGTATGAAGGAGGCAAAGACTATGACATGACATTCACGCTTCAACAGATTCCCTATTTCCTGAAGGAGGGCTCCATCATACCCCGCAATCCGGCTACCGTGATGCATGCCATGGATCGCCCGGACCATATAGTGCTCGATATCGTTTCTGCCGGTAAAGGGGAGGGCGTCCTCTATGAGGATGCCGGCGATTCGAATAATTATCCGGAAGAGTATGCCGTGACAACTTTCTGTCAGAAAAGGAGCGGCGATACCGCTCTCTATTCCGTTCTTCCGCGTAAAGGAAAATTCGAAGGGATGCAGGCGCAGCGTGGCTATAAAATGAATGTTTACAATTCGGGCATGCCAGTTTCGGTAAAAATTAGCGGGAAGGCGTCAGACAAGTTCGAATATAACAAGGAAACCAACGTAACGACAATCGATATCCCTGCGGTGAAATGCTCCGAAGGCATCGAGGTAGAAGTGAAATACGCAAATTGATTAGTATCATGTGGACATGCATGTAACGACCTGCCTCCGGCATGTTGAATTAACAGATTGATAATAAAAGCGGGGACATCGAAAGCCGAT
>CABRKI010000094.1 GCA_902471455.1 uncultured Porphyromonadaceae bacterium | reverse complement strand
ATTTCCTGACGGAAATCCGGCAATTCTTATTTATAGGGTTTATGTCTTTACTCTGCGTTTTCCTCGTTGTTGCGGGGAGTGAAACGGCGCTGACCGCCGTCGCCTTCGCGACGCGGGCCGTTGAAACCGTCACGGCGCGGGCGGTTGTCGCCACCCTCACGGCGGAATTCGCGACGCTGCCCGTTGTCGCCTTCACGACGCGGGCCTCCGAAACCGTCACGGCGCGGACGGCGGCCGCCACCCTCACGGCGTGGGCCACGGTCGCCGCCTTCACGGCGCGGACGCGCTTCTCGCTCAACGTAACCTTCCGGTTTCTCTGTAAGCACCTTCATCGAAAGACGGTATTTACCGGTTTTCTTATCGATTTCAGTGAGTTTTACTTTCACCTTGTCACCCTCTTTCAGACCGCTCTGGTTCATGGTGTCAAGACGGTTCCATGAAATCTCGCTGATATGCAGAAGTCCGTCGCGGCCCGGCATGAATTCCACGAAAGCACCGAAGTCAAGGATGGAACGAACTGTGCCTTCATACACCTCGCCCTCTTCAGGCTGTGCCACGATAGCCTTGATTTTAGCAAGGGCGGCATCGATGCTTGCCTTGTCTTTCGAAGCGATTTCGACGCGTCCGATTCCAAGCTTCTCATCCTCGTCGATAGAAATGGTGGTTCCGGTCTCCTCCTGGATGCCCTGGATAACCTTGCCCTGAGGTCCGATAACGGCACCGATAAGTTCTTTTGGAATCTCAAGGGTGACGATGCGCGGAACGTGGGGCTTATAGTCTGCACGAGGTGCGGGGATGGTCTCCTTTATGATATTGAGGATATGGAGCCTGCCCTGGCGAGCCTGTTCAAGAGCTTTTTCAAGAATCTCATAGCTGAGCCCGTCGCACTTGATGTCCATCTGGGTGGCCGTGATACCCTTCTCGGTTCCGGTCACCTTGAAGTCCATGTCGCCGAGATGGTCTTCGTCGCCGAGAATATCCGAAAGCACGGCATATTTCACGGCACCCTTGTCGGAGATAAGACCCATTGCGACACCGGCCACCGGACGTTTCATCTGAACGCCGGCGTCAAGAAGCGCGAGGGTGCCGCCACACACGGTCGCCATGGAAGAAGACCCGTTGCTTTCGAGGATATCGCTCACGATTCGGCAGGTATAAGGGAAGTTGTCGGGGAACATCCTCTTCAATGCCCTGTGGGCAAGGTTGCCGTGACCGATTTCGCGACGTCCTACGCCACGCACCGGACGGGCCTCACCCGTAGAGAACGGAGGGAAGTTATAGTGAAGCAAGAAACGCTCCTTGCTCTGGTTGAGCACGTCGTCAACGATTTTTTCGTCGAGCGTTGTGCCGAGTGTAGCCGTCACGAGGGCCTGTGTCTCGCCACGGGTGAAGATTGCTGCTCCGTGAGGGCCGGGAAGATAATCCACCTCACACCAGATGGGGCGTATTTCAGTGGTCTTACGACCGTCGAGACGAATTCCTTCGTCGAGCACGCAACGACGCATGGCCTCTTTCTCCACGTCATGATAATAACGTCTTACCATAGCCTCGCGCTGTTCGGGAGTATAGAGGGCGAGCTGCTCTTCCGTCATCTCCGGAAGATTCTGGATATACTCGTCAACCACGGCGCTGAAGCTTTCATTACGCCACTGCTTGTCGGCGCTGCCGGTGCGCGCTATGGCATAAGCCTTGTCGTAGCATTTCTCTTCCACATCCTGGCGGAGGGCGTCGTCGTTCACCTCATGGTTATATTCACGCTTCACCTCCTTTTCAGCCTCCTTCATCAGTTCGAGCTGGGCTACGCAATGCTTTTTGATTTCATCATGGGCAACTTTAAGAGCCTCGAGAAGCTCGGCTTCCGAAACCTCGTTCATTTCGCCTTCCACCATCATGATGTTGTCGTAGGTGGCGCCGACCATCAGTTCGATGTCTGCACGCTCCATCTGGTCGAAAGTAGGATTTATGACCCACTCTCCCTCAACGCGTGCCACCCTCACTTCGGAGATAGGTCCCTGGAACGGGATGTCGCTACACATCAGGGCTGCCGATGCTGCGATTCCGGCAAGCGCGTCGGGGGCGTCGTTCTCATCGGCTGAATATAGGGTGACGTTTACGAACGTCTCTGCATGGTAGTTGTCAGGGAACAACGGACGCAGCACACGGTCCACAAGGCGCGATGTCAGGATTTCGTAATCGCTTGCACGCCCTTCTCTCTTGAGGAATCCACCCGGATAGCGGCCTATGGAGGAATATTTCTCTTTATACTCTACTGTGAGGGGCATGAAATCCACGCCCTCGTTAGCCTCCTTGGCAGAGCAGACAGTGGCCAAAAGCATGGTGTTGCCCATGCGCACTTCCACTGCGCCATCCGCTTGCTTGGCAAGCTTCCCCGTCTCTATTGTAATCTGACGGCCGTCGCCAAGCTCGATGGTCTTCTTAATTGGCTTTAACATAAAATTCTTTATTGTTTTTCTTCGCTGGGTAAAATTTGCGCAAAGTTAACATTTTTTTCTGTAAAAACCACAGATTCTTACTATATTTGCACCCCAAAACAGTAAATGAACTCATGAAACTGAATTTTTCATACCTCGCAGGGTCCTGCCAGATGGCAGCCATAGCATCCTGCATGATGCTCGCCTCGTGTGGCGAACCCCATTTCAAAATCAAGGGAGAGATTGAAGGAGCCGACAACGCCCCGGTACTTCTCGAAAAATCGGACTTCCATGGCAGATGGATGGCTATTGACTCCACAAGGACCTCCTCGTCGGGCTCTTTCACCATCTCAAGGCCGGCTCCGGCAGCCCCGGAGATTTTCCGTCTTGACCTCGGCGGACGTTATATCTACCTCCCCATCGACTCCGTAGAGACAGTCACCGTCAACACATCGGAAAAAGATTTCGGACTGCAATATACCCTCTCCGGCACTCCCAAAGCCGAAGCCATGGAGCGTTTCGACAAGGAGGTGATGGCGCTTCCCGCCGGCATTTCCCCCGACTCGCTCGATGCTTTCAAGAAAAACGTTTTTTCGAAATATATCAAAGACGCGCAAGGTTCCATCGTAAGTTATTACGTGCTCACCAAAACCATCGGCGACAAACCGCTTTTCGACCCTGACAAAGACTACAAATATTTCGCGGCGGTAGCCACCGGATTCAAGGAGCTTCGCCCCGACGACCCGCGTACCGCACTTCTCGAACAGACGTCATTAAGTGCCATCAAACAGCGCAATGCCGAGCGTGGCACCCACCTGCAAATCGAGGCACAGGAAATAAAGGTGATAGACATCGAGCTTCCCGACGAAAACGGCACTAACCGGAAGCTTTCCGACTATGTGGGGAAAGGGAAACCGGTTGTCGTGATGTTTACGGTGCTCACGCATCCCGACGCGCCCGCCCTCAACATAGAACTTTCGAAACTGTATGCCTCACAGGGGGGCAATGCCGAATTCTATCAGGTGTCGCTCGACCCCGACCAGTATTCTTGGCGCGATGCCGCCGCCAATCTCCCCTGGGTGACCGTTTTCGACCCCGACGGACAGTATTCAAAAGCAGCAAGGAGCTACAACGTTTCCGACATTCCCGTCTTCTTTATCTACAACCGTCAGGGAGAACTTGCCGCAAGGGCCGTGTCGGTTGATGAATTGCGTCGTCTTTTGTCTTCAATGTGATTTTATGAGAAAACTATTGGCAACATCCCTGTTCCTGTTGCCGTCAACCATCCTTGCCGGAGAACAACCTGAATTCAAGGTTGTCCCCTCCGGCAGGATTCTTATAGACGGCGCCCTCTATGCCTCGCCTCAAAAGGAAAGTTTCCCCGACGGAATGGCTATTCCGGAGGTGCGTCTCGGGGCCAAGATGAGCTACGGGAAATGGAGTTCCAACATCGACGTGGCATTCGCCTATTCCAAAATCGGGTTGCGCAACATGTGGATTGAATACGGATTCGACAAACACAACTCGCTGAGAATAGGAAATTTCATCCATCAATACGGACTTCAGTCAACGTCGTCGTCGCTGAAAGTGACCTATGAGCAACCTACGGCGTCGGCCCTCTACACCCCCGGGCTCCAGCTTGGCGCAATGTACGTGCATTATTCCCCACGTTTCTACGCCGCCGCAAGCGCACATGTGGAAAGCAGCGCGCTCACACAGGCAATAAACGCACCCTTGTTTAATCAGCAAGGCTACGGGCTACTCACCCGCCTTGTCTATAGACAGGTGAAAAACGACTCGCCGATATGGCATGTCGGAATAAGCGGAGGGTTCGCCACTCCCCAGAGGAGGGTGGAAGACAACGTGGATGTCCACGACGGATTCACAATGTCGGCCAATTTCCCTACGAAAGTAGCGCAGGTTTCGGCCATAGGCACAACCATCGACAAGGCGATGAATCTTTTTAAGTTCACACCCGAGCTTGTTGTCGCCCATAAACGCCTCGCTTTCGAGGGACAATATTTCTTCCAACAGATAAACCGACGTGGAGGTCTTCATGCATTCCGTTCGCAAAGCGGATACGCCACTCTGCGCGGACTGATTTGCGGTGGCGATTATTCTTACGTATCATCCACCGCACAACTCGCCGCTCCCAAGTCGAAGACTCTCGAATGCGTGCTCAACTACAATTATTCCACCCTCTCAGACTCCCGGACCGGAATATTCGGAGGAAGAAGCAATGTGGCGTCGGTGACATTCAACTATTATTTCAACCCCTACATCACGGCGCGCCTCAACTATTTTTACGCCCATACGTGGGACCGCGCCGGAGCCGACCCCATGACTCTCAACGGCTTCCAAGCCCGCTTGATGGTATTTTTCTGACAAGCGGCTGATAACAGACATTCAATCTTCAAAAAATGGCATTAGACTGGAAAGACGCTTTAAGCGCACTCAAAAATTCGGGCGACATACCGGTTGACAATACCCCTGACAAACCGGAAGCCGCTTCGCAAGAAACGGACGGAATACAAAAGACCGCCCTCCACGTTCTTATTGAAAAGAAAGGGCGCGGAGGAAAAACCGCCACCATCATCGAAGGATTTGAAGGCTCCGACGAGATGCTTGAGAAGCTTGCCCGCACATTGAAGCAGAAGCTCGGCGCGGGCGGTTCGGCACGTGGCGGCGAAATATTGATTCAAGGCGACCGCAAGGCCGATGTGATTGCATTGCTCAAATCACTGGGTTATAAAACAAAAGGCTGACACATGCTCCAACTCCAGCGCGCTTCCGCAGGTTCGGGAAAGACATATACGCTTGCAAAAAAATTCATCTGGTTTCTGATTGCAATCAAGGAGCCGGGCAGGTCTTGGCGGCTCCGGACGCCACGCGAAATTTCCGACGGCTTGCCGAGGATTCTCGCCATCACTTTCACCAACAAGGCCACCAACGAGATGAAACAGCGCATCGTGGAGAAACTCGCCGACATAGCGCGTGCGGACGGCTCCGAACCCCTTGCGGAAAGCGAACTGCATAAAATAGCCTATCTGAAAGATTTTGCCGCCGACCTTGCCGCCGACCCCATAACCGTGGGAAAAGCCGCCAGAGGCGCACTTTCTGTCCTCCTCAACGAATATTCCGATTTCAAGGTTTCCACCATCGACTCTTTTTTCCAGACCATTCTACGCACTTTCGCCTACGAATCGAATCTCAACGATGCCTACCAGGTGGAAATCGACACCGATTTCCTTGCCGCAGCAGCCGTTGACGCCACGCTCGATGAAATCAACAACTCCGCCGGGCCTTCCGATGCGTCGTTCTGGATGACGGAACTGATGCAGGAACAAGCCGATGCCGGAAAAACCTCATGGAATGTTTTCCAGAAAAGCCAGCGCGACGATTCCATATATACACGCCTGAAAAAATCGCTTCTCCGCCTTGAGAACGAGGATTTCAAGGGTATCCGCGACGAACTCGATTCATATTTCGACACTCCCGACGGTTCCGACCCGCTCAGGAGCGCATATCTCGGAATAAAGGAAAATGTAACCAAACCTTTGATGGAGGCACTCGAAGAAGCCCGCAAACATGCCGAAGAACTGAGGTGTCTTTTCATAGAGAACGGACTCGACATAAAATTGCAGGGACACCGCTATCTTGCCGGACACCTCGCCAAACTTCGACAACTGCGCTTCGACCAGACTTCCAAAAGCAATATTTTCACACCTCTTAAACTCGACGGCAAAGACTCAATTCTGAAAAAAGGTGAATCGTGCGGCGAAATTGCCCGACTCACCGATATAGCCTTCCGGATGTATGGTGCGTATTCACGTTGGCTGGAACTTCGTGAAAGCAGCGAATGGAAACATTGGGCGCTATATGCCCCGCTCGTCCCTTATCTCGGCATGCTTGGCGAAGCGCGGCGTAAGATGCACGAATATCTGGAGTCGAACAATACCATCCAGCTCGGAGAAACCAACACCATGTTGCGCCGCATCATAGGCGACGACGATGCGCCATTCATCTACGAACGTCTCGGCACGGCCATAAACCATTACCTCATAGACGAATTCCAAGATACGTCGCGACTGCAATGGGACAACCTCCTTCCCCTCCTCCGCGAGAGCGAAAGCCGTGCCGAAGACAATCTTATCATCGGCGATGCGAAACAGAGCATCTACCGTTTCCGCAATGCCGACCCCTCGCTCATCACTACAAGCGTACCTAAGGAATTTCCCAACCGCGTGGATGCCGGGATGTCGAAAGCCGACAACACCAACTGGCGTTCCGACCGCACTGTCGTGGAATTCAACAATTTCTTTTTCCATTCGCTTGTGGCTGAATTGGCAGAAGAATCACAAGGCACGATAGATTTCGCCGACCTCTACCGCAACGTCGCCCAATATGCAAGCCATCGCGAGCGGCGTGGATATGTGGAGGTAAACTTCCTTTCCGCGCCAGAGGATGACGACAGAGCGCCCGGCGACGACAAACTCACTAAAGAAGAATACCTCAGACGCGATGCGCTCCGGAGAATAGGCCCGCTTGTGGCATCCCTGATCGGGCGCGGCTATGCCCAGCGCGACATTGCTTTGCTCGTCGGCACCAACCAGCTTGCGAAAGACGTGATAGCCGCCCTCGTGGCATACAACGCTGCGTTGCCACAAGGCGAGAAACGCATCGAGTTCATCAGCGAAGAATCGCTTCTCGTTTCCTCGTCGGAGGCTGTTGGCATAATCATAAGCGTATTGGAGAAGATGGTGTCTGGCACCGACGTAAAACGCGATTCTTCCAACCCGTCGAAAGCCGTGTGGGCCGACATCAAATGCAATTTCAGCTTCTACGCCCTCCGCAATCCGGACCTCACTCCGGCTGAACAGGTAGAAGGATTCCTGAGGGAAGAATCGCCGGTCGATTCCATCAACGCCATGCTTTCGAAGATGCAGACCGTGGCGCTTCCCGCGCTTGTGGAGGCAGTGACCGAAAACTTCGTCCCCTTGGAAATGCGTCGCACGCAGGCGGTGTTTATCGCCGCCTTGCAGGATATGGTTCTGGAATATTGCGACCGCTATGCGGCTGATATAGCGTCGTTCCTCTCCTGGTGGAACTCAAAAGGAGTAACGCGTTCCATCTCCTCACCCGAAGGCACGGATGCAGTCCAGGTCATGACTATCCATAAATCGAAGGGCTTGGAATTCAAATGCGTCATCCTGCCGTTTGCCAATTCCTCGCTCCTTCCCTCCCCCATGAAATCGGAATGGAAGTGGGTGCGTCCTTCCGACAGCCTTGCGTTCGCCGGCCTACCTCCATACGTGCCGGTTACCACCACCGCGTCCCTGAAAGAAACGGAGCATGAGGAAGTGTGGACAAAATATTTCGACCTCTACATGATGGACAGCCTCAACTCCGCATACGTGGCGTTCACTCGTGCCGTAAGCGAACTCTATGTCTTCACCGAACTGCCGGAGAAACGGAAGTCGCATAAACTCGGCTCCTATCTCCATTCCATCTGCAACGAAGCCGACGCAAGGCTCGGCGATGTGGCCGACACCGATGAGAGAAGCTATATGCTTCCGGAAGGTTGCGCCGTATGGAGCGATACCCACGACATAGTGACCTTCGGCACCCTCCCCGACGTGGTGCCGGCACTCGACGATGCGGCCTCGTCGCAGGATTGCAGGGTAATAGAGGAATATGGGGTTGACAGCAGCCCTGCCATTCTTCAATATGTGGAGGGGGACGACGAATCAGGTGCGACACTCATGCCCGATGCCGCAGACACCGACCCGCGTTCCGAAGGCAACCTGCTTCATGCCGTAATGTCGTCGGTAAAGACCGCCGACGATATCGCGAAAGCCATCACAAGTATGAAGACGAGAGGACTCGTCACCTCTGCCCGAGCCGCCGAATGGACAGCATTCCTTTCCGAAGCCATCGGAAAGGAACCGGTGAGGGGTTGGTTCCATCCGTCGTGGAAAGTACTCAACGAACGCGCCATCCTCTTCCCCCGGTCAGGCAACCTCCGCCCTGACAGGATAATGGTTTCGCCCGACGGGAAAAGTGCTGTGATTATCGACTATAAATTCGGGGCCGTCCCCGAAGGGAAAGCCCATATCAAACAGGTAAGCGGCTATATGAAGGCCTTTACGGAAGCATCCGGCATTAAAAATGTAGCCGGATTTGTATGGTACGTGCGAGTCGGCAAGGTCGTACCGATAAATTAATTTGCAGTTCTCACGCTAATTCATTAACTTTGCAACAGTAAACCAACACTCGATAATTTTGGATACAGACCCTTTACCATCTCCCTCACCCGCCATTTCACTTCTGATTCTTCTTTCGCAGGCCGTAGAGTTCACGCCGCCGCCAAGTTGGTTGTCGTGGGCCGTTATAATCGTAATCGCATTTTGCTGCCTGCTGCTTTCTGCTTTCGTTTCCGGAAGTGAAATTGCTTATTTCGGACTTTCACGCACTGACATAGAAGAACTGAGCGAAGACGACGACCCGGGAAGCCGGAAGGCATGTTCCATGCTCGCCGACAGCGAACGTCTGCTCGCCACAATCCTAATATCGAACAACCTCGTCAACATCACGATGGTTGTGCTTCTTTCGTTCGCTTTCAACCAGGTGCTCAAATTCAACAGCGCGGTGCTCGATTTCCTCATCCAGACCGTGTTGCTCACCTTCCTGCTTCTGCTTTTCGGTGAGATTTTCCCTAAACTCGTGGCGCGAGGCAGAACCATGAAGTGGGTAAAAATGGCTGCCACCCCCTTGGGAATACTCTATACGTTAACTGCCCCGCTTGCAAAGTTCATGGTGCGCAGCACGTCGCTCGTCAACAAAATAGTCACCAAGAAGAACGAGAATCTTTCGACCGACGAACTTGAAAAAGCCCTCCAGATTTCCGATATCAAGGAGGGTCAGGACAAGGAAATGCTCGAAGGAATCCTCACATTCGGCGAGAAGGAGGTGAGCGATATAATGATTTCGCGTGTAGATATCACTGCCATCGAATATCACGACACCTGGAGCGAGGCTATGGACGTTATCCTTAAATCGGGATTTTCGCGCATTCCGGTATATGACACCTCGCAAGACACCATACGCGGCATCCTCTATTCAAAAGACCTTCTACCATATATCGGGAAACAGGGCGACTCTTTCCGTTGGCAGACGCTGCTGCGCGAGCCGTATTTCGTGCCTGAATCGCGCATGATCGACGATCTCCTCGAAGATTTCCGTAAAAAGAAAATCCACATAGCCATAGTTGTGGATGAATACGGAGGCACGCAGGGAATGGTGACTCTCGAAGACATCATCGAGGAAATCGTGGGTGAAATCGACGACGAATATGACGAAGAAACCTCTTTCTATAAGAAAATAAATGCCAACACGTATATTTTCGATGCGAAGGTGTCGCTCGGCGATTTCTGCCACGCAATCGACATCGAGGAAGAGGAACTGGGAGACACAGGCGAGGCGGAGACGCTTGCCGGCCTGCTCCTTGAAATAAAGGGAGACTTCCCGACAATGAAGGAGACCCTGCAGCGCGGTCCCTGCCGTTTTCAGGTGGTGAAACAGGAACGCCACCGCATCACTAAAGTGAAGGTGACGCTCTCCGCTCCTGTGGTTGAATCAGAACAATAAAGCAATGGAAGACGAATTCATATATTGGCCCCACCCCACTCCCGTCGGGATACGTGTGGAAGAAGTTTCGGGCATGGAAAGCAAGTCGGGGGCTATCTGGAGGGAAATGGCCATGCAGATTTATTGTGAGAACGGGCGCGACGGCTACCGTGAAATCGGACACTTCCCCAACGGAGCTCCGTTCCTTTTCGGACTGACGGCACGCATCTCCGTCACCCATACCGGCCATCTGCTTGCCGTGGCAACATTGCCTAAAACCCCGGAAGCCGACCTCTCTCGCTTCAACACCCGCACAGCCCTCGGCATTGATGCCGAAAACCTCGACCGTACGCAGGTGCTGAAAGTGAGAGATAAATTCCTTTCTGATTCAGAAAAAGAGATTGTGGGGGCGGACGACCTTGAAGCCAACATAATTGCATGGACGGCGAAAGAGGCGCTCTACAAGGCAGCCCTGACCGAAGGTCTCGATTTCCGCAACGCCATCGTCATCGAATCGCTTCCTCAAATCGACCGTAAGATGAATCTCCCGGGAGCACCGGCGCCCGTCATCGGCAAAGCAAAAATTCTCTTGCCCACTCCAACCGACGCTGACAATGCGGCCGGAATTAACAAAACCCGGGCATGCGACATGGAATTATACAGCTACGAGAGCGACGGATATTGCGTCACTCTCGCATATTCCCCCAAATGCGCGAAATTTTCCCGCCGATAACATGTAAGGCGGCTGCTGCAAAAGCAATATAAATGTAGGGACATGCCTCCGGCATGTTTGAATAACAACTTGATTTCCAAACATAACATACCCAGAAGCACGTCCCTACCTCAAATCAAATACAGCATATTTGCACGAGGCATAGGGTTAGCCCACGATACTACGAAGCTGCAACGCCACGATGGCAAGTCCTATACAGTAGATGAACCAGAGGCCGGCCCGGTTCATGTTAAGTTGGCCTTTGTTTTCGTTCGTTTTCATAATTGTTTTGGTGTTGAATGTTTTAAGATAGATTGTATTGAAGTTGCCTGAACAACTTCCTTTTGTTTCGGCGACGTCCCGACGACGCCTCCGGATGCGTCATCTTTCCAATCACACTGCAAAATTAACGCTCCCCACTGCCACCACCTTGCACCCGAACGTTAACAAATACAAAATAACCCTCCAATCAAATAGAACCCGTTCAAATACCCTCCCTAACCTCCTTCTTTTCATAAAACACGAATTTATTGCGCAATATATATGTAGGGCCGTGCCTCCGGCACGTTTGATGGTGTAATGGATGGAAAAGAGTGAAGATATGCGTGCCGGGAAGATTAAGAAAAAAATTTATACTATCTAACTGTTTTTATAGCCAACGCAGTAATAATTTGTGCATTTCAATTCTGTGAAATCAAACATGCCAAAGGCATATCCCTACATTCAAAATTGCACAAATAATTTATGTTTTACCTATAAAAGCAACTTATCATGAACCGAAAGATATTATATT
This sequence comes from uncultured Porphyromonadaceae bacterium, assembly GCA_902471455.1. Classification (GTDB taxonomy): domain Bacteria; phylum Bacteroidota; class Bacteroidia; order Bacteroidales; family Muribaculaceae; genus Lepagella. Next base: position 2,807 of record CABRKI010000094.1, on the reverse strand, counting down.
TGGTTATGTCAATAATAATGCCTATCTTTGTAAAAATCAAGTTTCACAGAGCATGAGAAAAGAATTAGGCAAATGGCTTATGGATATAGCCAAATATATCATTACAGCAGTGGTTCTTTCCTCTGTTTTCGGTGAAATAGAGTCTTGGGTATTGTATGTCATTGGTATAATCTCAGTGGCTGCAACACTTCTTATTGGCCTATATTTGGTTTCGGACAGGCCTCTCAAAAGTTTTAATAATAAGCGGAATAATAACTCTAAAAAGTGATATATCATGGGGTTCATCATTATGTGTAGTTTCGTAACCCTCATTGCTTTAGTAAGCGGTGGGTACTACTACATCCAAGACAAAAAAGAAGAGAAGCGACACGCAAAAGAATAATTGCGAATCGAATAACAAAAAACCATCCCCGGTAGGCGTTCAAAGTGAAAATCACCTCAAAGCGCCCACCGGGGATTATTTTATCCCACTCTCACAACAAAACGCGGCCAACTCTCACAATAAACTCAATTAACTCTCACACTCTCAGAAGAATAAGCTTATTGTTCTTTGTCAATTTATAACCTTGCGGACGCTCCCGTCGGCATACTTTATTATATTAATTCCCTTACGAAGCCCGGAAAGCCTGCGACCATGTATGTCGTAAATTGCAACCACTTCACCGGTCGTCGCATCTGTCAAAACTTCCACAGAAGCACCGGTTGCATCATGACGCACCAACTTTATGTTGCCCACAAGCGCTTCGTTAAAGCCGCCCGTAGCTTTATCGATAATCCACTTGATTACATAATTATCCTCATCAGTCACTTCGAAGTCCATGCAATAATCAGTTGCATTCGTAATCCGATGTGAAGGTCCGCTTTCCGACACAAAACCATCCGGACGCAATGAATGGCTGGCAATGATTCCGCCTGCTGATTCCTGAATGACGGAAGTAATGGCAGGAGTATTCTTCCAACCCGTCACAGAATAAGAAAGAGAGTATTTTCCGGGAACAAGCTTGACACGATATCCCTCTTCTTCCCCATAGCTGAGATAGCCATTATCGTTCGTGCCGGTGCGGAAATAGAAAGCATATTTCATACAACCCTCGGAAGCGAACCCCATGATACGGGGTCCCAGCCCGTAGTCGCCGGAATAACGGATGCCCCCCTCATATTTTGCCCGCCAGCCTTCTGGAATACGGGAAGCTCCGCAATACTCAAACCGGTCGGAGAATATTAGTTCGTCATTTTCATCCTCTTCATCCCCGATGTCATCGCGCAGACCGCTTTTTGTGAATATATACGTGTTAACGCTGCAAGGGGCTACGCTCACTACAGGTTCATAAGTTTCAGCATCTATATCAACGACATCGGCTTCTGCATTCAATGTTTCGGTAGTAGCCACCTTCATCCCGCTTCGGGTGTAGAAGGGAAGATTGATTGTCACGCTATAAACGTCGGCAGACGGATTAATCAGCATAACAACTATGCTGTCGCCACTCTCTGCAAGATAAGCAGACGAACTGAGGGACGACGACGCATCGCTGAGCACATGCTTGACACGGGTGGTGCCTGACACATATTTTGCATAATGCGACAACACATAACCTCGCTTCGTGATTTCGTTGTCGTATGTGCCATACTGGCCGTCGCCTATGCAACCATAATAGCGCTTCAATGAATAATGAACCCAAGCGCTCATGTTGGCGAGCATGGCATCGTTGACACTGCGTGCAAACAGGAAACCGTCATCTTTCCAATTTATGTCTTTTTTATCATTCTGCTGGCGTTCGTTGATGAGATATTCCGTCATCCAAACTTCCTTACCTTTCTCTTCGGCAAGGGGATATGAAGAGCCGTCCCAACCATAGAAGTGACCGCCAAGTATATCGAGTTCCCGGCATGCCTCCTCGTCGTTCAATATAGGGTCGTGCATCTCCCTGTTAAAATGAACGGTTTCCGGCGCAATAATCTTACACTCGATAAGGTGGCCGTATTCACGCAAGAATTTGGCAAGCTTCTCGCCGGTCCATATACAACTCTGATAGTCGGTGTTCCAATCAGGTTCGTTCTGGATGGAAATGGCATCTATTTCCACCCCCTGTTTCTTCATGTAATTGTAGTAGTCGTTAAGGAAGTTCGCCCAATCGGCGTAATGTTCTTCCAAAAGTTCGCCCCCCTTGACATCGCTCCCGTTAGATTTCCATTCAGCCGGAGGAGACCAGGGAGAAGCAAACAAGAAAGCACCCGACTTCTTAGCCTGACGGGCATTAGCCACACCCGCACTCCAGCCATTCCTGTTGTTGGCTATATAAAGCCGTCCGATGTTTAAGCCAAGCCGGCCACTTTCACTGCCAAAAAGTTTGTTGATTTCTGCATCTTTCAGCCAATACGACCACGTCGGACTTGGAATGAACCCTCCGAAACCGGTCACATGCTGATATTTCACCCGGCTATCAACGACGATGTTTGCCGTCCTTTCCACTGCTTGCACAACATTGCATATTTGCAATATAAGCAATAGGATTATACCTTTTTTCATACCCTGTTTTTTCCCTTTGTTTTTGGTTGTTATCGATGATGCAAATTTAGGCTAAAACAGATATCTTTATATCAAAATTTGCATCATACTCTATCAGATACGTAACCTTACCAAAGAAAAAACATAAAAATAGTGCATTCCCCTAATGTTGCAACCTAATAGCAATAATGACACCTTAGAACCATTCATAAGATGCACCATGGCCAACTCTCACAATAAAACACAGCCAACTCTCACAACAAAACACGGCCAACTCTCACAACAAAACACGGCCAACTCT
>CABRKI010000093.1 GCA_902471455.1 uncultured Porphyromonadaceae bacterium | reverse complement strand
GCGGAACATTAAGCTTAATGTTCCGCGCTGCGTGATTTATCGGGATAGTTTAATCGATTTTTGATTTCCCTAATTTGCGTTTCGGCTTCGGAGCTTGTTCCACTACAGGCTGCTCCACTCCTACAAGCGCGCCGTCAACCATGATGCGTCCGCAGTATTCGCAAACGATAACTTTCTTGTGCATCTTGATTTCAAGTTGGCGCTGAGGGGGAATCCTGTTGAAGCAACCGCCACATGCACTTCTTTGCACTGTGACGATTCCGAGTCCGTTGCGGGCATTCTTGCGGATTCTCTTGAATGCTGCGAGGGTGTAGTCGTCGATTTTCTGTTCGAGGTCTTTTGCTTTTGTGCGTATGTTTTCCTCCTCAAGACGGGTCTCGGAAACAATCTCGTCAAGTTCCTTTCTTTTCTCTACGAGAATGTGCTGGTTGTCGGCGAGTTCCTCTTCGGCACGCACGATTTCGGCAGCTTTCTGCTCCTGTTTGGCGATAGCCTCGGTGATGTTTTTCTCAGCAAGTTCTATCTCAAGGCCTTCATATTCTTTCTCTTTCTCAAGGAAAGCGAACTCGCGGTTGTTGCGGACGTTGTTTATTTGCTCGTCATACTTGGCGATTTTCACTTTTCTGTCGGCGATTTCCCCTTTTTTGACAATGACGAAATTCTTGAGGTCCTCGATTTCATCCTTATGCTTCTGGATTCTGGTCTGATAACGGATGATTTCGTCTTCAAGGTCTTTCACCTCATTGGGGAGTTCGCCGCGAAGAATCTTTATTCTGTCGATTTCAGAGAGATACGTCTGAAGCTGATAGAGATTCTGCAGGCGCTCTTCCACGCTACGTTCTTTGTCGGTCTTCTTTTCGGTTGCCATGGGCATATATTTGAATTACATGTATTTGATTGGGTTGGTTTCCGACTCCGCAAAATAAGTGACGAAGTCAGGATATTTCTCGCGGATGATGCGCGAAAATATTTTCTTGGTACATAGCTCGCTCTCATAGTGGCCTATGTCGGCGATGATAATGTCGAGTCCGTAGGTTGTGAAATCATGATATTTCACGTCGCCGGTGATAATGATGTCGGCTCCTGAAGCAATCGCCGCATTGATGAGCGACGCCCCCGCACCTCCGCAAATGGCTGCTTTCCTGACCACAAGTTGCGGACTTTGGGAGGAATAGCGCAGGCATTTCACTTTGAAAGCCTCTTTAAGATTGCGGAGAAACTCTATTTTCGGGGTAGGCTGCGCGTCGCCGATGACTCCGAGTCCGGTTGCCGGATTCTCTTCGTTCGGCTCAAGCACCTTTATGTTCTTGAGATTCAAGATGTGTGCAATCTCATGGCTGACGCCTTCCCACGCAGAGTCAAGGTTGGTATGTGCAGAATAAATTGCCACGTTTTCCTTTATGGCCCTTATCACTATACGTTCGGTGGAAGTCTTCCCGGTCACCTCTTTCAATCCTTTGAACAGAAGGGGGTGATGGGAAACGATGAGATTGCAGTGGCGTTCGAGGGCTTCGTCGAGCACTTCCTCCGTGACATCGAGGCAAAGAAGCGCGGCAGAGACCTCCATTTCCGGGTCTCCAATCTGCAAGCCGGCATTATCGTAAGATTCCTGCAACTTTTTTGGTGCGAAATCCTCTATTACCGAAGCTATGTCTTTTACTTTTGTCATCTATATCGTGGTTCGGAAAACAATTACCTCCGGTTATTTCTCAACGGGTTTCAGTTCAAGGTAGAGTTCGTCGAGCTGAGACCGGTCGATAGGCGAAGGCGATTCGTTCATGACATCGCGTCCCGAATTGTTTTTGGGGAACGCAATGACATCGCGTATGGTGTCGAGTCCGGCAAGTATGGAAACGAAACGGTCGAAACCAAGCGCAAGGCCTCCGTGAGGGGGCGCACCGTATTTGAATGCGTTCATAAGGAAACCGAACTGTTCCTTTGCCCTTTCGGGAGTGAATCCGAGAAGTTCGAACATTTCGTCCTGGAGTGCGGCATCGTGGATTCTGATGGATCCTCCTCCCAGTTCCGTTCCGTTCACAACGATGTCGTATGCCGTGGCGCGGACGTTGCCGGTGTCGGTGCGGAGTTTGTCGATATCTTCTGGATTGGGCGACGTGAAGGGATGATGCATTGCATAGTAACGCTGGGTTTCTTCGTCCCACTCGAAAAGCGGGAAGTCGATGACCCAAAGCGGCGCAAAGACGTTCTTGTCGCGCAACCCGAGACGGTTGCCCATCTCAAGACGCAGTTCGCAGAGCTGTTTGCGCACTTTCATTTTGTCGCCGGTCATCACAAGCATGAGGTCGCCGGTTTTGGCTTCCATTTTGTCGGCGATTTTCTGAAGTTCTTCCGGGGTGTAGAATTTTCCGACAGAACTTTTGAAGGAGCCCTCGGGGTCCGCTTTTATCCAGATGAGCCCTTTCGCGCCGATTTGCGAACGTTTCACAAACTCCGTCAGTTCGTCGATTTGCTTGCGGGTATATGTAGCGCATCCGGGAGCGGTGATGCCCACGGCGAGTTCCGCGTCGTCAACGACAGAGAATCCTTTCCCTTTCATGACGTCGTTGAGCTCGACGAACGGCATTCCGAAACGGATGTCAGGTTTGTCGCTTCCATAAAGTCTCATGGCATCGTTCCACGTCATGCGGGGGAAGGGGTCGGTGAAGTCAATCCCTTTTACATATTTGAAAATATGCTTCACAAGCCCTTCGAACATTTCGATTACGTCTTCCTGCTCCACAAAACTCATTTCGCAGTCAATCTGAGTGAATTCGGGCTGACGGTCGGCTCTGAGGTCTTCGTCGCGGAAACATTTGGCAATCTGGAAATAACGGTCGAATCCGCTCACCATAAGGAGCTGTTTGAAAAGCTGCGGACTTTGTGGAAGGGCATAGAATTCGCCGGGATTCATCCTCGAAGGGACAACGAAGTCGCGTGCGCCTTCGGGGGTGGATTTCACGAGGATAGGGGTCTCAATTTCAAGGAATCCTTTCGAATCGAGATACCTGCGTATTTCGAAAGCCATCTTATGGCGAAGTTCGAGATTGCTTCTTACAGAGGGACGGCGTAGGTCAAGGTAACGGTATTTCATACGAAGGTCGTCGCCTCCGTCGGTGTTGTCTTCGATTGTGAAAGGTGGAATCTCGCTCTTGTTGAGCACTTTCAGGCTTTCGGCGATAATCTCGACGTCGCCAGTCGGGAGATTCTTATTCTTGCTTGTCCTTTCAGCCACTTTACCCGTGATCTGCACCACGAATTCACGGCCAAGTGCGTTTGACGCATTGAAAAGAGTATTGTCTTCGTGGTCGGAATCGAATACAACCTGTGTTATTCCGTAACGGTCGCGGACATCAACGAATGTCATTCCTCCCATCTTGCGGCTGCGTTGCACCCAGCCGGCAATTTTCACTGTCTTGCCGGCATCCGAGAGCCTCAGTTCGCCGCATGTAGTGTCTCTATACATATCGGATATTGAATAAATTGAGATCTTTTAAGTGTTAAATCCCGTGCTTTGTGAAAAGCGTCAGTTCGCCTGAATGCGAGGCATCGGGAATAAACGTGCAAATTTACAAAGAAATTTGCTTATATGCCACCTCTTACGCAAAAAAATCACTTAATATACGTTTCGAGGGCTTCGAATACTCCCGAAGGCGTTATAGTGAGCTTCTTGCATGAGGCGGGAATCAATACGGAAGTCCCTTCTTTGACCTCGCGCGATTCCATGTCGGTGGTGATTGTGGCTTTCCCTTTGGTGCAAATCAAGGCAACGAACGTGTCCCATTCCGAATAATCCCTCATCACTTCGTGGTCTATCTGCCAGATGTTGGTGGTAAAGAATGGCGACGTCACAAGGTTGACGGGAATGTCGCGTCGGATTACGTAGTTCACTGCCTTCCCTTCGGTGTCGTCGAAGTTTATGGCTTCGAACGCCTCTTTGGTGTGCAGCTGTCGTTCGTTGCCGTCTTTGTCTTTCCTTTTATAGTCATAGAGGCGGTATGTGATGTCTGACGTCTCCTGTATCTCCGCCACGAAAGCCCCCTTGCCGATGGCATGGACTCTTCCGGCAGGTATGAAAAACGTGTCGCCCGGTTTTATGGGGTTGAAGTTGAGCACATCCATGATTTTGCCGGTTTCCACGAGATTCTCATATTCCGACGGGTCAACGGGGCGGTTGAACCCGTTTGCAAGCACGGCTCCGTTTTCAGCTCCGAGCACATACCACATTTCGGTTTTTCCGAACTTTGAGCCGCGTTGGCGTGCAAGTTCGTCGGTGGGATGGACCTGGACGGAGAGGTCTTGGCGTGCGTCTATGAATTTGATAAGAAGCGGGAAAGTGTCGCCATATTTTTTATAATTCTTTTCTCCCAGAAGCTTCGCACCGTATTTTTCGATTAATCGGGTTAATGACAGTCCTGCATCGGGTCCGTCTGCAACGATGGATTCAGAACCTTCTACTCCGGAAATCTCCCAGCTTTCGCCTATGTTTTCCTGAGTGGTAGCCACTCCCTTGTAAGGAGCGATTTTATCGCCGCCCCAGATAACCGATTTGAAGATTGGTTTAAATGTCCACATATATCTTTAATTTTTTTGTATTTATTGTCATTGGCGGAGTGGAAACGTTTAATCCATTTCCACGGTAGGTTGTTGTTATATTAGAGCCGGATATTCGGCTTGATAAATTATTTTAAGTCATAAATTATGAACGACAAACTTGATACGGAAGAGAGAAAGGAACTGCCCGACAGCTTGTTCGGACTCCCGGAAAGAAGGGAATATCCTATGCCCGATGCCGCGCATGTACGCGCCGCCGAAGCTTATTTCAGATATTGCCCGGAGGAATTGAAACCGGAACTTGCCAGAGCCATACTTCGTTTTGCAAAAGCCTACGGGGTTGACGTAGAAAGTCCTACGGTGCGCTCATACGCCGGTGAATAAACACGAAACCGGAATCAATTGTTCTCCTCCTCTTCCTCGTCGTCGGGCAGAGGCTTGTCTTTAAGCAGTTCGATTGCAAAATCGAGGATAGCGTCTTTGCCGGCGGCCAGTTCTGCATCAGGGGCATGGACCTCGCATCCGTGCGAAGGGTCAACGCCCTCTTCGGTGCATTCGCCCTGAGGGTTGAGCAGCGGACATGCCGAAAACCTTACAGACCATCCCACGGGAAGTTCGGAGGAGAAGGGAAGGCCGCCGCCTCCTCCGGTTTTAGCACCGACTACGGTGACGTTGGGAAGACTTTTCATAACAGACGTGAAATCATTGGCGGCGGAAAAACAGGAACGGTTGGTGAGAAGCACTATGGGACCCTCCCATTTAATCCTGTTTTCATCGGCAGGCTCATATTCTATAGGATAGGGTTCGGAAAAATCGGAATGTCCGGGTCCTGTCTTGTGTATTATGTAGCCGCCTGTGATTTTTTCGTTGATAAAACGGCCCAGGAGGGTCTTTATGTTGGTGAGTGCTCCGCCGCCGTTGTTGCGTATGTCGATTATAAGTCCTCGGCTTTTATGTAGTATGGCGAGTATATAGTCGAGCGAAGTCTCGCCTATGGGGTAAGAGAAAGAGGGGTAATACATATAGGCTATCTCTCCCGGCAGTTGTTTGTAGGATATGCCGCTTGTGGTCAGATAGTCGAACTTAAGATAATATTCCTGAAGGGTGCGTAGGTTGAAATCCTGCGGATAGTCGCTCCACCATTTGCGGTAATAGCTGGTGTTATAGCGCGAGGAGAGATTGACGTGGCCGTCCTTCAGCTCGTCGAGCATTGCGGCGCAGATGAAGAAGAGTTCGATGGAATTTGTTTCCGGTTTGATTTGCTCACGGTATTTCTGCCCGATCTCTTTCCAGTCAATGTCTTTCTCCCGGAAAAAACAGTAGCGGGAGTCAACGATGTCCCAAAGCGCATCGAAGTTGCCGTATATGTCGTTTTTATAATCAGGCTCGTCGTGGCATGAAGAGAGTGTGGCGCCCAGGAGCATGATTGATATGAGACTTATCAGTTTTGTTTTCACGTCGGTGTTGTTATAACGTCAATAGATAGAATAAACGGTTTCGAGAGGGACCCTCGGAGTTCGTTTTTTAAGACCTATCCCACCCGGCACTATACCTATGACGAACGAATGGGAGATTATCTTGGTGTTGAGACTGTTCGCCCACTGGTTGTATGCTTTGATTCGGTAGCCTACCGTCATAGCCGTTCGCCCGAAGTCTAAGGTTGCGGAAAGGAGATTGTCGATTCTGAAATTGTTGCCCCACCAGCCCGGATGGACAAGCCCTTTACGGTTGCCGAGATAAATCTCATAATACGTCTCACCGTATTCGGGTGAGAAAAAAAGGGAAAACGTGGGGAGCGATAATTCGTCGTTGAGAAGGAAATGGAGATTGCCTATCTTGCAGGGACGGCTTCCTGAAATCCTGGCGGCGAGCGAAACGTTGCCTATGGCTTCCACCGGGTTGTTGCCGTTGCGGAGCAGGTAATATGCGCCGCCGTCGATTCCTACGGTGCCTCCGGCGGTGAACTGTATTTGACAGGGAAGCCTGTGGCGCCACGACATTCCCCATCTGAACCATGCATTGAGTCCGATCATGCGTGCGGTCCTTGCCGGGTTCCATAGGTTGGAAAAATCCATCCCGGCATCGAAATGCATTATCGCCGTTTTTGGGGAAAACGGCATCGCTTTGCTCCATGTGGCCGCCACGGCAATGTCCGTGCCCGTGTAATGGAGAGGCGACAAATATGTGGCAAGCACGTTTTTACTCCCGATTTCAAAAGAATAGGTTCCGGTTACGGGTCGTGACATCCCTGTGTCGGATGTCTGGCATGGCACGCCGTCAGAAACTGTTTCGGCTTTGGCGCCCGCAGCAAGAAGCGTAACCGCCAAAGCCGTTATTATATTTTTAAGCCTATTGTTCATCGTCGGTGTCGGGTTGGGATGTTTCGGGCTCTTCTTCAAGTGCGAAAAGGTCGCCTTGCACGATTATCGGTCGGGATTTTTCTTCCCTGTTTTCATCGTCGGTTTCCGTTTCAGGTTCCTCTTCCTCTTCCGCTTCCGGCTCCGGCTCGGGAGGGAAACGTGTGGGTTCAAGCTCGATGATTGAATCGATGGTGTAGGTGGAGATGCGCTTCCCTTTTGCCTTGAAGCTTTTTACTCCGATAAACTCCTCCGCATCAATTTCAAGCGACGGACGCACCGAATCCGCTCCTCCGAAAGTCACCTCCAGACGGGGATAGTAAGTGTCGGTAAGGAGAATCACGCTTGAAGAAGCATCGGTGCCGACAAACCTTTGGGGCTTTGCGGAGGGCTCGAAAGCGAATCTTTTCAAGTAGGGGAACCCGAGCGACGTGTCGTTGAGGGCGAGCGTCCAAATTTTCGCCGGGTCGAATTTTTCAATCCGGAGGATATTGTCGTCGTAATGGTTTGAGTCGGAGAACGATGAAGTGAAAAATTCTCCGTCTTTTGTGATTACGAGCACGAGGTCGTCGCCTTGGAAGACGCCGAGGCTTTCGCCACGGCCGTCGTAGTTGAGGCGAAGCACGTCTCGGTCGAACCAGACTTCGCGTCCGCCGAGCGTACTGGTGCCTTTCTCTACGAGACGCACGTCGTCGATTTGATATTTTGTGACAAGATTTCCCAGCGATTCCTTCCCTTTTATGTCGAGGTCAGCGAAATTCACCATCACTTCCTTGGCTCTCGGACGGCGTCCCGTTTCGTTGGGCTCGTCTTTCAGCATCACCTTTACAATCTCGGCCTCACCGTTGGGGTTGCAGGTGAGCCATTCCACTCTCGATCCCGGCACGCCTTTGGTGAGGTTGTATTCTTTTTCTCGTGTAAGTCCGGTTATGAAGAATCTTTTTTTATAGGAATAGGCGTCTTTGCCCCCGTTGCGATAAATCACGTTGTAGATGGTCCTCTTGTCGCCTTTCTTGAAAAGTCCGATGTGTATGATTTTTTTCCCGACGTAAAGCTTGTCTTGCACCTTGACGAGTTTGTAGGTGCCGTCGCGGTAAATTATGAGAATGTCGTCGATATCGGAGCAGGTGAAAAGGAATTCATTGTCTTTGAGCGATGTGCCGACGAAGCCACCCGCCTTGTCGAAATAAAGGCGCTTGTTGGCTTCCGCCACCTTCGCCGCCTCGATGGAGTCGAAACCGCGCAGGGCGGTGCGCCTGGGGAATGCTTCGCCGTATTTTTCCTTGAGATGGGCATACCATGCGGAGGTATATTCCGTGATATGGTCGAGGTCGAACTGTAGTCTTTCTATGTCTTTCTCAAGATTGGCTATATGCTCGTTGGCCTTGTCGGTGTTGAATTTAAGGATTCTTCCCATCTTGATTTCCCAGAGTTTTATGAGGTCATCGCGCGTCACTTCGCGGAAGAAGTCCTTCTTGAAAGGTTCAAGCCTGTTGTCAACGTGCATTATCGCTTCGTCCATGTTTGCCGCCTGTTCCACTTCCTTGTCTTTATAGATTCTTTCTTCTATGAAGATTTTTTCAAGGGAGCAATAAAGCTTTGCCTCGCGTGTTTCGGCAAGTTTTATTTCAAGTTCCTGGCGCAGCAGTTCTATTGTGTGGTCAACGGAATATTTCAGCAGTTCGCTCACCGACATGAAGCGGGGCTTGCGGTCAACGATTACGCAGCAGTTGGGCGAAATGCTCACCTCGCAGTCGGTGAATGCATAAAGGGCGTCGATTGCTTTGTCGGAAGATGTGCCCGGAATCAGATGCACGAGAATTTCGGCTGTTGCGGCGGTGTTGTCGTCAACCTTTCGGATTTTGATTTTCCCTTTCTCCATGGCCCCCAGAATGGAAGAGATGAGGGTGGAGGTGGTTTTGCCGAACGGTAGTTCGGTTATGGCGAGCGTTTTGTTGTCGATTTTTTCAATTTTCGCCCTTACTTTCACGCTGCCTCCGCGTGCACCGTCGTTATATCTTGAAGCATCGAGGAGTCCGCCTGTCTGGAAGTCGGGAAGAAGTTTGAATTCTTCTCCGTGGAGGTAAGCTATGGCGGCGTCGATGATTTCATTGAAATTGTGAGGCAATATTTTTGAAGAAAGACCGACGGCGATGCCTTCCACGCCCTGCGCGAGAAGCAGGGGAAATTTCACGGGAAGCGTCACCGGTTCTTTCTTGCGGCCGTCGTAAGAGGGTGTCCATTCGGTTATCTTGGGGCTGAACACGGTTTCGAGGGCGAATTCGGAAAGTCGGGCCTCGATGTAACGTGGGGCTGCGGCGGAGTCTCCGGTGAGTATGTTTCCCCAGTTACCCTGTGTGTCGATAAGCAGTTCTTTTTGTCCGAGTTGCACGAGTGCATCGCCTATTGAAGCGTCGCCATGCGGATGATATTGCATGGTGTTGCCCACGATGTTGGCGACTTTGTTGAATCTGCCGTCGTCGAGGGTCTGCATGGAGTGCAGTATTCGGCGTTGCACGGGTTTAAGCCCGTCTTCTATGTGGGGGACGGCGCGTTCGAGAATAACGTAGCTGGCATATTCGAGATACCAGTTGCGAAACATTCCGGAAAGCACGGTGCGTTTGCCGATAGGTTCTTCTGATTTCTGATTTTCGGTTAGGTCGTTTAAAAGATCTGTGTCTTCAGCCATTTTGTTCTGTTGGGATGAATTTGGCGTAAAGTTAGCAAAAAAAAGAAAGATAGGCAAAAATCCGGTTGCAAAAATGCTTATGGGATGGCGGATATCCGGATAATTTGATTAATTTTGCGTGGTCGTTTAAAGTGTTTATTATTCTTCATTTATGCTGCCTCGAAGCCGGCGATTGTTCCCGAGGAATCGATGTGGCAGATGATGACGACAAATTGGAATGATATCAATGATATTATTGACGTAACCTGATATTGAAGACGATGAAAAGACTTTTCTATGTTTTTGTCCTTATTTTGGGCGTGGGATTGAACTGCGTGGCACAGGATTGTGTGATTAATGTGAAGGCCAAAGGTCTTCCCGACCGCCTTGTGGTAAACCTTTTTAAGTTAACAGGCAAGGTCGGCACATTGGTGGCAAGTGATTCCGTTAAAGATGAATCATTCAGATTCGTTGTGCCTTTGGATAGCGGGTTGAATAGGGCTGAATTCACCATTGATGCCCCCGGATTTTCTAAGTCTTATCGATATTTGTTGCTTCGTCCCGGAGCCAAGGTTGAAATAACCGGAAATGATCCATACGTGTCGGCCTGGGAAGTCAGGAGTGATGTGCCTGAGCAGGCGGAATATGACCTTTTCATAAATAATGAAAAGGATTTGATAATCGAAAGGGATAACTTCGAGATAGAAAAAGATTCTGCTTTGGCGGCAGCTCCCGATAAAGAATCCCGCACAGCCGTTATAAGATTGTTTGATGAAAGGAGACTCCTTCAAGATTCGATAGAATATGCCATTTTTGAAAGAGACGTAGATTTGTTGGAAAAGCTGCCGGTTACTCCTATCTGGTTCAGTAAGTTTGAAGATGTGTGTCGCTTCCGGGAATATTACGATAAGGAGGGCGCTTTGATTCCAAGACTTGAAGCTTTATATAATGGATTGGAAGGGAATGTGAAAGAAAGCAAATCCGGAGAACGAATAAACATGTTGCTTAATCCTCCCGATATAGTTGGCGAGGGGGATATATTGCCCGATTCTGAATTCTTTGACATTGAAGGGAAGATGCATACTTTGGAAGAGTTTGAAGGGAAATGGATTCTTCTTGATTTTTGGAGCAGCGGGTGCTATCCATGCATTATGGCTATTCCGGAGCTTAAAGGGCTTAAGGATAAATATGCTTCTGATTTGGCGGTTGTGAGTCTTTCTACGGATGTTGAAAGTGTATGGAAAGATGCTTCGGAAAGACATAAGTTGACGGGTAATAATTGGAATGAAATGAAAGAGGATTTGGGATTGTATAGGGTTTTTAATAAGGGTGCTATTCCATTGTTTGTGTTGGTGTCGCCGGAAGGGGTGGTAAAATGGATTGATGCTGGATTTTCCAAGGGTAGCCTTGAACGGACGTATAAATTCTTTTCTAAAGAAAGAGGTAAATCCGAGATTGTCAGAAAGGATGGTTATGTAGAAGTTGAGAATCCGTCGTTCTTGAAAAGCAATGCATTCGGCGTGATAGAGATTGAAAGAATAGTCATGACTCCGGAGGGTGTTACAATAAATTTCATAGCTGATTACGTGCCAAAAAATTGGATAAAAGTAGCATCCGGTTCCAAACTCATCACAACAGATGGAAAAGGATATGCTATAATCGGAAGTGAAGGGATTACACCAGGGAAAGAACTCTATGTCGATGACAACGGGAAGGCGGCGTTCAATATTACTTTCGAACCTATTCCATTGGACAGCGAAAGCATCGATTTCCGAGAGAGCGATAATGACGACAGTTGGTATTTCACCGGAATTAAACTAAAATAACCGGCTTTATAATTACAATACTTGATTGTATGTTGAAGTTTATGAATCGGACAACTGGACTTGGTTATCTCTTCCTGTTGATATATTCTCGATTTACGCGATATATCAGTATCCCATATAAAACAGCGAAGATAATTGCGAAAAGCCCGGAGAAACCTTTCATAAGCAATATGGTTCGATAAGACAGTTGCTCAATAAAAATCAACATAGTCAGCAAAAGAGCTAAAACCACCGATATGGCAGCAATGGAACAGTATTTTAATTTTCTGTTTGCAGGTTTGTTGTATATCTTTTTTAGTTCGTCTCGCGGACCAATTTCAATCATTCCCATAATATATATTTTTTTAATGAAGTAATATTATTTTTCCACGGAAACACATGGGAATCAAATTCGAGATAGTCGTTTATCTCGCATGCAATATCGTAATATTGAGTGTAGAACACAACATCTTTGCCAACTTTGGCTGCTGACAAGGATTCGTTGTCAATGACTCAGACGGAGATTATAGATTTGCCGAAAAATGCCGACAGCATGGCAAGTGTAGAGACAGTGAAATTATGCTGTCCGCTTAGCCATCGGGTTATCTCGCTCGGCCGTTTCCCTATTTGGTCGGCAAACTGCTTCTTTGAAAGTCCACGCTCCTGCATAAGAGCATCGATTTTATTGGATATTGCGAAAGACAGGTTAATCTCTTCCTTTATTTCAGGTGGCACCTGACCAACCATTTCCCGGTATCTGTTTCTAATATCCTTCATAGCTTAAATGTTTTGTCGGTTTCGATTGTCTTGGATGTTACTGTTACGGTTCCGTCGCGTTGTCCCTCTTTCAATAGTTCTTCAAATTTCTGTAAAGTCAGGACATATCCACGCAACGAATCATCTTCCTCATAAGTCCGTGAATTTTTGACACCTCCGTTGCCGAGAACAAGAATCCGATCGGAAAGACGCAGACGGTATAGACGGAGTTTTGAGCGAAGCACAGGAAGAGCCACCACAGAATCACGCATCTTGCCCTCGGGACGGAAGAAACGTTCCAGCGCACCTTCATCGGCAATCTTATCTAAAATTTGCACTATGCGCAATAAGTCCTTATTCAGTTGAGCATCTTCAATGAATTTGGTATAAAAACGCTCATATTCAGTCTCGGATTCTTCCGAGAACTGAATAGTGTAAATGGTACACTTATCAGTATCGTTGACTAAAACTAGTTCTACTTCGCTCATATCGACAGTTCTTTTGATTATAACGCAAAGATACGACTTTTATTTCACATAGATGTGAAATGCAGAGATCTTTTCTGGGTGCGTGCAGGAAAATAATTCGGTTTTGTTTGGTGTACTACGAAGGAGCTCAAAGGAACACAGGATCATATATTGTTGCGATTCTCGGGTGATTTTGCAGAATTCAGGGGATTTAACTAAATTTGCAATGAAATTAAGCGCGATCCAAGCAACTGCTGATAGTTGCTGCGGAGGTTGCTAATCTGCTGGCAATATAATATTTGCAAGTCAACAGCCAGCTCTTGATACTTTTGTGGTTTTATTAAATTGAAGGGAAAAATTATGATTTTAGGTTTAAGGTTATCCAAAGATATTTTCTTCTCTTTCATCTGGCAACATTTTTTTCTTCTTTTCTCTCTCGAAATGATGACTCTCGGCATAGCGTTTTGTCTCAAGTCATGTCTCGGCAGCAGTGCAATCTCTTCGATACCTTATGTCATGTCAATTGCCGGTGGCGACGGCATTGCTCCTGCATTGAGCGTGGGTGGCTATACCATCATCATGAATTTCGTCCTGGTTTTCTGTCAGATTCTTGTGTTGAGGCGTCGTTTTTCACCTCTACAGCTCTTTCAGCTTGTTATCGGCTTTGTTTTCGGATGGCTTATTGACTTGAATATGTCGATGCTGTCATTCGCAAGCTTCACTACCCTTCCGGCGCAAATTGCTGCTCAGCTCGCAGGATGCGTAATCATGGGCATCGGCATTTCTTTTGAAGTGAAATGTGGCTCCGTCACGATGCCGGGCGAAGGAATATCAGTGGCCATCAGCCGGGTAAGCGGTGCGTCTTTCGCTAAGGTCAAAATGTTTGTCGACACATCGCTTGTGGTTATTGCCATAGGCCTGTGCTATCTTTTTTTCAACCATTGGCTTTGGGATGTGATTGGTCCCGGAACTCTCTTCGCCATGCTTTTCATAGGGTATGTCGTCAAGGTGGTCACTCCTCACATTGCATGGTTTGACAAACTTCTCGATTACCCCGGTTTTGAGCGTATTGCGGTAGGTCTTCTCAGGTTTATAAATCGAAGGTAAACTTCTGAGAACCATACTTCGTTTTAAGTAAACTGGTATATGGTATGATTTTAATAAATTGAAAATTAATAGCATAAAAAATGAAATTCTTATCGAAGCTTATAATCTGTGTGGCTGTGGCGATGGCATGCCTTGCATCATGCAGCCGCAACAGCAGCGCCATCCAGGCCATGGTTGACGAGCTTAATTCGCCTACATTCCGCGCCATGGAGGCCAAAACAGGTCTGTTCGACGATTCGAAAGCCGAGATTGACGGCGACTCGCTGGTAATCACTTTCCTCTGTCGGCCATGGATAAATCTTTCCGGCATCTCGCAGGAGCAGATGCCTCAGCTTCAGGCTTCGGCTCTGGCTGAGTTCCGTGACAAGCTTGCTGACGAAAACTTCCGCAAGGGCATCGAGGCGCTCGCCGAGGAGCATATGGCCATCAAGATGGTGTGGCAGGATGTCAACGGTAAATCGATTGACATAAAGGTCGACCCAGCCGAGGTATTGAAGTAAAGTTGATGCGCTTCACCCTGAACTTTTAAACTTGCCGGCGCGTTGAAATTGCAAAGGACTAAAGGTCCGTCGTTCAACCGTTCAAATTTAAAAGTCAAGGGATAATGAAAGCACATGTTTCTATATTTAAATCAATGATACTCCTGGTCGTGGTGGCCATAGGAGCTATCATGCCGCTGTCGGCAACGGCACAGCGTAAGAATGCCAATTACAAGGCTCCCCGCAGCGCCGTGCGTGAAGTGCCTTATGGTTTTACCGGTGTGGAGATCGGAAGAGCG
>CABRKI010000092.1 GCA_902471455.1 uncultured Porphyromonadaceae bacterium | reverse complement strand
CGTGAGGCGTGGAGAATGTCTTGTGTAGGTTTATGTGCATGATGTCGAAACCCATGTCGCCGGGACGCACCATGCCGAGAAGCGGATTAAGATTCGCCCCGTCGTAATACAACAGGCCGCCTGCCTCATGCACGAGCTTCGCTATTTCAAGAATCTCGGTTTCGAACATTCCGAGTGTGTTGGGGTTCGTCATCATGATTCCGGCAATGCTGTCGTCGAGGAGCGGCTTTAGATCTTCAACATCGATTGAGCCGTTGGGTTTCGATTTCACCTCCACCACTTCAAGACCCGCAACCATGGCCGATGCCGGGTTGGTGCCGTGGGCGGAATTAGGCACAATCACCTTTGTGCGCTTTTTATCGCCACGCGAAATATGATATTGCCGCATCACCATCAGACCGGTCAACTCTCCGTGCGCCCCTGCATAAGGATTGAGGGTGAATTCGGCAAGTCCGGAAATATTGGCGAGCATGTTCTGGAGATTCCAATAAAGCTCCAAAGCGCCTTGTGCCGACTTTGCATCCTGAAGCGGATGAAGAGACGTAAATTCAGGCATTGCCGCAAGTTCCTCGTTAATCTTGGGGTTATATTTCATGGTGCAGCTTCCAAGAGGATAGAAGCCTGTATCGACGCCGAAGTTTTTGTTGGAAAGGTTGGTGTAGTGGCGCACCACGTCAAGTTCGCTCACCTCCGGGAGCTCTGCCGGTGTCTCGCGAAGAAGCCCTGACGGAATTGCCGAAAGTCCGTCGGTCTTATAATTGTCTGCCGGCAACTCGTAACCTTTTCTGCCGGGACGTGAAAGCTCGAATATCAGTTTGTCGTATGTTTTCATAATGGTCAGTCCTCAAGCATTAATTCTACAAGGTTGTCAATCTCCTCTTTAGTCCGCTTCTCGGTCACGGCAAATTCTACAAGGCCGTTTCCAAGAGAAAGACCGCCCATTATACCCTTTTCAAGGAGACGGGCATTGATTTTATCGATGTCGAGGTCAGTCTTGACGACAAACTCCTTAAGGAACGGCTTATCGAATGCCGGTTGGAATTTTCCGGTCGAGATAAGCTTGTTGTATAGATAATGGGCACCGTCGGTGGAAAGGACATTGACCTCCCTGAGACCCTCCTTACCTAATAACGAAAGATAGATTGTGGCGTAAAGTGCCATCAGGCTCTGATTGGAACAGATGTTGCTCGTGGCTTTCTCCCGGCGTATGTGCTGCTCGCGTGCCTGAAGTGTCAACACGAACCCACGTTTGCCGTCGGCGTCTTTTGTAGCCCCGACCACCCTGCCGGGCATTTTTCGGAGCATCCCCTTGTTGCAGGAAATAAAGCCGAGATACGGGCCTCCGAATGCGAGAGGCATACCGAGGGTCTGTCCGTCGCCGCATGCAACGTCTGCACCCCATTCTGCCGGAGTGCGGAGCACTGCAAGCGCCGAAGGGTCGGCGAATACTGCAAGATATCCCTTGGCGGAATGTATTGTGTCGGCAACCCCGGTGAAGTCTTCAACTATACCGTATTTATTAGGTGTAGGCACAATCACTCCGGCCACGTCGCCCTCTTCAAGTTCTTTGGCAAGCATGTCAAGGTCGGTGACGCCGTCTTTCTCAGGAATCAAGGAAACCTTCACACCATGAAACTTGGCGTATGTCTTCACAACGTTGATTACTCTATCGGAAAGCGTCGAAGACAGTAGCACGCGATTTTTCTTTTTTGCAGAAGCCACCATCATAAACATCACTTCTGCAGCGGCCGTCGCGCCGTCATACATGGATGCATTGGTAGCCTCCATGCCTGTAAGTTCACTTATCATGCTCTGATATTCGAAAATATATTGGAGCGTGCCTTGCGAAATTTCAGGCTGGTACGGTGTATAGGCCGTATAAAATTCGCTTCTCGCAAGAAGATGAGCCACCGTAGAAGGGGAATAATGGTCGTATGCACCGCCGCCGGCGAATACGGTAAGGGCCTTGTTTTTTTCACCAAGTTCCTTGAAATGGCGACGCAGTTCTATCTCCGACATTGCGGAAGGGATGGAATACTCCCCTTCGAAAACCACTTCCTGCGGAACATCGCTATAGAGGTCGCGCAACGACGAAACGCCGATACGGTCAAGCATCGCACGGACGTCTTCCTCTGTATGTGGAATATATTTGTTAGGCATTTTAGTTTTAGCTGGTATAAATGTGAGAAATGCATAATCCGTGAATAAAAAACATCTCACGGACCATGCATTCCAATATGTATTATGTTCGTTTATTCCTCGCAGATTTTTGCGTAGGCGGCTGCATCAAGAAGTTTTTCAATCTCGGAGGGGTCGGAAACGCGCACTTTCATAATCCAGTTGCCGAAGGCATCCTGGTTTACAAGCTCGGGTTCGTCTTCAAGCGCCTCGTTGATTTCAACCACTTCGCCGCTTACCGGCGAAATAAGGTCGCTGGCGGCCTTTACAGACTCTACGGCGCCGAAATCTTCGCCCTGTTCGACCTCATCGCCCACTTCAGGCATATCCACGTAAACGATATTGCCGAGAGCATGCTGTGCATAGTCCGTGATTCCAACTGTGGCGATATCGCCTTCGAGTTTCACCCATTCATGTGATTCCGCATAACGGAGATCGTCTAAAATCTTGCTCATTGTTATGATGTTTTAAGAATAATTCAATCACTTTTTGTAGTTCTTGTCATAGAAACGCTTTTTCACCACCGTCCCGGGGAACGTTTTTTTACGGATGCGCACTTCTACTTTTGTCCCGAGTTTGTCGTAAGGCTTTTCTATCATAGCCATAGCGACGCTCTTGCCCGTAGAGATGGAACGGTAGCCGGTCGTGATTTCACCCACCTGTTTCCCATCGATTTCCACAGTATAACCATGACGCGGAATAGCATTCCCTTCGAGCTCGATTCCTATGATGCGACGCTTTACACCTTCGGCTTTCTGGAGAGCGAGTGCTTCCTTTCCGATAAATTCCGGTTTGTCAAGTTTGACAAACATGCTCAGACTTGCCTCCAGGGGAGTGATGTCGGCACTGAGTTCGTCGCCATAAAGCGGAAGACCCACTTCGAAACGTAAGGTGTCGCGGCATCCGAGCCCGCAAGGCTGCACACCGGCTTCCATCAGTTTGTCCCATACACGACGTGTGAAGTCATGGCTGCCATATACCTCGAAACCGTCTTCCCCGGTGTAACCGGTGCGGCTTACAATCACCTCTTCACCGTCAAGTTGGAAAGTCTTGAAATTATAGAAAGCGATATCCTGCACCGGTATGCCGAGCACTTTTTCCATCGTCTCTTCGGCTTTCGGGCCTTGGATTGCCACCTCTCCGTAATAAGGGCTCTGGTCTTCGATTTCCACATTGTAGCCTACGGCGTGGTTCTTTATCCATTCTACGTCTTTGGCAATGTTGGAGGCGTTGATTACGAGGAAGTATTCTTCGTCGTTCACCTTATAAACAAGAAGGTCATCTACCGTGCCACCGTTGTCATAGCACATCATGCCGTAGAAAATTTGTCCGTCCGGCGCACCGGTCACATCGTTTACAAATATATGACTGACGAACTTATAAGCATCCGGGCCTTTTACCCTCACTTCTCCCATGTGGCTGACATCGAAGACGCCAACTTCGTGTCGCACCGCATTATGTTCTTCTGTAATGCCCTTATACTGTATAGGCATATCGAAACCACCGAAAGGCGACATCAAGGCACCGAGTGCCACGTGACGGTCGTAAAGGCATGTTTTAGTTAGATTCTCTTCCATTTGTATGTTCTGTGTTATTGATTGTTTTCATTTTTACCCACTTAATGTGCGTAAAGTGGCATTTAGAAATAAGGAATCCGGATTTTATCCCGGTTTTCTTTGCCAAAGTTAACAAATGACTATTTAACGACCAAATTTTTTCATCTGAAAAATGAAGTAGCAGTTTTTTTTCATAACTTTGCACCATGAATTATCCTTTGTTCATAGCTCGCAGACTTTCTCTTTCCGCCGGAGGGAAACGTAAGGCACCGGCGGTGACCGTAGCGGTGGCGGCAGTGGCCCTTTCCGTAGCGGTAATGATTGCCTCGATTTCGATAGTGTTGGGGTTTAAACAGGAAATCCGCAACAAGGTCGTCGGTTTCAATGGCCATATATCTCTATTTACATCGCCCGTCACTCCAGATGAAGACAACATAGTCACACTCACCCCCTCTTTAAAGGAAGAACTGGCCGGCCTCGATTTTGTTGAAGACTATATCCTGCAGGCAGTTGCACCTGCCATCCTCAAAACCAAGACCGACTTCAAAGGCGTCTATCTCAAGGGTTTGGGAGGCAAATCTTCCATCGAATTTATGAATGCAAATCTGGAGGAAGGTAAACTCGTAGATTTCTCAAAGCCCGAAAACAAAAATAAAATCATAGTTTCAAGGACAGCGGCCCGCCAGCTCGGACTGAAGAACGGCGACAAAATCGACACCTATTTCATAACCGACGACGTGCGCGTCAGAAGATTGGAAATTGTCGGCATTTTCAATTCTCATTTCGACCAATATGACGACGTGCTCGTGTTCGGATCGTTGCCGCTCGTGCAACAGCTTGGTGGAATAGGTGAAAACCAAGGCACTTATCTCCAACTCACCACAAACGACTTTGACAAGATTCCGGAATATACTTCCCTTTTGCAGTCGCGGCTTAACGAAGCCCTTGAAGACGGGCGCTTGTTCCGTCTGTATAAGACCGACAACGTTTTAAACCAGGGAATGGGATATTTCAGTTGGCTCAATCTCCTTGACACGAATGTAGTGGTGATTCTCTTTCTTATGATGACTGTGGGATGCATCACGCTTGTTTCGGGCATGCTGATAATCATTATAGAGAAAAAGAGGTTCATCGGCATGATGAAGGCCTTGGGCGCCCCTACCGACAAAGTGCGCCGTGTGTTTGTTTATCTTGCCATACGAGTTGCGCTGTGGGGCATGATTATCGGCAACGTGGTTATGATTTCCCTGATGTATGTTCAGGAAAAGACACATTTCATTCCGCTCGACGCCGACTCCTATTATATCGATTTTGTTCCCGTGAAACTATCTTGGATAGGGATTGCGCTTCTAAATGCCGGTGTCATTGCCGTGACTTATCTCGTGCTTATTCTCCCGTCAAGATTCGTTGCGGGGATATCCCCTGCCGAGACTATGCGCTACGAATAAATCCCGTTCCTTTCATGTTGCCTTTTTGATTCTGACCGATGTGGCGGGAGAAATTATCAAGGGAGTGTTCTCCACCGTAAGGTTGCATACGTCAAGTCCGAAAGCTGTGGCGTCGCTTCTTGAAAACCGTCCAACCATGTCATGCAGATTCATGACGAATGCCTCTTTCCCGCCACACGCGTTTTGCGAGGCAGAAAACAGACGGGAAATAACTATAAACCTGAATTCTCCCGCCACGCCATGACTTTTCAACGATGGATAGCGACTTGTGAGATTCAATTTGTTTTCCGCCACAAGGTCTTCCACAATCTGACGCAAAAACACCGTCAGTTTCGGCTGCACGGCATAACCGATGCGGATATCCACGCAATATATCAGTTCGTCGCCATACATCTTCACATTATAATCAAGCGTATCCGGGGCATCGTCGAATTCCATCCGTATGAACCAATAATGGTCAGCCCTTTTCGGACTCTTGTTTACAATCGAATATATGATTTTGCTTTCAATCAGGTCTGTGGCATCCGACCGGTTTATATATACAAGGTTGGAGGCATAACGGGGGATTTCGCGGTCGTTCGAGATATCGGATATTATGCCGAGACAGTCATCGATTCTCCGGTATTCTTTAAAAGTGTCTTTTATTATCGAGCCGTTGCGCCAGGTTAGAATTATGATGGCAAGCACTCCGGCTATCAGGAGGGTGTACCATCCTCCGTGCATGAATTTGAAGAGATTCGAAAACAAGAACGCACCCTCGATTATCCCGAAGAAAATAATGAATAATCCCACACCCCATTTCGGCACGCCTTTATGCCGCAGATATATGGCAAGCAACACCGTTGTCATAAGCATCGTTATAGTTATGGCAAGTCCGTAGGCGGCTTCCATCCTATCGGATGTTCTGAAAACAAGTACAGTCAAAATGCATCCCACGTAAAGGAAGATGTTGATGGCGGGTATGAAAAGCTGCCCTTTATTGAGCGAAGGGTATTTTATTTTCATCCAAGGCCAGAACCGAAGCGCAATCGCTTCACTGAAAATCGTAAACGACCCGCTGATTAATGCCTGGCTGGCAATGATTGCCGCCAAGGTGGCGAGCACTATTTCAAAAATGAGCCAGCCGTGGGGAATAATCGAGTAGAAAGGGTTGGTATCGGGTCCGATTCCGGGGTGGTTGATTATCCACGCCCCTTGTCCTAAATAATTGAGCACAAGCATGACTTTCACCACACCCCATGCCATCGAGATGTTGATTCTTCCGCAATGGCCGAGGTCGGAGTAAAGGGCTTCCGCCCCTGTGGTGCAAAGGAAGATGGCTCCGAGGATTACGAACCATCCGGGATATTCCGTAAGAAGCCTCACCGCCCACCACGGATTGAAAGCTCTGAGGATGGATGGATATTCCGCCATGTTGATTGTTCCGAAAACACCGAGCGAAAGAAACCATACCAACATTATCGGCCCGAACCATTTCCCGATTTTCGCCGTCCCCAATCCTTGGATTATGAAAATCGCGGAAATAATTGCCAACACTATGCCGGTGACCGGGATGTCATTGCCGAAAGTCTTAAGACCCTCAATGGCGGAGGTCACTGTCACCGCCGGAGTTATCACACCGTCGGCTATAAGAGTTGCCGCCCCGATGGCTGCCACTATATACAGCCATCGACTCCCTTTGTTTTTCACAAGAGAATAAAGTGCCAATATTCCACCTTCTCCTTTATTGTCTGCCCTCAGGGCTATGATCACATATTTTATGGTGGTCTGAATTGTCAAAGTCCAGATGATGCACGACACTGCTCCTATTATATAGGCTTCGTCAAATCCGGGGGTTGCCCGGACAATGGCTTTCATCACATATAACGGCGAAGTGCCTATGTCGCCGAAAACTATGCCGAAAGCCACCAGCAAACCCATGGCAGTGGCTCTGGCCACCTTTTTTGAGTCGGTTATCGCATCGGTGTTTTTATCCATATTGATTATGCTTTGATGTGTGATTTAAATATCGACAGGCCCTATTGCCGTCCATAAGAAAAACAAACTTCCGTAAAAAAGTTTAAACAGTTTTTAAACTTATCAACCACATCTGATTCGATTATGTTTAAAAATATGGCACGATATTTGCAATTCTTCAAATAAGTAACAATATTCGCTAAAGGATGTAATGGCATTCCAACAAAGCCATACATATCTTTGCGAAATCAAATAAAAATCTTAATTATGGCTACAGGCAAAATTGGGGTTACGACTGAAAATATTTTCCCCATTATCAAGAAGTTTCTCTATAGCGACCATGAGATATTCCTTCGTGAGCTTGTCTCCAACGCTATCGACGCCACCCAGAAACTGAAGACCCTCTCCTCTTTCGGCGAGTTCAAAGGCGAACTTGGTGAAATGAACGTGAAAGTCACCGTCGATAAGGAAGCGGGCACACTCACCGTCTCCGACCACGGCATCGGCATGGACGAAGAAGACGTCAATAAATACATCAATCAGATAGCATTCTCCGGTGCCGAGGAATTCCTTGCAAAATACAAAGACACGGCCAACTCTATTATCGGCCATTTCGGACTCGGTTTCTATTCTGCCTTCATGGTTTCGAAGAAGGTTGAAATCCGTTCGCTTTCTTATAAGGAGGGGGCGAAAGGCGTGCAATGGATTTGCGACGGAAGTCCCGAATTCGAGATGAATGAAATCGACAAAAAGGAGCGTGGCACTGACATCATCCTCTATATAGACGATGATAACAAGGATTTCCTTGAACAGGCACGCATCGACACGCTTCTTAAGAAATATTGCCGGTTCCTTCCCGTGCCGGTTATTTCCGGCAAGGAGCAGGAATGGAAAGACGGCAAGTATGTTGACACCGACAAAGACAAGGTTGTCAACGCTTCGGAGCCGCTTTGGACCAAGAAACCCACCGAACTTACCGACGAGGACTATCTGAAGTTCTACCACGAGCTCATGCCGGGCAACGAAGACCCGATGTTCTGGATTCACTTGAACGTTGACTATCCGTTCACCCTTACCGGCATTCTCTATTTCCCGAAAATCCGCAACAACATCGACATTCAGAAAAACCGCATCCAGCTCTACTGCAATCAGGTTTATGTCACCGACCAGGTGGAAGGCGTGGTGCCGGAATTCATGACCCTCATGCAGGGCGTCATCGATTCTCCCGACATCCCTCTCAACGTCAGCCGAAGCTATCTCCAGGCCGACCAGCAGGTGAAGAAGATTTCTTCCTATATCTCGAAGAAAGTGGCTGAAAAGCTTGACCGCATGTTTAAGGACGACCGCAAGTCGTTCGAAGAGAAATGGGACGATATCAAGGTGTTTATCGAATATGGCATGCTCACCGATGAAAAATTCTTTGAGTCTGCCAAAAAGTTCTTCCTGCTTAAGGATGTTGGCGGAGTATATTACACACTCGAAGACTATCGCAAACTCGTAGAGGCAGAACAAACCGACAAAGACAACACTGTCATCTATCTCTATGCCACCGACCCCACCGCACAGTTCACATACGTCAAGGCGGCTGAAGATAAGGGCTACAACGTCCTCGTGATGGACGGTCAACTCGACCCACATATCGTCGGCTTGCTCGAACAGAAGATTGAGAAAACCCGTTTCGTCCGTGTCGATTCCGACATTCCGGAGCGTCTTATTGTCAAGACCGACAGCAAGGATGCCGGACTCTCCCCTTTGCAGACCGACATTATGAGCACTGTCGTTCGCAGTCAGATTCCGGAAGTGGATAAGGCGCAGTTCATCGTCACCTTCGCGGCACTGCGCGAAGACGGCGCACCTGCCACTGTCACCCAAAACGAGTTCATGCGTCGTATGAAAGAGATGGCTGCAATGCAGCCGGGCGGCGGCTTCTACGGCCAGATGCCCGACAGTTATGAGCTTATCGTCAACACCGAGCAACCCGTTGTGAAGAAGATTATCGAGGAAGCCACTTCTTCTCTCGAAAACGAGGTGACACCCATCCGTGCTGAAATCGAGACTCTCAACAATGAGATTACCGAGACCCGCAAGAAGGCAACCGACAACAAGGAACAGACCCCCGACCTTTCCGACAAGGAAAACAAGGTGGCTGAGTTGCGGAAGAAAGAAGAGGATATCGTTTCCGCTTACGCCAAAGAGCAGCCTAAGGTGCGTCAGATAATCGACCTCGCCCTTCTCCAGAGCCATCTTCTGAGTGGAGAGAGTCTTAACGACTTCATCAAACGTTCCGTTTCACTTCTCTGATTATTCTAATCCACGTCCGCGGACTGACATAAAGAAAGCTCCGGTCATCCTGCAAAGGGACGACCGGAGCTTTCTTCTTTCATATCCGGGCCTTACTTCTTGAAAGGCGTTTTACTTACATATACTTTGAAATCCTTGATGGCGCCCGGCACTTCGCTTTCCATTCTTGGGAGATACTGGATGGCTGAAACCTTCTTGTTTCCTCCGAGGTCTATCACCACCGCGTGGGGGAACGGGTCGCCCTTAACGGTACTCCAGTATGTCGATTCCTGAAGGTCGAAAAGTTTGTCGGCGGAGCGGTTGCCGGTTTTTACGTCTTCACTGTCGGCATAATCTACAATCCACGGTTCGCGCGACAGACGTTCGCCGTTCTCGTCGAGTACATAGAATTCCGCAATAGCCGCCCTGTCTTTTCCGTCGATTGAATTGAGGGCTTCCAGACAGATGTAACGTCCCTCGGCGGGTGCGTCGAGTTTTCTCTCCTGCCATCCGTTGCCTGGATTGAACGTGCCGGTAAGCACGGGGGTCTCGCCTGAGAGGTCGAGTTTCTCACCTTCCAGACGATGGGTCAACGGTTTCTGCACCTGGAGATTGTCGAGCAACGGAGTTTTGAGACCTTCAGACACAGCCTCCCTCGGGCCGACGATATCGAATACCATTATTTCGTTCTCCCCTTTCTTGAGCCAGCATCCGGGCATGTAGAGGGTTTGTTGCGGACCTATTTCCCAGATTCTTCCGAGCGGATGGCCGTTGACATATACGAGTCCTTTACCCCACGTCTCGAAGTTAAGGAACGTATCGGATGGCTTGCTTACATTGAAAGTACCTTTATATACGCCAATCGGCAGCCTGCCGTCTTCTCCTGCCGAGAAAGCCTCTATCGGCATATATTCCATGGAGTCATAGAATTCGGGGGTGTCTTCAAGGTTAAAGACTTCCCAGTTCTTGAGGTCGCATACGAAAGGATAGCCGTTCTTGTCTTCAGTCACGGTCACATTTTTCGTGATTCCTTTGAAGTCTTTGATGGCTCGTCCGAAGTTTATTCGGCCCATCGCTTCCACGAGTATGTCGAGGCGCGCATCTTTCTTGCATGCCGGAAGCACCACCTCTTTTTCACCGTTCCTGCGGTCGATTTTACCGATATACTTGCCATCGACAAACACCTGGGCGAAGTCGTGTGCGTCGTTCACGGTCAGCACTCCCCCTTTCGGAAGTTCGGGAAGCGACGTACGGTAGAGTATGCTTCCGAATCCCTGGTCATATTCCTCCATTGTCTTTATGTCCCTGTCCTTTTTGGGTTCCGGAAGATTGGGGAACAACGGTGCCACTTCGGTGAAATTGAATTTTTTTATTTCAATCGGCTTGATTGTGGCTGGCACTTTCGGAAGCTTCTTACCTTCGTAATATTTTTCGAGGGTTTTCCTCAGCTCCCAATATTTGGGAGTGGTCTGTCCGCTCTCGCTTATCGGCGCGTCATAATCGTACGATGTCACGTCTGGCGCAAAACCTGGAGAGTTGGCACCCGCCCAATGCCCCCAGTTTGTTCCGCCGTGGGTCATATAAAGGCTGAACGATATCCCTTTTGAAAGCATCTCATCTATGCCGGCAATCATGTCGGCCGCCGGACGCGTCTCATGGTTGGCGCCCCATTTGTCGAACCATCCGCTCCAGAATTCGGAACACATCAGCGGGCTTTCGGGACGCAGTTCCTTCAGTTTGGCAAACTGTTGGTCGATGTTGGCGCCCGTGCCGAAGTTCATCGTCCAGATAAGGTCGTCAAGACCGTTGTTGGTGAAATTAGACGACCAGTCGCACTGGAAAAGGGTTACGTCGTTTCCGAAATTCTTGCGGAGCATGTCGCGGATATTGGAAACGTAGGGCTTGTCGATGCCGTATGAACCGTATTCGTTTTCCACCTGCACCATAATAATCGGCCCTCCATTGTCGATGGTGAGGTCGCTGACCTGGTCGGCCACAGCTTTCTGGAATTTATCTACGCGCTCAAGGAAATAGGGGTCGTTTTCGCGCAACTTGATATCCTTTTTCTTGAGAAGCCACCAGGGAAGTCCGCCCATCTCCCATTCGGCACATACGTAAGGACCGGGACGGAGGATTACCTTCATTCCGTTTTCTTTACACAGTTCCACGAATGCACGCAGGTCGTTCTGCCCAGTGAAGTCGAACTGGTCCTCTTTAGGCTCGTGCGAATTCCAGAAGGTATAAAGACAGATGGTGTTCATGCCGAGAGCCTTGCAGAGTTTTATACGCTGGTCCCAATATTCGCGCGGTATGCGCGGATAATGGAGTTCGGCGGCTTTCACCACAAATGGTTCGCCATTGAGAAGAAACGTGCCTTTGCCGGCTTTGAATTCTCCGGAAGGGAAAACCACCTGCGGGCCTTCTTGCGAACCGGGAAGAAGATTTGAGGGATAAGATGCGCCGTATGCCGTGAAGCCGAACATGGCTGAGAGCGCGGCGCACATCAGAATCCGTTTCATGTTAGATTTATGTGTTAAGTGATTTCAAAAATTTTTCTGCGAATTTACAAAAAAATTACCACTGCCGAGGTTGCCAAACAATTCAAAATAGGTATCCAAATCATTCATCTTGTTTTTTTCCGGAAAAAACACCTATTTTTATGTAGGGACATGCCTCCGGCATGTTTGATTGCACGAAGACTGCATGAGCATCGATTGTTCGGCTTAAACGAAAAAAAGTCCCCAAATCGTGCAGAAATGGGAACTTTTCATTCATTCGATCTTCAATCGCGGGCTTATGCCATCGGGCATCTCGGCTTTAGCTGCTTGAAGAAATCGTTGCCCTTGTTATCTACGAGAATGAACGCCGGGAAGTCTTCAACCTCGATTTTCCATATTGCCTCCATTCCAAGTTCGGGATACTCCAAAAGTTCCACGTTCTTGATGGAATCTTTGGCAAGGATGGCGGCGGGACCGCCTATCGATCCGAGATAGAAACCGCCATGCTTCTTGCAGGCATCGGTCACCTGCTGGCTGCGGTTACCTTTCGCAATCATAATCATCGAACCGCCCGCTGCCTGGAACTGGTCAACATACGGGTCCATCCTGCCTGCTGTAGTCGGGCCGAAAGAACCTGAAGGCATACCTTCCGGTTTCTTGGCGGGTCCGGCGTAATAGATGGGATGGTCTTTGAGATATTGCGGCATCGGCTCGCCGGCATCGAGACGTTCCTTTATTTTAGCGTGTGCTATGTCACGACCCACGATAATGGTGCCTTTAAGCGACAGACGGGTTGACACGGGATATTTGTCGAGTTCTGCGAGCACCTCTTCCATCGGGCGGTCAAGGTCGATTTTCACGACTTCCCCCTCCCCTGCCTTACGGAGTTCCTCGGGTATAAGTTCGCCGGGGAATTCGTCGAGCTTCTCAATCCAGAGGCCGTCTTTATTGATTTTAGCTTTCACGTTGCGGTCGGCCGAACAGCTTACGCCCATACCTACCGGGCAAGATGCTCCGTGACGCGGAAGACGGATCACGCGGATGTCGTGAGCGAAATACTTGCCGCCGAACTGTGCTCCGAGGCCGATGCAATGCGCAGCTTCGAGAAGTTCCTTCTCAAGTTCCACGTCGCGGAAAGCCTGGCCGTATTCGTTACCCTTCGTCGGAAGGTTGTCGTAATATTTCACCGATGCCTTCTTCACTGTGGCAAGGTTCATCTCTGCGGAAGTGCCGCCGATTACAAAAGCGATATGATACGGAGGACAAGC
Organism: uncultured Porphyromonadaceae bacterium; assembly: GCA_902471455.1. Lineage (GTDB taxonomy): Bacteria > Bacteroidota > Bacteroidia > Bacteroidales > Muribaculaceae > Lepagella. The sequence goes on along the minus strand of CABRKI010000092.1, from coordinate 1,368 downwards.
CGCCGTGCCGAGGGTCTTCATCTTCTCTATAAGGAAAGGCACGAGCGTCTTCTTGTTGAGGATGGCTTTCGTCTCCTGGTAGAGGTAAGTCTTGTTGGCGCTGCCTCCACCTTTTGCCACGAACAGGAATTCATACTCGTTACCCTCCGTGGCGTGTATTTCAATCTGGGCCGGAAGGTTGCAACCGGTGTTCACCTCGTCATACATAGTGAGAGGTGCGTTCTGTGAATAGCGGAGATTGTTTTCGGTATAAGTCTTATAAACGCCGAGAGAAATCTTCTCCTCGTCGTTGCAGCCCGTCCAGACATGCTGTCCCTTGTAAGCAGCACAGATGGAAGTTCCAGTATCCTGGCAGAAAGGAAGCACGCCCTTGGCCGCCACTTCCGCATTGCGGAGCATGGTCAGTGCAACGAACTTATCGTTTTCGGAAGCCTCCGGGTCATGAAGGATCTTTGCCACCATCTCGTTGTGTTCCCTGCGGAGCATAAAAGAGCAGTTGTGGCTTGCCACATTGGCGATAATCGTAAGAGCCTCCGGATCGACCACGAGCATCTCATGTCCGTTCCAGTTTTCCACCTTCACATAATCCTTTGTGATAAGCTGGTATTCCGTAGTATCAGGTCCGAGAGGAAACGGCTCCTGATAATGAAAAGGTTTTGTAGCCATAATAGTTATTTGGGTTAGATTATTTTCTAATTAGACAACGCAAAAATCCCTCAGTCAAATCCCTATACAGAGAAAATCCGGATGCAAAGAAATCCCTTTATGTAGGAACCTCTCCAATGCAGAGACATGCTTCCATGTAGGGACATGCCTCCGGCATGTTTCGAGCGCACAAATTAAAATGCACGCTTTGCTATCCGCATAAAAATATGACTGCGCGACGCGCGATGCAAATTTAATCAAAAATCCCCAACGCACCAACATCCACCCTCAATATTTTATCGAATGAAAAAATTTGTCGAATCCAAGCCAAATCCAAGTCCCCTCCCCGCTTGAAACCCCAAATTCTGATTGTTCTGGCTGCCACTCGTTGGAGTATAATCCGGTTGCCCTTGGTTGCTCTGGTTGAAGCATAATCTGGTTGCCCTTGGTTGTCCTGGTTGGAGCATAATCCGGTTGTCCTTGGTTGTTCTGGTTGGAGCTCAGCTTCAATGCATAATGCATAATTCATAATGCATAATCTTCAATTAGCATAAAATCTTGAATCTATAAAAATATGGTTGTCCTTGGTTGCCCTGGTTTGATATAATCCGGTTGCTCTGGTTTTCCGTGGTCTTTGTTCCGTTACCGGGCCTTAGGGTCCGGTCATCCCCGCTTGTATCCCCCTGATTCTTCTCTAATTCCTCTCTCAAAATTTAATTATCG
>CABRKI010000091.1 GCA_902471455.1 uncultured Porphyromonadaceae bacterium | reverse complement strand
GATTTCGAAATCAGGAAGCCGATTCTATGTTTTTGCACTATGTTCAGTTCTTGTTCAGAACCTCGATCTGCTGGCGCACGGATTCCTCATGGATGGCCTGAAGCACCGTCTTCATGAAATCGGCGCTCATGCCCATCTGCACGGCAGCCGCCACACGGCTCTTGATAAGGTCGTCGTAGCGCGACTCCTGCACGACAGGCATCGAGTGCTCCTTCTTATATTTACCGATTTCACGCGAAATCTCCATACGACGGTTGTAGAGGTCGAGAAGCTCGGTATCCACACGGTCAATCTGCTGGCGAAGCTGCTGAAGGCTCTCCGTGTTCTGCTCCGAATTACGGAGAACAAGCGAACTAAGTATAATCTTGAGCACTTCGGGAGTAACCTGCTGGTTCTTGTCGCTCCAAGCCTCGTCGGGGGTGCAATGGCTTTCAATCATCAGCCCTGTGAACTTCATGTCGAGAGCCTGCTGGCAAAGGGGGCCTACAAGTTCGCGTTTGCCACCCATGTGGCTCGGGTCAACCACAATCGGGAGTTCCGGAATGCGGCGGTGAAGCTCGATAGGTATGTGCCACTGCGGCGGATTGCGGTAAATGCTCTTACCGTAGAAGCTGAAACCACGATGTATCGCCCCGAGCCTGCGAATCCCGGCGTTATAAAGACGTTCGAGCGCCCCTATCCAAAGTTCGAGGTCAGGGTTGACCGGGTTCTTCACGAGCACGGCCACATCTTCGGCGCCGGCATCTTTCAAAGCGTCGGCGATTTCCTGCACGGCAAACGGGTTGGCCGAAGTGCGCGCACCTATCCACAGGATATCGACCCCCGCTTCAAGAGCCTCTTCAACATGACGGCGCATAGCCACCTCCGTAGCCACAAGCATACCGGTTTCTTCCTTCACTCTCTTAAGCCATTGCAGGCCTTCCTTGCCGATTCCCTCGAAACCTCCGGGTTTGGTGCGGGGTTTCCAAATTCCGGCACGGAACACTTTCACGCCACCCATTGCAAGCTGGCGTGCCGTGGAAAGGGTCTGTTCCTCAGTCTCCGCGCTGCAAGGGCCTGCCATTATGAGCGGTGAGCCTACTACGCCCACGCCCTCCACTATCGGCTGTAATCCTTCTAAACTCATATCTGTAATTTTATTAATGTTTCATCTTTTTCACCCTGTCAAGGGCAACCTCCATCCTTTCCACAGGTGCGCACAAGGAAATCCTTATGTATCCCTCGCCATTGCTTCCGAAGATAAAACCGGGCACTATGAACACCCTCGCCTCCTCAAGCACGCGCTGTGCAAACGAAGCACTGTCGCCCGCGCCTTCCGGCAGACGTCCCCAAAGGAAAAGACCTTTCTGCGACGGATCGAACGAACAACCGAGTTCCGTCATTATCTTCTCCGCCACTATGCGGCGTTCGGCGTATGCAGCGTTAACGTCGGCATACCATGAATCTGGCAAGTCAAGTGCGCGTATGGCAGCTTCCATAACGGGTTTGAACTGGCCGGAGTCGATGTTGCTCTTCATTTTCCTTACCCACGTCACAAACTCCGGATTGGATATCACCATTCCCATGCGCCAACCCGCCATGTTATGGCTTTTGCTGAGGGAATTAAGCTCTATGGCCACATCCTTGGCACCCTCCACCTGAAGAAGACTCAACGGCTTGTCGTTGAGAATGAAGCTATATGGATTGTCATGCACAATCACGATTCCGTGGCGACGGCCGAAGTCAACAAGACGGCGGAAAAGCTCCATATCCGCGCTCGCTCCGGTGGGCATATTCGGATAATTGACCCACATCAGTTTCACCCCGCCTTCGGAAGCGAGGCGTTCGAGCTGGTCGAAATCGGGCTTCCACCCTTCGTCGGCAAGAAGGTCGTAGTTAACAATCTGAGCTCCGAGCATACGGCTCACACCCGAATAGGTCATATATCCGGGATTGGGCACCAGCACCTTGTCACCCGGATTGACAAACGCAAGGCTTATGTGGAGCACACCCTCCTTGCTTCCAATCAGCGGAAGCACCTCGGAGTCGGGATTTACCTCCACCCCGTAATGACGCTTATACCAGCGAGACATCGCCTGCCTCAATTCCGGAAGTCCGGCGGCAATCTGATAGGTGTGGTTCCCCTCTTTCCGGGCAGATTCGCAAAGCGTATCGACCACTTCTAAAGCCGGCATCCTGTCAGGGCCACCCACTCCGAGCGACACCACGTCGAGCCCCTCGGCATTCATGCGCGCCACTTCGCGCATCTTTCCGGCAAACCAGTATTCCTTTATTTCTTCCACCCTGCGGGCGGGTCTTATATTCTTTTCCATATCAAAAGTTTTTCTAAAATCAAGACATTGTATTGACTCCTACCCTCTCGACATACTCGCCAAGGATTCGGAGCTCGTTGGTGAGCGGACGCACCGCCTCTATGGCCTGGCGATATCTCACATAGGAAGAGAACGTAAGGTCAACATAGAATCGGTATTCCCATTCCCTGCCTACAATCGGGAGAGACTGTATCTTCGTAAGGTTGACGTCGTAAAACGAAAGGATAGTCAGCACCTTCGAAAGCGCGCCGTGTGAATGGGGAAGCGTAAACACTATGCTCGCCTTGTCGAGGAGTTCTTCACGCGGTTTCATTTCATTGGCGAGCAGCGGGTCGGCAATTATCAGGAAACGGGTATAATTACGTTTGTTGGTCTCTATCCCTCTTTCAAGGATGTCGAGGCCGTAGAGACGCGCGGCCAGTTCTCCGCATACGGCGGCATGCCCGGAAAGGCGTTCCCTTGAAATCTCTTCGGCACTTCCGGCGGTGTCAAACTTTTCGACCATGCGCATGTGGGGATGGCGTCTCAGAAATTGCTCGCACTGCATCAACGCCATCGGATGGGAATTGACTTCCGTTATGCTTTCCACCGTCTCTCCGGGAAGGGCGCAGAGCACATGGCTGATTCTGACAGAGTGCTCCCCTACGATTGTCTGGTTGCTTTGTCGCAGAAGTTCATGGTTGGCGAGAAGACTCCCGGCAATCGTATTCTCGATTGCCACGATACCCACCATCGAAGCATCGGTGGAGAGGGCGTCGAACAAAGCATGAAACGACTCGCAAGGCACGGGCTCTATCTCCCTGCCCTCGAAATACTGGCGCGCCGCAGCATCATGGAAACATCCCGCCACACCCTGTATGGCAACTTTCAATTTCGGTTGGTTATTCTCTGTCATCTTTATAGTAGTTTTCTTATAATCTTAATATTTCACGTATGCGTGTTTCATCCAATCCACGTCTTGCGGCATAATCGGCAATCTGGTCGTCTCCGATAGTGCCCACCATGAAATAGCGCGACGAAGGGTTGGAAATATAGATTCCGCTCACCGTAGAAGACGGTGTCATCGCACCGTTTTCAGTAATTGCAACCCCTATTTTTTCAAACGGAAGAAGAGCGGCTAAATTATGATTAAGAAGCTGGTCGGGCATCATAGGATAGCCCATGGCAGGCCGGATACCCCGGTAAGCACCTTTCCTTATGTTTTCCAAATCCAAAGGTTCGTTAGGCGAATATCCCCAATAGCCGGTTCTTACCTTATAATGCAGCCATTCCGACGAAGCCTCCGCTATACGGTCGGCGAGTGTCTGCACCAATATGCTTCCGTAGGAGTCGCCTGCGGCAGCCAAAGCTTCTGCCCTTTCCGTCATCCCGGAGCCTGCCGTCACTGCAAAGACACCTACATAGTCCGTCGAATCACTGCCACAGGGAAGCACGAAGTCTGCCACACAAAGCAACTCCGCTCCTGCGGCTTGCTGGCGGAGCATCGGGAAACGCACGCCGGATATGAAAAGGTCGTCGCCATCCGAATATGCATTATAAAATGCCAGCACTCCCTTTCCGTTGAAACCGCCATCGGCTGCCATCGAAGAAAGAATCTCCATGGCATCGCAATACAACCTCAACGCTTCTTCCCCTTTTTCCCGGTCGGAGTTATCAAGGGTTGCCCTCCAGGCCGCAATACACGAGTCGCACCTGTCGTAAGGGAAACCGTCGAGGAAATTGCCCGAAATTTTCCAAGCATGGAAAAACATCTTCCAGTTTATAAACGGAACCACGTCTTCAAGCCTTATGTCAATCACCGCCGGCACTCCCGTCTCCATATTCGGCTTAACCGGAACATATTCGTTTCCGGCAGTCTTTCTCCGACTTCTCGCTTCGGCAAGCGACAAAAGCGACACCTCTTTTCCGAAGCCATTGCGAAGATGCGTATATTCCCGGTCAAGAGAATCCATGAAACCTTCCCGCGTTGACTTATTTAGCAGCTTTGCCGCCACCAAAGGATTTTGCGAAGCATCGGCCACATGCACCACGGGAGCATGATAGACGGGCGCAATTTTCAAAGCCGTATGCACCTTCGAAGTCGTGGCGCCACCCACAAGCAACGGCACGTCGAGCCCGGCATCTTCCAAAGCCTTGGCCACGTTAACCATTTCGGAAAGCGACGGCGTTATAAGCCCGGAAAGACACACGAGGTCAGGCCTTTCCTTTTTAACCGTATCGACTATAACCTCCGCCGGCACCATCACGCCGAGGTCTATCACCTCGTAATTGTTGCAGGCAAGCACTATCGACACTATGTTTTTCCCTATATCATGCACGTCGCCTTTCACGGTAGCGAACACCACTTTCCCGGCCTTCGAAGCGTTGCCGTCGTTTTCTACGTTGGCCATATAGGGGCGAAGGTGTTCCACTGCCATCTTCATCGTCCGGGCGGTCTTCACTACCTGAGGTAGAAACATCTTCCCTTCCCCGAAGAGATTACCCACGCGGTTCATCCCATCCATCAGTGGACCCTCGATAATCTTTACAGCAGAGCCTATTGCAGACAACGCCTCGTCAAGGTCTTCGGCAAGGAATTCGGTTTTACCTTTCACGATAGCCTCCGTCAATCGCACGGCGACAGGCACGGTGACATCGCGCAAAGGCGCGGATTCCTCTTTTTTCTGCGCCGACATATCGTCGGCGGCGTATGCAGCAAGTTCGTCGGCGGCTTCAGGCCGACGGGCCAGTACCACATCCTCTATCAGTTCCCTGAGAGATGGCTCGATATCGTTATACGTCACGCTCGAAGCAGGGTTCACGATTCCCATGTCGAGACCGGCTTTGACGGCATGATAAAGAAACACCGCATGCATCGCTTCACGTAAAGCGTTTTTACCACGGAAAGCGAACGAAAGGTTGCTTATCCCGCCGCTTGTCCTTGCGCCAGGGAGGTTTTTCTTCACCCATTCCACCGCACGTATAAAGTCGATGCCATAGAGTGAATGTTCCTCCATGCCTGTAGCCACGGCCATCACGTTCACATCGAAGATGATGTCGTCGGCGTTAAAGCCACACTTGTCGATAAGGAGACGGTAAGCCCTTTCGCAAACTTCTATCTTCCTGGCGAAAGTGTCGGCCTGTCCTTTCTCGTCAAAAGCCATCACAATCACGGCAGCTCCCAGTTCCCTTATACGGCGTGCTTTTTTCAGAAATGCCTCTTCACCTTCCTTTAAAGAAATGGAATTCACAATGCTCTTACCCTGCAGGTTTTCAAGGGCAGCTTCCACCACGTTCCAGTCAGATGAATCCACCATTACGGGCACGCGGGCTATGTCGGGGTCGGAAGCTATGTATCGGAGGAAATGCACCATCTCCTCGCGGGCATCGAGCATGGCGTCGTCCATGTTTACGTCAATCATCATCGCGCCGTCGGACACCTGCTTGGCGGCTATAGCCATAGCCTCGTCATATTTCTTCTCCTTTATAAGACGCAGAAATTTGCGCGAACCGGCAACGTTGCACCGTTCACCCACATTGACGAAATTATTCTCCGGAAGCACCTCCTCCATTTCAAGGCCCGACACACGCAATGCCGCCCTTTTCAACGGAGGGACGCGCATTTGAGCATCTTCCAAGACCTCCGACAGGGCCTTTATATGTGCGGGGGTTGTGCCACAACATCCGCCAGCCACATTCATCAGCCCTTCGCGGAGCATCTTGGCGAGATGGCCGGCAAAGAGTTCAGGAGTTTCGTCATATTCACCGAGCGCGTTTGGCAACCCGGCATTGGGATGGCAACTCACAAAAAGCGATGTGGAATCGGAAAGTTCCCTAAGATAAGGCACAATATCGGCGGGTCCGAAACTGCAGTTGAGTCCGAGGCTCACCACATTGTCATATCCCTCCACCGAAGTTATGAACGCCTTTATGGTCTGCCCCGAGAGGGTGCGTCCCGCCTTGTCGGAGACGGTGGCGGAAACCATTACAGGCAACTCCACTCCGGCTTGCGCCATCACATTGTTGGCGGCATCAAGTCCCGCCTTCAGGTTAAGCGTATCGAAAACGGTTTCAAACAAAAGAATATCCACCCCTCCTTCGATAAGGCCTGCCACCTGCTCGCTATATGCCTCATATAATTTCGAATAATCCACGTTGCGAAAAGCGGGGTCGGCAACGTCGGGACTCATCGATGCAGTGCGGTTTGTCGGGCCTATCGAACCCGCCACAAGCGCCCTTCCGCCATATTGACGCAAAGGGGCAGCTTCGGCGGCGGAACGCGCGACCAAAGCGGCACACCTGTTGATTTCCTTTACCAGCCCGGGCACATTGTGAAGGCCGTAATCTTCAAGAGAAATAGCGTTGGCATTGAATGAATTCGTGGAGATGATGTCGGCACCCGCTTCGAGGTAAGCAGTGTGGATGGCGCGTATTTTGTCCGGTTGGGTAATGCACAGCACGTCGTTACACCCGGCAAGCCTACCCTCGAAGGAAGCGAAACACTCCCCGCGATAGTCTGTCTCCCCAAGGTTTAACTTCTGCACCATGGTGCCCATTGCTCCGTCGAGGAGCAATACACTGTCTTTAAGAATCGATTTGAAATCCTTTATTTCCACTTATTCCAATATTGAACGGTTGATAACGGCGGCTATATTCAGAAGAGCTTGTCGGCGATGCGCGAAACGCTGTCGGAAACGCTCATGGTGTAGAAATGGATGCCGGGGGCACCTTTCTCAAGCAACTCGCGCGCCTGGCGTATGCCCCACTCTATTCCGGCTTCCTTCACTTCGGCATCGGTTTTGCATTCCCTTATACGGGAAGCGAATTCTTCGGGGATATCAGTGCGGAAAACCTTGGGAAGCACCGTAAGCTGCGATTTCTTCGATATCGGTTTCAATCCCGGAAGGATAGGCACCGTTATACCCTCCGCACGGCAACGCCCGACAAAATCGAAATACTTTTCATTGTCGAAAAACATCTGAGTGATGAGGTAATCTGCACCGTTCTCCACCTTTTTCTTGAGGTAATAGATGTCGGAATCCATGTTGGGGGCCTCCTCATGTTTCTCAGGATAGCATGCCATACCGTATGAAAACGGGGTCTCGATACCCTCGATTTTCATTTCGTCAAGTCCTATTCCTTTGTTGAAGAGGTTGATTTGCTGCTGAAGGTCGGTAGCGTGTTCATGATAACGCCCATGCTCCTGTCTGGGATCCTGCCCCTTTTCATCACCCCTCAACACAAGGAGATTGGTGATTCCGAGGAAATTAAGGTCGAGCAGTGCATATTCCGTCTCCTCCTGCGTGAAACCCTTGCAGATGATATGCGGCACCGGGATAAGCCCGTAGCGGTTTTGGATTGCGGCGGCTATCGCCACAGTGCCGGGACGCTTCACGATGCTCACCCGGCGATGGGTTCCGTCGGGAAGCGGTTTGTAGATATATTCACTGTGATGCGACGTTATGTTGACGAACTTAGGGTCAAACCTTTTAAGTTTGTCAATGATGTCATACACCTTATATATGCTGTTCCCTTTCAAGGGTGGAAGAATCTCAAATGAGAATACCGGATTCGGGCTATCGTTGATTATGTCTATTATCCTCATCGCGAAGCATCGGCATCATCAAGCAACGCCACCGCCTCCTTTATGCGGACAAGAATCTTTTCAAGTTCCGATTTGGGTGTAGCCACATTAAGGCGCATGAACCCCTTACCCTGTGAGCCGAACATTTCGCCGTCGTTGAGCGCGACGCGTGCCTTGTTTACGAAAAGGTCAACGAGGGCATCCTGGTCAAGCCCGAGTCCGCGACAGTCGAGCCACACCAGGAACGATGCATCCGGTTTAAGGGCCTTCACCCCGGGGATGTTGGCACGGCAAAATTCTTCAGCAAACCTTATATTGTTTTCTACATATTCAAGCATCCGGTTGCGCCATTCATAACCGTGGCGGTATGCGGCGATGGCCGCTATGTGGGAGAAAATGGGGGCGTCGCCGAATTCGTTGGCGGCAAGCCAACCGTAGAAACGGCTGCGCAGCCCTTCGTCAGGCACCACCGAAAATGAACTGACCACTCCCGGAATATTAAACGTCTTGGTCGGGGCGCAAAACGTGATGCTTATTTCAGCCGCTTCGGGGCTCACGGTAGCGAACGGTGCGTGTTTCCCGCCCCAGAGCGCCATGTCGGCATGGATTTCATCAGAAACCACCACCAACCCTTTCGACTTGCATATAGAAGCCAATCTAGAAAGTTCCTCACGCGTCCAAACTCTTCCACCTGGATTATGCGGATTCGACAGCAACAACACGCCCCCTCCTTCGGGAAGACTTTCCAAGGCATCGAAATCCATGTGATAGCGATGGTCGTCGCCTTCTATCATAGGCACGTTAACCACCTTCCTTCCGTTTTCCTCAGTCGTGATACGGAAAGGATGATATACCGGCGGCATTATATACACGTTGTCGCCGGGCTTGGTGAAAACATTTATCACCATCCCTATTCCCTTTACTATTCCCGGGATATAGCTTATCCATTCCGGGCGTATCTCCCAACCGTGAAGCTGCTTTTCCCAGTCGATGATGGCCGGACGGTAATCCTGCGGCTCCGCCGTGTAGCCAAGCACGGGATGGTCGAGACGCTCCCTGAGGGCATCCATTATAAAGGGAGGGGTGGCGAAATCCATGTCGGCTACCCAGGCGGCAAGGAGGTCGCCCCTTCCGAACCGTTCCTCAAGAAGGTCGGTCTTGATGGCGCCGCTTCCGCGCCTTTCAATAACTTCGTCGAAACTATAATCTTTCATACTGTCAGCAAACCTTCTTTAACAGGGCGAATTGATCGCCCGCGATTCCTTTTTCATCTTTTTTACCTGTTCTGCCTTACCGCGACGGCATCAAAACCTGCTACGGTAAAGAAAATCGTTATCTTTTAAATCAAAGATTCTACAAAATTAGTCATTTTGCATGAAAAGGCGACACAAATAGTTGTAAAAAGTTGCAGACGCAATTCAAATAACATCGAAATGCGTCTGCCACTTACCGTTTGTGTCAAAAAACGTATCCGAGTCTATTTTCTGGAATCAAGTTTCTTCAGATAATAATTCTTGAAATCGCTCCATCTGTAATAGGGGCCCTCCACCGACTGAAGGGGCAACGTGGTCTCCCTCTCGTTGAGAAGCACCTTCACAAGCACGTCGTCGGCTATTTTCGCCCCGTCTTTCCTGAAGAATACAATCTGGATGTTTCCTGCCATAGGGATTGCAAGGTAGTCGTGCCATCCTTTTTCAGCGAGAAGTTCGAGGTCATTGATTTCCTCTCCGAAACCGTCAAGTTCGAGAAGCACCGTCAGAGGCATCACTATCGAATCGTGGCCGTAACGGAGGTTGACGCTCGGCGTCGATGAATTGATGGCTGTGTCGGCACTTTCTATAATATTGCGCAGGAGGTTAGACTGGGTAAAAGGCATCCTGTTTTGCGTGAGTTTCGAATTTCCTCCATGAAGAAACCAATTTGCGTTTCTCACCATCCATCTCTCCCTCGCCTCTTCCGGAGTGAAAATTTCTTCCACAAGCCAGGGTTGGTCGGAATGGCTTTGCGCATTGACGAGCACCGAATAAAGTGACGAAAACAGCGACTTGCCGATGCTGTCGGCGGCAAATTCAGGGTCGTTAAACAACTTTTTCTTATAATCGCCCTTGTTGGCATGCCGCCTCTCGAAGTCACGCTTTACGGTGGTGTCGGCATGTTCCTTTATGCGCCATGCTTCCGGGTCGTCCTGGTTCATATACCACATTTCGGCCATGCTCGCGTCTGTCTTGATATTTATGCCCGGAATAAGAGACTGTATTCCGGAAAGGGCGTTAAACATGGAAAGTATGGAACGTATCACTACCGTTGACTTGGCATCGATGTTTGTGGCAGGAGTGAACACCTGGGGAAAATTCTTTACCATCCTTTTCCCTATTCCACGATGCTGGGCTGCGCCGTTGTCGGATAGTTCTCCGTCCCTTCCGCGCGAATCTTTTTCAATTTTGCGTACGGCTCCAAGTGTCTTCTCGCCCAAAGGTGTGAGTTTGCCGTTGCGCTCCCCCTTTTCGAGATATTTCACCGCCGTCTTGTATTGATTGTCGCCGATAAGCCAACGGCTTCCATGACGTCCGTAATGCTCGATGTGGAAAGGTTTATACCCCTTGGGAGCAGGCGTGAGTTCCGGAGCGGGATTGTTGAGATAAGGATAACAATAATAGTTGCCACCTGCTTCAAAAAAATCTATATCCTGAAGAGTTTCGTTTTTCGACCATGCCGGAAACGCCGCCAAAGCCGCCATTCCGGTCAACAAACACCCTTTTGCAGTTTTTCTGATATTCATAACCGTATGTATTGATTCGTGATGTTGGATTGCGTTTTTGCAAACACATTCTAAATTTTGCTCAAAATTATAGAAAAAAATTTATAAGGCAAGCACAAAATGCCAATAATCTCATAAATATTAATTAAATTTGCAGGCACAACAACCAAACAAAATGCAATCTTCCCCGTCCGGTTTTAAAATCGGATGACAGGACAAAACATAAATTCACTATCTTTCAGAATGAAATCGCCTCAAAATAACAACGAAAGGGCAATATTCGCCACCAAATTCGGAGCCATAGCCACCACCGTAGGCAGCGCGGTTGGTTTAGGCAACATCTGGAGATTCCCGTATGAAGCGGGAATCCACGGCGGAGGTGCCTTCATGATATGCTATCTTGCTTTTGTGTTCCTCATCGGGGTTCCGGTGCTTTGTGCAGAATTCGTCATGGGGCGTGGCACCCGCAGCAATATATTCGGGGCATACCGGAAACTCCGTCCGGGCCACAACTGGCATCTCGCCGGATACATCGGTATTCTTGCATCAATATTGATTCTGAGTTTTTATTCGGTGGTAGCGGGATGGACAATCGAATACTGCCTTTCATCGCTTTTCGGGCAACTCAACTTCTCTAACACGGAAACGGGCCACGGGCAATTCATCGAACTGACCACGGGGTGGCGCCCCGTAGTCTGGACAGTAATATTCCTGGCCTGCAACTTTTTTATCCTGATTGGCGGCGTCACGAAAGGGATAGAGAGGGCATCCAACATCCTTATGCCGCTTTTATTTATCCTTCTTATAGCATTTTGCATTAATTCCTTCACTCTACCCGGCTTTAAGGAGGGCGTTACGTTCCTTTTCCATCCCGATTTCAGTAAAATCACCCCTTCAGTGCTTCTCGGGGCATTAGGGCAGGCTTTTTTCTCGCTCAGCCTCGGGCTTGGATGTATGATGACATACGCATCTTATTTCAACAACGACAACCGCCTGGGGAAAACAGCGGCTACCACGGCCGTTCTCGATTCATTGGTGGCAATCCTTGCGGGTGTTATCATCTTCCCGGCGGTGTTTTCTTTCGGACTTTCTCCGGAAGCCGGGCCCACACTCGTGTTCGAAGTTCTCCCCTACATATTCACCCAACTTCCGGGAGGCGCAATCTGGTCAACGTTGTTTTTCCTGCTCCTTTTCCTGGCGTCGCTGACCTCCACCGTGTCCATGAGTGAAATATCTATTACATATTTCTGCGAAGAAAAAAGATGGAACCGTAAAAAATCTACGGTAGTGTCATCGCTTATCGGGCTTGCCGGAGGGTTGATTTGTGCATTGAGTTTCGGCCCCTTGAGCGATTTCACGATATTTGGCATGACGTTCTTCAGTCTGTTCGACTATCTTTCGTCAAACATCTGTCTGCCCGTAGGGGGAATGATTTGTTCGATATTCACAGGATGGTTCATCGACCGCAGACTTGTGAAAGCTCAGATGACCGACAACGGCAAATATCGGTTCCCTATGCTTCGTCCGCTGGTGTTTTGCCTTCGTTGGGTCTGCCCCACTGCCATTTTCCTTATTTTCCTAAACTCAATCGGCATCCTCTGACATCGGCTGAATTGCACCCGTCACGCTTGGCGGCACTCTTCCCTCACCTTTTTGCGGTAAGTAAAATACAACTTTATGAACAATGCATCGGAACTTGCTATAGAGCAAAGCGGTATCCATTTAACCTCTCCGACAACAGCAGAATAAACACAGCAAACCAGACCGGCAAAAAAGGAGACTGCAAGTATCAAACAGACGTTGCGATTGGCGATGTTGCTTACCATAAGAATTGTTTTTGCTATTTAAATGCAAAAATAAGTATTTTCTGATTGTAAAACAAACAAAACACTCCTCACAATACAAATAAAAAATAATTATCTGCTACAGTAATAATTGGAGAAACCAATCAAATTTTAGGACGAATTGTTTCACATATAGGAAACATTCTATATCTTTGCGCAAAATAATTATATGAAAGACAAACTTGATAAAATCGGAAAACTTTTCGGACAAAGAAGAGTTGAACTTGGAATGACTCAAGCTGAGGTTGGAGAAAAGATTGGAGTCGGGCGTGCAACTATTTCCAAAATCGAAAGCGGAAAGGGTCTGACATTTGACACCATCACTCGTGTAGCCAATGCACTTGAAGCGGAGGTTACAGTTGCTCTAACCCCAAAAACCAACTACCGTAAGGAAGTTATTGAATATATAGTCACTGCAATAAATGAATTTGCTAAAAGACACCTTCTGACCGTTAAAGAAGCATCCAACTATCTTGTACGCTTCAAAGGAATCGATTTCCTTGAACAGTGTTATCCCGCGGAGCATACATTATCGGTAAACGACTGGGTAGAGGATATTACAGCAATTTGTAAACGTAATGGAGGGCGAATCGAATGAAACTTTATCATGGGTCTAACGTAATAATTGAGAGAATTGACTTTACCAAATGTCATCCTTATAAAGATTTCGGGTGTGGTTTTTACCTTACGGACAACATGAAACATGCAAGGAATATGGCCTTCCGACGCTGTATGCGCACAGGAGGAGAAGGTTGTGTGACCGAATTTGAATTTGATTTCAACGCTGCTTCCCAAAATTTGAAAATCAAAGTTTTTGACAATCCTTCTGAAGAATGGGCTAAATTTGTTATGATGAATCGAAACGAAAAAATCATACACCCTGCACATGACTATGATGTTGTCATCGGACCGATAGCAGACGACGCAGTTGTCTTGTCTTTCCGTCTTTTTCAAGATGGCTTTATCTCAATATCCGAATTGGTAAAACGCTTGGAATATAAAGAGCTGAACACACAATATTTCTTTCACAATGCCAAAGCTATAAGTTATTTAAACCGTGTATTATGACTAAGGAAAAAAATTTTCAATTTTTGCTTGAGGCTATATCTACAGATATAATCGGATGGCTTATTAGAGACAATCGGCTTTCTGTAAATGAAGCTATTTCCACTTGGTATAATTCCGAGACTTTTGAAAAAGTAGCGGAACCTGCCACAGGTATGTATATCGAGAGTTCAGCATACAATTATGAATTTTTGAAACGAGAACTGCAGACCGGCCGATTTCAGATATAGCAAAAGAAAGAGATAAATTCCGTATAATGTCCAGTGAATATTATGTCTCCAGCGGTTTAGACAATCAAATATACGGAATGTATTGAGGCGCATGAATACCTATGAGAGGACCAGCGTTTACGGACCGTCCGTTGAGTTTGCCTATTTAGCCGATTATGCGAAGTTGTCGGCAAGACTAATGTACTTCATATTATACTAACGCTAAGGCATATAGATTGTTTTCAAGGTACCTCTACCTTTCGTCATGACCTAAAGAGAGAATCTGCATATATCTAATAATAAAAATAAAAGTATTAAGTGTATGGAAACAGTTGTCCGTATTCATAACGAATCAGAATATAATGAAATACTGCGACAAGCCGTCGCAGTTATTGAAAACGCGAGAAGCAACGCCGCTCGTGCCATTGTCAGTACATCGAATGAAATGCATTGGCGCATTGGTCAACTACTATATGAGCGCAAACTCGATAGCGCACACGGAGAAGGTGTAGTAAAGCGGCTCTCGGTAGACCTGAAAGCTATGTACCCAAAAATGGGCATGTCGGTAAGCAATTTGTGGGCGATGAAAAAATATTACGTCCGGTTCCATCTCTCCGATCCAAAACTCCAACGCTGCGTTGGAGTTTTGCCATGGCGACACATAAATCAGTTGATGACCAAGCTGAAAGATGATGACAACGCTATCCAATACTATGCTGAAAGGGCTATCGAAAAAGGATGGAATTGCGACTTGTTGGTGAATGCCATCAAATTGGAGATGCACAAGCATCAGCCTGAAGCCAACGTGTCAAATAATTTCACCGTCGCACTCCCGGAGGCTCAAGCCGCATACGCCAACGAGGTTTTCAAAGATTCCTATTGTATGGGATTTCTTGGTGTGACTGAGCCGCTTCTTGAACTGGAGCTTGAGCGGAGATTGGTTGAGAAGGTAAAGCAGTTTCTTCTTGAACTCGGTCAGGGATTTACATACATCGGCAATCAGCACGTTTTGTCCTATAACGGCAAGGATTACAAGATAGATATGCTTTTCTTTTATCGCGGACTTAGGTCGCTCGTTGCCGTAGATTTGAAAATATCTGAGTTCTTGCCCGAATATATCAGCAAGATGAACCTTTATCTCTCATTGCTTGACAGACTGGAACGTGGCAAAGATGAAAATCCCTCAATCGGCATTATTCTATGCGCTGAAAAAGACAACGTGGAGGTCGAGCTGGCACTTGAAGGTTTTACCAAACCCATCGGTGTCGCCGAATACAAACTAATCGTCCCTCAAAAAGAGTTAAAACAACTAATCGCCGACGAAATAAAGACTTTCAACCAAGAAGTTGCCGACAAATCAGCAGAACCATCAAGTGAGAAAGGCTGAGCATACCAGTTTTTCTTTTAGCCAGTCCACATATAGTTAGGTTTGGTTTATCGGACATATATGAAGCCCGAACCAAACCAACCTTTTTAACAAGGCATACAAAGCTGAAACCATTATAACAGAGGAAAAGAAACAACCTCCAAAAAGATATGGCACAGCTTAACGACTTTATGACGAAGATTGACCTGTCGGTGCTGAATAATTATGTCGCGGCCAATGGCAATAGCGTTGTCTATGCCAAGGACGAAAGAAAGTGGTAACTATTCAGCGAACACACTGAGGCAGTATGGCTGCATATGCGTTTTACATTA
>CABRKI010000090.1 GCA_902471455.1 uncultured Porphyromonadaceae bacterium | reverse complement strand
TCGGCTTCAAGGGAGTTGACACTGCGCACAAGTGTCTGCACGTCGCGTCCCATGCCGCCATGACGGTCGAGGGCTACCCAAAGGTCGAAATGATAGTCCTGGATGATTGTAGGATCATCGGGGATGCCGGGTTTATCGGGTCCGTCATCATCAGAACAGCCTGTCATGCAGAAGGCCATCGAAATCGCCATAAACGACGAAAGAATGAATTTAAATTTTTTCATTGATTTATATTTTGGTTAGTTGATGAATACTCTGAATTTAGCAGCAAAAGCACGTCCAGGTTTCTGCAACATATAATTGTCGTAGGCGAGACAATCGAAAACGTTGTTGCATTCAACCGAAATGTTATAACGGTCATTATGCCATGAATATGAAAGCGATGCATTGGTGATATTCTGGGTAGGAATACGCGCTTTCGATGAGGCAGCCCCGTATGCCTCCCAGTTAAGGTAATACCAATGGACATACTGATAATCCACGCCGATTCTCAAGCGATCGTTTTTTTCCAGAAGTCTTCGGAAAGTATATGACACATCGACGTTGCCGAAAGACCAAGGGCGGTTGGGAACTCTGTTTTTATAAGTGGCGGATAGATTGCCGTCAGTCTTGTAACGCCTCAAATTGCGGGCATCGCTCCAACTTCCGTTGAGGGACACCTGCAATGCACTGTTCCATAAATATGAAACCTCGAAATCCAATCCCTTGATATCGATTGCCGGCTCATTGACATATTGCATCATCCCTTCCCGCTCGGAAACGGTGGCTCGTATATAGTTCTGCACATGGCGTATAAAACCGTTCACTTCATAACTCAGCTGGTTGGAGTCGTCGAAATTAAACGTTCCGAACACACCTAAATTATAGTTGTTGCTTTTCTCCGGATTCAGCGTGAGATTCGGATACACGGTGGTGCCGTTGCCAAGCAGTTCCCTCGATAATGGCAACCTGACGCTATGCTCGTATGAAGTTTTCACCGCAAATGGTTCGCATAGTGAATAACGGCTTCCGATGCCGGCTCCCCAGTAACTTTTGACATTGTCTTTGTCGATTCTATCGGATCCCGTTATAGTGATGTCATCGGTTTGCTTTATTGAAAGGGCGTTTATATAATCTTTTACGAAATAAGATGTCTGCCATCTCTTTTCAAAAAAAGATTGTGAATAAGTGAACGAAAGGATATGCTTGGTAACCACATCGTTCGACGGTTCAAACGACTTATCAACCAAATCATAGCGCTCATTTCCTCTTCGGTTGAACATATAATTGAATGCAAAACTGTTATGCTCGTTCAGTTCATAATCCACCCCGGCATTGAGCACTGTCAGCGGTCTCTTGTAAATGCGTATGGTACGTGCGCGGTTATTAAGTTCGTTGCCCGACGATGGCAACCATGTGCCGTCCCAAGAATACTTGCGATAGGCTGTATCGACGGTTTCACTATGGTCCCAGGTATGGGAAAGTGTCAGGCGTGTAGCCACATCGCCCCATCTTTTGTTGTAGCGCAAGGATACATTCGATGAATGGGAATGCCTTCTCGCTTCGCCATACACCTTGTTTTGCATTGCCCCGGTCTGTATATCTTTGTCAAGTTTATTATATGAATAACCTACAAAAAACATATCCGCCCATTTCACGTCGTTCACACCGACCTCCACCTCTCCAAAGATTGAAAAGTAATCGTCGTGAAAGCGCCGTTTGTTTGTAAAGATATAGCGGTCTTCCTCTTCGCTCCATACCTCCACATCCTTCATGATATAATCGTTTTTAGAATAATTTATGCTGAAAGTAGGCTGTATTACTATCGGTGTACCGGGTATGTAGTATTGTCCTGTCAAATCACCTGTATGCGTATGAAAAGACCCTATGCCATACGATGCATCCAGATAGTTCCGGCGTTTTTTACGGGTGACTATATTGACCGCTCCCCCCAAAGCATCCGCACCGAGATAAGAGGGAACCACACCCTTATACAATTCCACCCTTTCAACCGTATTGAGCGGGACATTGTCGAGTGTCAATCCGGTCCCCTTCGTTTCCAAAGGCACGCCGTCGATAAAATAGCGTATGGAATTACCCGACATTCCATTGATTGTCAAGTCGAAATCGGAACCAGCACCCCCCTCTCTTCTTACTTTGACTCCGGCGGTGCGGTCAATAAGGTCGTTGAGAGTGACCATCTGATTGAGGTTTGGAGCTATCTCTACGGCGTTTACCGAAAACGCACCCTCTTCAAGTTGCTTCCCCACGCTTTTTCCATATATGCTTACCCCTTGAAGCAGAGCAGCGTTTTCCTCCATCACGACATAGATCGTCGTGTCTTTAACCAAATCCACCGTAAAATTGTAAGCCAGATAGTTGAGGGCAGTGATATTTCCACGATATGTTCCCTTCTCCAGTTTAAATTCAAACAGCCCGTCAACGTCAGTCACCGTCGTGAATTTCAAGCCATCGAGGGCAACCGTTGCGAAAGCGACAGGTTCCTTCGAACTGTCAACCACTTTTCCCAAAAGTGTATAAACAGGATTAGCCGCCTGAAAACTCAAGCAGCTCATTAGGTATAATAAAAGTATCCAATTTTTCATCTCGGTCTGCTGCCAAAATTAAAAACTGGGGTACTATTACGCAGCAAACCATATTCTTCTCCCAAAAGGGAGACGAACGGCTGTTTTGTGGTAATATAACCCGAAAACTACAAAACTATATGTTGTCTTGGCAGGTCTCCTGACTTATCCCCCCATCGACGCCTTCCCGGCGGAAAAACCGACAGTGACATCATGTCGATGGGTTTTAAAAGAATTACAGTAGCGGGTCTGTCCCGGATTCTCACCGGATTCCCTATTAATCGCGTCGCCGCGAACCAAAACGTCTGCAAAGGTAAATATTTTTTCTCAACTTTCAAAAAGAAAAATCATTTCCTCTCACGAACTTCAACAGAAGAAAAGCTCCATTAATCCGAATGGCAACGTTTTAACCATTCATTCGTAATAAAACAATGTCCAAACCGTAAATTTGGAAGCCACATATTCCTTTTCTTCAATAAAAAATATTAACTTTGCACTCATGGAGATAAAAAATGCAAAATACGAGATAAGCAGTGCCAAAGTGGAGCAATGTCCTGACACCAATGTGCCTGAATATGCCTTCATAGGGCGTTCAAACGTGGGCAAATCATCGCTCATAAATATGCTTACAAAAAGGAAAGGCCTTGCCAAGACTTCGCAGAAGCCGGGTAAAACTCTCCTCATAAATCATTTCAACATCAACGACGGCGGATTCTATATCGTTGACCTACCCGGCTACGGCTATGCCGCCCGAGGCAAAGACCAACGGGAGAATTTCAGGAGAATAATCGAGTCATATATTCTTAACCGCCGGCAGATGACGCTCCTATTCGTGCTTATTGACATCAGGCATGAACCGCAGAAAATCGACCTTGAATTTCTAAACTGGCTCGGCGAAAACCAGGTGCCTTTCGCCATCGTGTTTACAAAAGCCGACAAACTCGGGCCAAATGCCGGCTTAGCCAAAGTCGAAGCCTACAAAAATGAACTCCTCAAAAACTGGGAGGAACTTCCCCCGATTTTCATTACATCTTCCGAAAAATCGACAGGACGCGACGAAGTCCTTGATTATATCGAGAATATCAACCGTCAGGTTCTGCTCGATTGCAAGGGAAAGGACGACAATATTCCAGTGAATAATGAACCTTAAAAAACTTATCAACGGCGACAGCCGGCTTTCAGAAATAGTAAGATTCGGACTGGTGGGCGGAATCTCGACTGTGCTGCAATACGGATTCTATGTAATATTCGTCAACGCGGTCCACGTCAAGGCGGTGCCTTCCTCCATGATAAGCTACGCACTGAGCTTTATCGTGAATTTCTTCCTTTCGAGCTATTTTACATTCCACACACGCCCCAACGCTAAAAAGGGTCTCGGATTCACCCTTAGCCATCTTTTCAACATGGGACTCCAAACCGGTCTCGTGGCAATTTTCAAGGGTATCGTCGGCCCCACGCTCGCACTTCTTCCTGCACTCGCGATTTGCATACCAGTGAATTATTTTCTGGTGCGTTTCGCTTTTACAAGCCGCCTTTTCAAAAGCGGCAAAGAAAAGAACCCTGACATATCTAAAACCTTATAAGTTATGACCAAAATTGCAATGGCATCCGACCATGCCGCATACGAACTCAAAGAAATAATCAAACCCTATCTCATTGAAAAAGGATATGAAGTGATCGACTTCGGCACCCATTCTGCCGATTCATGCGACTATGCCGATTTCGCACATCCTGCCGCCGCCGCCGTTGAAAATGGAGAATGCGCTTTCGGCATCGCTATGTGCGGCTCCGGCAACGGCATACAGATAACACTCAACAAGCATCAGAACATACGCGCCGCCCTTTGCTGGCTTCCTGAACTCGGGGCTCTTGCCAGACAGCACAACGACGCCAATTTCCTTGTGCTTCCGGGCCGTTTCATTTCAGTCTATATGGCGAAAGAAGTGGTCGATGCATATCTCGCCGCTAAATTCGAAGGCGGCCGCCATCAAGCCAGGGTAAATAAAATCCCGGTTAAAAATTGACCGGGCCTCAAACCATCGACCGATTCATGAAAGAATTCGAAATCAAACTTTCCGACCTCCGTTTCCACGCACACCACGGTGTCATGCATCAGGAAACGAAGGTCGGAAACGAGTTTATTGTAGATTTGGCTGTCAGAATCCCTTTTCCCGAAACAATCCTCGAGGATAATCTCGACGACACCGTTTCATACGCCGACATTTATGAAATAGTGGAATCAGAAATGGGAAACACGAAAAAACTCATTGAAACGGTAGCTGCCAAAATAGCAGATAGAATTTCCCGACGTTGGCCTCAAATTATTTCCGGACATATAACGATTTGCAAATCAACACCTCCCATCCCCTCGATTACCGGCAGAGCGGAAGTCACTTTATTTTTCTAAAATTTTTTCGCCGTTTTATTTGGTGATTTCAGAAAAAGGCAGTAACTTTGCACTCGCAAAACGGGAATAACCGATAGCAAAAAACAAAACGGCTCCTTAGCTCAACTGAATAGAGCATCTGACTACGGATCAGAAGGTTGCAGGTTTGAATCCTGCAGGAGTCACTTGAAAGGGGTCGGTTCTCAATGAGAACCGACCCCTTTCAATTTTTTCCATATTGAACCCGAAGGAATCATTTGAGCAGACCTTCCGCAAATTTATAATCCGGCTCTTCCGTGATTTCCTTACATACGCTCGTGCCTTTCACTTTTCCGTTCTCGTCGATAACGACAAGCGCACGTGCATACAAACCACGCAACGGGCCGTCGATTATCTCTACACCGTATTCATTGCCAAAGTCGCTTCTAAAACCCGATGCCGTATAGACGTTGTCAATACCATTGACCACACAGAACTTGGCGGCGGCAAACGGAAGGTCTTTTGAAACACAAAGCACGACCGTGTTGGGCAACTCGGAAGCGTCCTTATTGAAACGACGCACGGATGCCGCACATACGTCGGTATCCAGACTTGGGAAGATGTTTAATATAACCCTCTTCCCTTTATAGTCGTTAAGTTTTATTTCCGAAAGATCTTTTGCCACAAGCACAAATCCGGGGGCAAAACTGTCAACCACCGGCATTTCGCCGGAAGTATGCATTGGTGTTCCATTAAAAAAAACTGTTTCCATAATTGAATTTAATTTCTGATGACTCAGGCGGAAAAGACGTTGCCACCGCCAACTAATCAATAAACACTTTAACTCCTCATCATGTTCTGAAGGAAATGAATTCTTCCTATCAACATTGACGTGAGCCTATGGAAACGACGGCTGTCAAGGATTTTTTCGAGCGCGGAAATCATTTGAGCGCCAAGACCAAGTTCCGCCGCAAGCATGTCTGCCCGTTGCTCGCAATCGGGCTCCCAGCTACGGGTGTTATAGACTATATGACCTACTTCATGGGCTAACGATGCCAGAATCTCCACATCGGTAAGTCCTATCCCATCGACTTCAGACGGGGAAAAATAAATTGTGTTGCCCACCCTGCCCATAATGTCGTGATATTCGTTATCTTCATCCTTTAGCAGCCGGAACTCTATGACCCAGGTGTAATGAGAAGCGATTTCTTCTAAAAGGCCTCCGAAAAGACGGATGAACGCATCCACAATTTCTATATTGTCGCGGTTTCTTAAATGCATTGATTTATAAAAGATAATGGAGTATGTCAGGAAAAAACGGAATACGGTTATCTTCCCCCGTATATTAACGCATACGCCAGACATTATATTAAACCCCGTATGCCGTTTTTCCTCTCTTTTAAACTAATATATGATTTTTTCATTTCGTTTAATACTTATGACATAGTTTTACGTTATTATTGATGAAACATCGGATGCATCATTATGGTGCAACAAATAAATTCTCAAATATGGAAAGCACTTGGAATTTTTCTCCTATAAATGTAAATGAAAAAACAAACGACATAATGCCGTCTTCACATAATTGCTGTAAACTTGGCGAAACCATCGAATCAGTCAGACAACGGATTGAACTCATGACTACACTCCGGAATTGTATTGGGCAGGAATTTTTAAAGGATGGCACATGGCCGATTGAATCAGAATTAAACGGAAAGCTACAGTTTTCAAAAATCACCCGGTCTTCAATCCCGGATTTATTAGAATTCTTCAAAACGTTCAATTCAAGAAGCTGCGATTATTCCATCGGAGGGATATTGATGTGGGCAGACTATTTCGACTATGAATTTGCCTTCTTACATTCCACCCTGTTTATCAAAGGATATGACAAAGAATCCGGCTTGTCATTATATTATGAACCATTAGGAAAAATGGATAAAAAAGACGCTTTATCTTTGATTGAGAAAGATGCCTTACAAATTGGGAACACAGCGGTGTTGATTTCTGACATTGAAACGGAATTTGAAAATCCGGGAAACGATATCCGGGAAACATATAAATATTTCGACAAATGGATGGAATATCTGTATGACATAGACAAGTTCCTTCATTTCAGCGGAAAGAAGATGGAAAAGAAGCGCAACCATCTCAATTATTTCATCAAGCACTATCCCGATTACCAACTCCAGCCAATAACCGGCGACAATACTACGGAACTTATCGATTTCACAAAAAGATTCGAGAAAATGCATATTGATTCCGACCTCTTCAACTATGAAAGCCGACAGACCATAGAGGTGTTGAACAAATATGACGACTTCCCTTTCGAAGGATTGCTTATCAGAATAGACGGGAATATCGTGGGTTACACTTTCGGTGAGAAAATCGGCGACACATTCTTCGTGCATGTTGAAAAGGGCGACATAGCTTTCCAAGGCGTTTACCAGGCACTTGCTTCAAGCTTGGCGCAATACGTCAACGATAAGTATCCTGAGGTGAGATATCTAAACAGGGAAGAAGACATGGGCAACGAAGCCCTCAGGAAAAGCAAGGAATCATACCATCCGTCGCTACTTATAAACAAGAGAATCCAGGTTCTGAATCAGGGACTCGTGAAAGAAACGCAATCGGAAACAAAAATAGGATAACCATATCGAAGAGACAATATGGTTTTATTTTGTATAGTGGACGATTATGATTAACTTTGCACAGAAATCAAATACGATCTAAGAATCATGAGTGACGTTCTTGTCATAATTCCGACATATAATGAAATAGAGAACATCTCGAACATTCTTGAAACTGTCATGAAATATCCTGACAATTTCGACGTGCTCGTGATTGATGACAATTCTCCCGACGGCACGGCTGCCGCCGTGGAGAAAATGATGGAGTCTTATCCCGGAAGGATTTTTATTGAGAAACGGGAGGGAAAACTCGGACTCGGCACCGCCTACATCCACGGATTCAAATGGGCACTCAAGCGCGATTACGGATATGTCATCGAAATGGATGCCGATTTCTCGCATAATCCCGACGACCTCACCCGCCTCTATCACAACTGCAAAGACAACGGCGCCGACGTCACTATAGGTTCGCGCTATATCACAGGAGTCAACGTAGTGAACTGGCCAATGGGAAGGGTGCTAATGTCTTATTTCGCCTCCGCCTATGTGAGGTTTGTCACAAGGATGAAACTACGCGACGCAACCGCCGGCTTTGTCTGCTACAGGCGACGAGTGCTTGAAGCCATCAACCTTGACAAAATCGAATTCAAAGGATATGCTTTCCAGATAGAAATGAAATTCAAAGCCTATACCAAAGGATTCAAAATCGTGGAACTTCCCATAATTTTCATAAACCGCAGGCTCGGCACATCTAAAATGAACGGTTCCATTTTCGGAGAAGCCGTGTTCGGGGTGATAAAACTGAAATTCGACAGCATCTTCCGTAAATCCCGAATGTAGGAATAAACAGTATAAAAAAACAGGCATACGCTCTTTTCAACCACGTATGCCTGTTTTTTCTTTTATATCTGATAGAGGAAATTTCAAAACCGATTCTAATTTCAGTCGCCCCTATAATATTGCTGGAGATAACACCGGGCTATAAAATTCCAATTCCTCGCTACGGTTTCATGGTCGTCTGTGTCAGGGAAAACGGCATCGGGCAACCATCCGTTTTCGCAGACGTATTTTAGCAAATCGCCGGGGCAACATCCTCGTTCTGTCAGTAATTCCATGGCATGCCTGCGCGCATACTCTTTGTCGTACATCCGATTCTGCGGATGGGAAATACATCTGGCAATATCCCTTGCAAGCAGCATACCTTTCGTCTTATTGACCATCAGGATAAAATCATGATGTCCTTTCATCTGAGGCAAGTGTTCCTCCTCTTCTTTCCAGCCGAGAGCCGAAATAAAGAAAGAATTCAATTCTTCGTAAGATGTGAAGAATTTGACAATTTCTCCTCCGGTGGCTTTGGTAAACGCCGTGTAATACTTATGTTCCCCCTCGGATTCTTTCTTTTTCTCACGCGGAAGCTTCCCCTCGATAATAAGATAGAGCCATTCCCTGAGATAAAGGGCCAACGGTCCGGTAGGGTCTTCCCCCATGCTCCTTTCCATCAGTTCCTGGAGTTCGCGCATACCATCCTCTTTCGAGAGGTCAACCCTTGATGCTATTTCGGAAAGCGTAAGCGCATAGGCCGGCGTCATCAGGTAGCAATGCATGAAAAGCCAGTTGCCGAGTTTGTAAATGGCATCCGAATCTTCCTGTGCATGCATCTCAAGTTCATGCGTCATACGGTAATCTTCCGGCATCGGCGATTCATCGTAGGCGTCGTCGAGAATCTTCCACCAGGCATCGGCACCCTGCAGGATTTCACTGTCAAACGGATTCCACACCCTGCGGTCTTCGAAATTCATCGACAAGCCATACCAGACCATAAACCTCACGTCAATCCGGTTAAGTTCATAGTCCATATAATCGGCATCCCCATCATCATAAAAGGGGACAGTGTAGCCGTAAAGATGGCGGCATTCCGTGATAAACGACCTCCATATCCCGGCATCGCATATCACATCCTGATAATATCCTATTACCGCCATGGCAGTCCTCTCCACCACCTTGACGGGATACGACGGGAACAGCCCTTCACGCACGGCCGCTTCCGCAAGCCGGTTGGCAAGTGAGAAATAATATTTGTCGGTCGATGTCTCTTCCGGGGCCGCCGGCTGCCGGAGGAGAAACTGCTGCATGGTTATCATCGTTCAAGAATTTTTTAATCTCTCCACAAGGGCTCCGGGCGTAAGCGTTTCCTGCTTGCCTGTAGCCATATCTTTCAGGTTTACAGTACCCTCCTGAAGTTCCGTTTCACCGATTATGGCAACGTAAGGTATGCTCCCGGAGTCGGCGAAACCCATCTGCTTCTTCATTTTTGCAACGTCGGGATATAATTCCGCCGCCACACCTTCCTCACGCAGAATCTTAACCACCTTGGCTGCTGCGGCAGCCTCTTTCTCCCCGAAGTTTACGAAAAGCACCTTCACGCTCTCCGCCACATCCTCGGGATAGAGATTAAGCTGGTTGAGCACGTCGTAAATACGGTCGGCACCGAACGAGATACCTACGCCGGAAAGCCCCGGCATACCGAACACTCCCGTGAGGTTGTCATATCTTCCGCCGCCGGTGATGCTGCCGATCTGCACGTCGAGCGCCTTAACTTCGATGATGGTCCCAGTGTAATAGTTCAGTCCCCTGGCGAGGGAAACGTCGATATCCGCCACACAGTTGTGGCCCAAACTGTCGAAACCTTCCACAACGGTGCGGAGTTCTTCAACACCTTTCATGCCGGTTTCGGATTCTGCAAGAAGCGTAGAAAGCGTGCTGAGCTTTTCATCGTTACTGCCATTCATTTCCAGAAGCGGACGCAAGCGTTCGATAGCATCTTCCGAAAGCCCTTTCGAACGTAGCTCTTCGTTGACGTTGTCTATGCCAATTTTGTCTATTTTATCGATGGCTACGGTGATATCCACAATTTTGTCGGCTTCCCCGATTATCTCGGCTATGCCGGTAAGTATCTTGCGGTTGTTGATTTTTATGGCTACCCTAACCTTCAACCTTGAGAACACCATATCGACCATCGACAGAAGTTCGATTTCGTTCCAAAGGGAATCGCTCCCTACAACGTCGGCGTCACACTGATAAAACTCCCTGTATCGCCCTTTCTGGGGGCGGTCAGCACGCCACACAGGCTGAATCTGGTAACGCTTGAACGGCATCTGGAGCTGTCCGCGATATTGCACCACAAAACGGGCGAAAGGCACCGTGAGGTCGTAGCGGAGCCCCTTCTCGCATAGTTCGTTGGTGAGTTTCACAAGATTGCGTTCCGCAAGTTCCTTTTCCCCGATGCTCTTCATGAAATCGCCGGAATTCAATATCTTAAACAACAGTTTGTCGCCTTCCTCGCCATATTTTCCCATCAATGTCGATATATTTTCCATAGCTGGAGTCTCGATTTGCTGGTAACCGTATAGACGGAATACACTTTTGATTGTATCGAAAATATAGTTGCGACGCGCCATTTCATTTGGAGAGAAATCGCGGGTACCTTTCGGTATGGACGGTTTTTGTGCCATTGTTTTATTCTTTTGTCTGTTATTTCGGAAGCTCTCCCGATTCTACGGCCAGCGGCTCCACATTTCAATTATATTTGCGAAATTACAAAACTTTTTTCAGATTTCTATCCGAAGGTAACTCTTTTTAAAAAATTATAGTTAAATTAGTGCTTTGTTTCCAGGACTCACGACAAACGTTGACAAAATATGCTTGATATATTCTTTTCAGATAAAATAAAAACGGCGGCCCCTTCCCTTAAAGTGATTCAGATTGAAGCCGCCGTTTCCAACGCGCCTACCGATGACGCTCTTTGGAATGAAATCGAGACAGCGGCGAAAGAACTTCACGCCCGCTACGAACTATCGGAAATAAACAAACGCACAGGGATAAAGGCCACGCGGGAAGCATACAAGGCACTCGGCAAAGACCCCAACCGCTACCGTCCTTCTGCGGAAGCGTTGTGCAGGCGTATAATCAACGGGAAAGGAATCTACAGGCTGACAACCTTAATCGATGCCATCAATCTTATATCGATTGTCACGGGTTACAGCATCGGAGGTTTTGACCAAGACAAAATACAAGGCCACAGTCTCACCCTGGACGCAGGCACGCACGATGACGTATTCGAAGCTATAGGGCGCGGTCAGCTCAACATAGAAGGTTTGCCCGTTTATCGCGACGAACTCGGAGGAATCGGGACTCCCACAAGCGACGAGGAGCGCACAAAACTGACCCCCCGGACGCGCAAGCTGCTGATGCTCGTCAATATATATGGCGAAGACATGCCTGCGGAAGAAACCGTAACCTATATCGAAGACATCCTATCGCGACATGCCTCCCTCTCGGATTTCCAATACAGGATACTGACAATTTAAGGTTGTTATATTTCAAAAGAAAGCCTGACGTTAAGCTGCCTTCTTGTGAGATAATTCGGAACGGCATATTGGATGTCGTTAACATCCGTAACCCAATAATAGCTGCTGACGTTAGATATGTCGAACAGATTGAAAACGTCAACACCAAGGGTGACACTTCTGAAATGTCTCCAGAAATTATGTTGCCTTATGCCGTCTGTCGGCGCGCCTATAAGCTGGTAAGACAATCCGATGTCAACCCTTTTATATGCAAGCGCCCTGAAATAAGCCACGTCCCTGCTGATGCGCGGTGCTGTAAGCGTAAGCCCGTCGGAGAATATACCCCGGAGACTGAACTTCAGTTTAGGAAATTTCGGGAAATAATCGGTGAAATATAATCCTACGGAATACCGTTGGTCGGACGGCAAAGGCACCTTCTTGCCGTTAAGCGTCTGCTGCGTTTTCATAAGTGAGAAGGTAATCCACGAGTCAGAACCCGGCACAAACTGTCCGAAAAGCTTGCAGTCAAGTCCCATGGCATACCCTTTCGAATCATTGACGCCGGAATAAGATACTTTCAGATTGTCATATTCGTAAGATATCAAGTTGGCGAGATTCTTATAATATGCCTCGCACGTGACTTTGAAAGGACGGCTCATGGTTCTGAACACATAGTCTGCACCCAATACTAATTGAATGCTCCTCGGTGACTTTATCTTGTCGTTTAGCCGGATATAAGAGTTACCCAAATCGTCGGCAAGAGCTTCCCGGTATTCCTTATAAAACGGCGACTGATAATAGAAGCCGAACGCCGCCCGGTAAGTCCAGTTTCGGTTGCTTATCGGCGAGAAATTGAAATTGACGCGCGGGGAAACAAGGAACTCTTTATTGAAATCCCAATAAGACCCTCTGATTCCTGCATTAAGCGTCATAAACGCCTTCGATGTTTCGAAATAGATTGCATCTTCTACAAACAACGCCATGCGGTTAGACTTCAGGTCTTGCCTCGAAGTGAGGTTATATATGAGATGCACGCCGTCGGGCTGCGTCGGCATTGAGTAACCCGCACTGTCGCGCCATTCCCATTCCTTCGTACGGTCTCGGAAGTTCTCATGCTGATAAGATATGCCATACGAAAGATTGTTCCTGCCGATAGTGGTGGTCCCTTTCAAAGCAGCCGTAAGTACCGACGCCTTAAGACGGTTGCGCGAATGCTCCATATATTTCCCGACACCAAGTTCGCCGCCGATTGCCCCGTCGCCACTGGTGCCCGCCTTGTCAAGCCAATATTCGCCGGAGATGTCATAGCTTACGAGCTCATTGGTAAGGAAGCCGGAGAACTGCATGGTAAAAGCGGACGAACGGCTCTTTTTATAATTCAATGAAAGCGTAGCGAGATACGTCTCGAACTTATCTTTCTCCTGCCCGTCGAAATAGACCTTAAATTGCTTCACATCGGAAATAGTACCGAAAGATGTTTCCCGGTTGGCAGGCGTGAATTTATAGTCGTTTACCGAAATATTTCCAAGAAGGTTTATGCTGAACTTATCGCTCCCTTTATAGTTAATGTTGGTTTGATAATCTATATATGTCGGATCATACTCCCCTCGCGTCTCCAACGAAGACAATAGGGAATTGTTCTTCTTAAAACGGAAACCGTGCAACTGCAAAAACTTCCCGGAATTCTGTCCAAGAGCAAGGGAACCTCCCATCAAGCTGAGCGCAACCGCTCCTTCGAACGCCTCCGGTTCACGATAACGGATATCAAGCACCGACGACATCTTGTCGGCATATCTTGCCGGGAAACCGCCTGTTGAAAAACGTATATTACCGACAAGGTCAGGATTGATAATACTCAACCCCTCCTGTTCGCCACTACGCACAAGCTGAGGACGATAAATTTCAACTCCATTGATATATACTGAATTTTCATCAAACGACCCTCCTCTCACAGAATATTGCGAACTCATCTCGTTCGAAGAATTCACACCTGCAAAGGTCGAGATCATAGCCTCGACACTTCCGCCTGAAACGTCCGGCGACAGCTTAAACGAGTCGGCGTTGAAACTCTGCATGCCGTTGATGTTGTCGCGAAAAGAAGTCACCTCCAACTCCTGGAGATTATAATCCTCCGGATAAAGCTTAACATTCAAAGTCAAGTCGCCCTTCGGCTTTATCAGCTTATGATTGACAGTCTTGAACCCTATGCAACTGAAAATAACATTTAATGTATCCTTCTCTGCCACTGAAAGTGTATAATGCCCCTTCAAGTCAGTATTCGTGCCGATGGAAGTACCCTCAATGCGAACAGTGGCGAACTCCACAGGATTATTATCTTTATCACGCACGTTGCCCGACAACCTCACATTATCAGCAAATGTAAAACATGGTGCCAGGAAAACGAAAAACGATAATATGCCAACAATATAATATCTCATTAAAAGAAAAACGTAACACAACACCAAAATATTATCGTCAGCCACTCACACACATTTGTTTGTGCAATTAATACCCAATGCATAATGCCCAATTCATCATCAAAAGAGACTGTTAATTATAAAACATAGGATAACCATGAGCAAATGTCTCCACGTCAGAAAAACGAATCACAATTTCTAATTACTAATTCACTAATTACAAATTAAAAGAGCTGCAAGCTCTGTGCTTGCAGCTCTCTAAGGCGGCGATTACCTACTCTTCCGCTTTCGCAGTACCATCGGCGTGATAAGGTTTAACTTCTCTGTTCGGCCAAATACGGGAAGCGAAGAGGGGGAGCCCGCACCATATAACAGAACATCCCGACAGATTTCTCTGTCGGGATGTCTAAGGCGGCGATTACCTACTCTTCCGCTTTCGCAGTACCATCGGCGTGATAAGGTTTAACTTCTCTGTTCGGCCAAATACGGGAAGCGAAGAGGGGGAGCCCGCACCATATAACAGAACATCCCGACAGATTTCTCTGTCGGGATGTCTAAGGCGGCGATTACCTACTCTTCCGCTTTCGCAGTACCATCGGCGTGATAAGGTTTAACTTCTCTGTTCGGAATGGGAAGAGGTGGAGCCCTTATGCTGTCATCACCTGAAGTCGTTTTCCTGTCCCGGCCCTCCGGCCGGTCGGTGTTGGGTTTTGAAAAGACCACGACGGAAGCGCGCGGAAGACTCTGCCTGAAACCCTCGCCACACAACGCAAGGCCGGCTTCGTTTTGTTTCTTATTACCGGAATGTCCCGGGCAATTAGTACCGCTCGGCTGAACGTGTCGCCACGCTTGCACCTGCGGCCTATCGACGTCGTCGTCTGCGACGGCCCTCGGCGAGACCTTATCTTGGAGGGGGCTTCGTGCTTAGATGCTTTCAGCACTTATCCCTGCCAGACGCTGCTACCCGGCGGTGCCCCTCGGCGGGACAACCGGTACACAGGAGGTCTGTCCGGCACGGTCCTCTCGTACTAGTGCCGGCTCTCCTCAAGTCTCAACGCCCACAACAGATAGAGACCGAACTGTCTCACGACGTTCTGAACCCAGCTCGCGTGCCACTTTAATAGGCGAACAGCCTAACCCTTGGGACCTTCTCCAGCCCCGGGATGTGACGAGCCGACATCGAGGTGCCAAACCACTCCGTCGATATGAGCTCTTG
>CABRKI010000089.1 GCA_902471455.1 uncultured Porphyromonadaceae bacterium | reverse complement strand
CAACTTTTCTCAGAGTTAACGACTCTTGATAGTCAACATAAATCAGGAAAATACATTGAATCTCAGAATCCCGCTTGTCCCGGCTGTCCCACTGTCCCACTCCCGGGACAGTGGGACAAATCTTGATTGTGGTGAACGTTTGACTGAATTGGACCGAGCATTTCTTCAAGTGTCCTGGAAGTGTACTTCACAGCTCAAATATATTGTCAATAATCGACTTTGGGATTTTTCGAGCGGAAGAACCCGAAGAGGAAAAGCATATTGTCTTGCACAATGGCCTTTCCGAACCTCTTCCCTTGGGATGCCGACATCTCGGCCTCGGGAAGGAGACCCTCTTCGACAATTATCCCTTCCGGTGCATCCTTTGGAAGATGCACCGGCAAAAGCGCCATCGAAATAGTATTGGCGAGATATGCCTCGCCCCGGGAATGGATTGTTTCCATAAGGATTCTTTCCATGTATTTCCATTTTTGAATGCAAATATATCAAAAACAAAAAGCCGGAGCAACGATTTCATCGGTTCCGGCTTTTTATTTTTGATTTTTGTCACTGACCTATCCAGATTACCTCAAAAGTAGAGTGGTGGTTTTGCGGCGCGCTTCCAAGCAATTCAGATGTCACTGATAAGACTGCACCTTGGCAAGGAGTTCCTGGCCGTCGATTTCTCCGCTCTGGCGCCACACTTCTTTGCCGTTTTTATAAACTATAAATGTGGGGATGCCGTTCACGTCCTCAGCCTTGGCAGCTTCTTCATTTTCGTCGATATCAAACTGATATATATCTACCACACCGTCAAGGAGTTCTTTCACCTGTTCAACCACCGGCATCATCCTCTGGCAGTGAGGACACCATGAAGCAAAAAACTCAACCATCACCACAGGGGTAGATTTGATAATTTCTGTGTAATCCATAATATATGTTTGTCTATTAAGAATAAAACTTCATCCTAACAACACCATATCGCGGAACCGGGTTGGACGCATTTAGAATTTTTAACCATTGGTGTGGCAACACCTTTCGAGTGATTATAATGGTGGTCAAAGATTTTCGAACACAATCATATACGACGCTTCAAACTTTTCGCCTGGATTAAGCCGGTTGACATATTCACGACCTGCAAAATCACCGTCAAATCCTATTCTGTCCGCACGCCCGTACCAAGGTTCGATACAAATGAACGGAGCATCGGACGACGGCGACCAAATCCCAACCACCGTGGCATTGAAAAGCAGGGAAAGATAAGGGGTACGGTTCTTATCAAGCATCGAAATGCGTCTCACGCCGCTGTCGGCAAGTATGATAGTGTTGATTTTAAATGTGTCGGCATTGACAGGAAGCATTTCCTCGCAGTCAAGCTCTATATCCATCACCTCAGGGCCGATACATCCCTTCTCTGCAATAAGCTGAGACTTTTCCGGTTTTCTGTCGAACATGAGATAGGCATGTACATGGTCGGCGGCATTGAAACCGGGATAGTTGAAAGCTGGGTGCGCCCCAATCTGAAAACTCATATCCTTATCGTCCTTATTTATGACTCGCCACATCACCGACAGACGTTCGCCTACAAGACGGTAACCGATTTCAAGACGGAACTTACGAGGGAAAACGGAATATGTCCGTTCGTTCCAATCGAGAGCGAACCAGGCTTCGTCTTCAGGTACGTCGGAAATGATTTCAAATTCGCTGTCGCGGGCAAAGCCGTGCTGCCCCATCGGAAATACATTTCCGTCCATTAGGAACTGCCCGTTCCAAACGGAACCGACAATCGGGAAAAGCACCGGCGAACGCCGGCCCCAGAAACGGCTGTCGCCATGCCAAAGGTATTGATATTGCGTACGGTTGTCGGTGATGCTTTGCAATTCCGCGCCATGCGAATCAATCACCACCGTAAGTATGTCGTTGCTTAAAGTCTGTTTCATTTCTTTCGTTTTTGGTGTTTTCCGCAAATTTAATCATATTTTTTCATCCATCCCATGTCGCGCTCGTTATATTTTGCGGGACATGTTTTTTTGAGTAATTTTGCAAAGAAGAAATCTTAGACAGAGCTATGGCAAAAGGACAATCATCATTAAAAGAAAAACAAAACGTTGACCTTCGCATACCACGCAGATATAAAGTGGTGATGTACAACGATGATTTCACCACAATGGAATTTGTGGTGATGGTGCTTTCTACGGTTTTTCACAAAAGCGAAGCCGAGGCAGAACGCATCATGCTCCAGATTCATCATTCCGACAAAGCCGTGGTCGGGGTCTATAGCCTTGACATAGCCGCCACGAAAGCCGCAAAAGCCACCGAAATGGCACGTTCGGAAGGATTTCCGCTTCGCATTAGTGTAGAGCCGGAAAAAACCTTGCCGGAAACCCCGCCGTTCTGACACGCGTTCTCATTCCTCAACCATCTAAAATTTTATCATGCCGATCGAAATATACTACTCGCCTGAATTGAACGAGGCGTTTCACGACTCATTCGAAATAGCACAAAACCGACACCACGAATATGTGACTCCGGAACATTTCATCCTTGCCTTGCTACGTCAGGAAGGATTCTCTGCGGCAATCAAGGCGTTCGGTCCAAATGCCGCCGCACTTTCCGAGAAAATCGACTCATACCTGGGCGGGATGGAGACACTCCCCTCCGATGACCGGAAGCACCCTGAAACATCGATGCAGTTCCGGCAGATGCTTGAAACGGCGGCAGCTTCCGTTCATTATTCCGGCAAGACCCGCATGGGCGTGCCCCATGCCGTGAAAGGACTTCTTTCTCTTGAAGAATCTTTTGCAGAATACATGCTGAGGAAAGCAATATTCAACAAGGAGGGGGAATTCATGGGCGAGCTGGTGTCGAACTACGAAACGACAGATACAATCATCGACAACCTGGCCGACCCAGAAGAAGAGGAAGATGACGATTTCCGCGAACCCGATGCGGAATCATGGAAAAACATGGTGACCTGCGTCAACGAAAATCTCGACAACCGCAACCCTCTCATAGGAAGGGAAGCGGAATTGGAAAGAACGATACAGGTGCTTTGCCGCAAAGAGAAAAACAATCCCCTCCACGTGGGGGAACCGGGTGTGGGAAAAACCGCCCTCGTATATGGACTCGCACGCCTCATAGAATCGGGACACGTGCCCGAAAGATTGAAAGATGCCAGGATATATCAGATTGAAATAGGCAACCTTCTCGCCGGCACTCAATATCGCGGGGATTTCGAAAACCGCATAAAGACGATAATGGACGGCCTCTCGAAAGAGCCGGGAGCGATACTTTACATAGATGAAATCCATAATCTCGTGGGTGCGGGAGCTACTGGAGCAAGCTCCATGGATGCCTCCAATATGCTCAAACCTTATCTTGAAGCGGGCGACATACGGTTCATAGGATCCACAACTTACGAGGAATACAACCGTTACTTTGCCAAAAGCAAGGGAATCGTGCGTCGATTCCAACAAATCGACATCGCAGAACCGAGCGTGGAGGAAACCATCAACATAATCCGTCAGCTCAAAAAGAATTACGAGAAGTTTCACAACGTCCTTTATTCCGACCAGGCTATAGTTTTTGCCGTGACCGCAAGCGCTCGCCACATCACCGACCGTTTTCTCCCCGACAAAGCCATCGACCTTATCGACGAAGCCGGAGCATTCCGCGAAATCCACCCTCTCCCCCAGAAACGCCAGAGCGTCTCCAAGGAGCTCGTGGCTGAAATCCTCTCCAAGGTATGTAAGGTTGACGCGCTCGCCATGCGTGCCGACGACAATGCCCCGCTTGAAACGCTTCATGAAAGGATATCCTCGCAGATATTCGGCCAGGACGCTGCCGTGAAGCAGGTGACAGAAGCTGTGCAGATGGCGAAAGCAGGGCTAACCGACGACGGCAAACCGCTTGCCAGTCTTCTCTTCGTAGGCCCCACCGGCGTAGGGAAGACGGAAGTGGCGCGCGTGCTTGCCCGAGAACTCGGCATAGGGCTTGTAAGGTTCGACATGAGCGAATATGCCGAAAAACATACCGTGGCGAAACTCATAGGTTCACCAGCCGGTTATGTGGGTTATGAGGACGGCGGACTCCTCACCGATGCCATTCGCAAGACCCCGAACTGCGTGCTTCTGCTCGATGAAATCGAAAAGGCCCATTCCGACATCTACAACATCCTCCTTCAGGTGATGGACTATGCGCGCCTCACCGACAACAAGGGGAACCATGCCGATTTCCGCAACGTAATCCTGATTATGACTTCAAATGCAGGGGCGCAGTTCGCCGCGCAGGCGAAAGTCGGCTTCGGCAGCAACGTAACGGCAGGCGACGCCATGATGAGGCAAGTGAAGAAGACTTTCAAGCCGGAATTCATCAACCGCCTCTCCGCCACGGTAGTATTCAACGAGATGAACAGGAAGATGGCTTCGCTTATCCTCGAAAAGAATCTGCGCAAGCTACGCGAGATGTTGGCGGGAAAGAAAGTGACGCTGCTCCTTTCGGAAGATGCCTCACGGTTTATACTCGACAAGGGTTTCACACGCGAATACGGGGCTCGCGAACTGGAACGGGTAATCAATTCCGACCTGAAGCCGCTCCTTATGCGCGAGATTCTTTTCGGAAAACTCAAAAAGGGAGGTGAAGCAAACGTTGTGGTTAATGATGGAAAACTATCGCTGATATGATATACCTTCTCGATGACACACTCACTTTCCCCGACCCGAGAGGCGGGGAGCCTAGCGGACTGTTTGCCGTGGGTGGCGACCTCTGCGAGGAGCGTCTTCTGCTTGCCTACAGCTACGGCATATTTCCGTGGTTCTCGTTTCGCGACAGCGATATGCCCCATTGGTATTGCCCTATGGAAAGGTTCGTGATTTTCCCGAAAGAAATCCACGTGTCGCATTCTATGCGCCAACTCATCAACAAGGGGGAACTCCGGGTAACGTTCAACCAAGATTTCGACGGCGTAATCCGTAATTGCGGCAGGCTACGCGAAGACATGGACGGAGCATGGCTCGGTCCTGACATAATAGAGGCCTACACACGTCTATTCCATGACGGATTTGCCGCGAGCGTCGAGGTTTGGAAAGGTGAAGAACTTGTGGGTGGATTGTATGGAGTCACCATAGGCAACGTGTTTTGCGGGGAAAGTATGTTCTCGCTCGTGCCCAGTGCGAGCAAACTCGCGCTCATATCTCTTGCCCGTCGCCTCGAAAAGATACCCGGGCTGATAATCGACTGCCAGTTCGAAACCCCTCATCTCAAAAGCATGGGAGGCCGCCACATCCCCTACTCCGAATATCTCTCCATACTCCACTCCAATGCCGATGAAGAAAATTTCAGGGATTGAGGTAGGAATCAAGGAAGGCAGGAAGTTCGTTTGAATGGTAATCCGACACTTTCCCTTTTATCTCACCGCTACGAGATATCATATAGTGTGAAGGGAAACCAGCCACAGAAAGGTATTTCATAATCAAATCACCCATCTCGTTTTCCGGAACAAAGATATGGACTGCATTGCTGATTTTCGGTGCTATTTTTTGCCAAGCATCTTGCGACGAGCGAAGCCATATCACGGCAAACACCATATCGGAGTCTGCATAATGTTTTCTCAATCCTTCGCTTACGTTAAGATTGGCTATACATGGTCCGCACCATGTGGCGCTTACATCCAGATATATCGGATGCCCCGAATGCTCTTTCAATAGCCATTCCAAAGGATTCACGTTCTTAATTGACTTGACCTCACCATTGCGGTAAACCATTATATCGCCTGGGTCTATACCGTCAATTTTGATCGGGGCATACGCCGCTTCCGATGCAAACAAACGGTCGTAATAACCCGGAAGGTAAAAATCTTCCCTTCGCAAATTTAATTCGCCTTCCGATTCCTCGAATGCACGCACGTACATAAGGTCGCGCACAATCCCTTTGGGTGCAGTTTCAAGAATTTCGGGAGCATACCTCAAAACCTCAGACAAATGATATGGGAAAACCATTACTTTAGTATTTTCTTCATTGAAAACATCGAATATAGGGTTAAGAAAGAATTTTCTACAGTCCACACTGTCGCGTCCTTCATAATCAATAGCCTGATTTGCCAACGCATACACATTTTCGGTATATAGCATACGTTTCACCTCATCCGAAATATTATGCTCCGAGGCATATACGTCGATTGCATTCTTCCCGGCTTCAACATGTTTTACGAAAGACGCTATAAATTCATCGGCACTACTTTTGAAAGACGGAAATTTGCAAGAATACATGGATGGCAAATATTTTATAGCATCATTGTATTCACGGCTAATTGAAGCCTTGTCACCTCCGAAACGGACTCCGATAGGATTGAGCGAAGCATCGATTTCGACGAACACGGAATCGCCGGGAGCCGCAAACGCATTGATGAAGTTACGCACATCATAATTCAAGGTGAAAGTATGGGGAAACGAAAAAGGAATCCTGACCTTAAAATTACCGGCCAAATCAATTTTAGTTATTTCTCTGACGGAAGATGAGGAATAATCGCATTCATTAACTATAATTGTGCGCGGCTTCCCTTCCGCAACGTTAATGATTCGTCCGGCAACGGTTATAGAATCTGCTGAATTCATGCTGTAGCCAAGCGATGGAAAAACTATGGCAACAAGAAGCGATATGACGATGGAAATCTTTTTCATTTTTAAATTACAAGTTTATAGAAACCGGAATACCCTTCCAAAACTAAAAACGACACTTCTAATTCGGAAAGTATGTAAAAGCCTCTAAAAACATCCAGTCAGCCAAATGACCGAATGAAACCCAGCCAAATGACCGAACGGAATCCAGCCAAATGACCGAATGAAACTCAGCTAAATGACCGAACGGAATCCCGCCAAATGACCGAATGAAACTCAGCCAAATGACCGAACGGAATCCCGCCAAATGACCGAATTGTAATTTATTTTTTGTATCTTTGCCACCAAAAGATGGTTACACATGACTAAAATAGAAACATATAGACCTCGAATTGCCGATAAACTCCTCGAACGAAAGTTGAAAGGGAAAGGTGCAGTACTTGTGGAAGGTGCCAAATGGTGCGGAAAAACAACAACTTCGGAACAGATATGCAATAGCGTATTGTATATGTCAGACCCACAAAAGAGGGAGCAAAATATTCAACTTGCACGTTTAAACCCCAGTCTGCTGCTCAGAGGAGAAAAACCTCGTCTTATAGATGAATGGCAAGTTGCCCCCAAACTATGGGACGCGGTCAGGTTTGAAGCTGACCATAGTCGAGACCTCGGGCTTTTCATATTGACCGGATCCAGTGTACCTCCGGATATGAGCGACGTTATACATAGCGGCACCGGCAGATTCGGATGGATTAAAATGCGGCCTATGTCGTTATGGGAATCGGGGGAATCTACAGGCGATATTTCTTTGTCAAAACTGTTTAACGGAGAAACCGACATCGCGGGCATTTCAAATCTTGACTTGGAAAGAATTGCATTCGTTACGTGCCGTGGAGGATGGCCTTTGTCAATCGACATGGAAGATGAAATAGCCTTAGACCAAGCCTTCGATTATGTGGCGGCGGTAGAAAAAAGAGATATCCAAATGGCAGACGGAGTGGAACGCGACGCGACACGGGTGCATCGCCTTTTACGATCATATTCCAGACATCAGGGAATGCAGGTTTCCTATGCTGCAATAAAAGACGACTTAATTGAAAATGAAGGGGATTCTTTTGACACAGACACAGTTATTTCGTATATCAAAGCGTTAAAAAGAATTTTTGTTATTGAAGATGTAGAAGCCTGGAACCCTAACCTGCGTTCCAAGACAGCCATACGCACCTCCGACACCAGATATTTTACCGACCCCTCCATCGCCACGGCCGCACTTGGCTTGGGACCTTCCGACCTTATAGCGGACCTGAATACATTCGGGCTAATATTCGAGACACTATGTATGCGCGATTTGAGAGTTTACGCAGAGGCATTGAATGGAAACGTATATCATTATCGAGACAAAAATGGTCTTGAGTGTGATGCCGTCGTCCACCTTAGAGACGGAAGATACGGGCTAATCGAAATAAAATTAGGAGGGGATAAACTTATAGGCCAGGGAGCGGCGACATTATTGACGCTTGCAGAAAAAATCGACACAACAAAAATGAAATCACCTTCTTTCCTCATGGTTCTAACAGCCACCGGAGATTATGCATACCGTCGGGGAGATGGTGTATTGGTTGTCCCGATTGGAAGTTTAAAAAATTAGAAACAGATGATAATCATGAAAATATTCAGATATTTGATTGCAGCCGTTGCAATTGTTCTGTCGGTGGGAGGGTTTGCCGAAGAAATCAAAAAATACGATAAGTTATACATACTCGATGGTTATTTCTTTTCCGAAATACCTGTAGATATGAGTTTGCTCGACGGAATGATGTCTATTGAGACCGCCAACGGCACCAAGGCATTCGGAATGACGTTGAAAGAGCCTCTGCCGGAGGAAGCAAAAAAATACGCTATTCCCAAAGAAGGGATTCCAGAGGCAGACATAATGCTCGACATGTATAACGAGCAAAAAGGACGCATGATACGTTTCTCGACAGGGAAAGTGGAAACCATCCGTGTGGGCGACAAATTTCCACGGTTCACAGCACGAGACATCGAAGGCAAAACATGGACCGATGCCGATGTCGCGGGCAAAGTAATGGTGCTCAACTGCTGGTTTACCGGATGCGGACCCTGCCGTGCGGAAATGCCTGAACTCTCGGAATGGAAAAACGAAATGCCCGATGTGATGTTTTTTTCATCCACATACGAAAAACCGGAAACCGCCCGCCCCGTTTTGGAAAGAACAGGGTTCAACTGGATTCCATTGGTCAACGACACCCAATTCAAGGAATACATCGGGGCCAACGGTTATCCGATGACGATAGTTGTCGATAAAAACGGCACCGTCGCGCAAATCGAATTCGGCACCTCCCCACTCCAACGCGAAAAGCTGAAACAAACCATCAACTCCCTCCGCTGAAAACATACAAATCTTGGAAAAGCGGCAAAAACAGACGGTTTTACCTTGAAAAAACGGCATTTTCAGGCAAATAAATCTTGGAAAAGCGGAGTTGCACTCAACAAAATTCCATATATCATATAATGGAATCCAGATGTTCTTCCCAAATAAGAGAGGCGAGATATTTTGGACTCCTGCAATGTAAGTCGCTGACCCCCTCTTCTATCAATTCCGAAGTTTCTGATTGATAGTAGATATCAGCGGCTTCTTGTAGCGATATTCCATAAAGGGCACACAAACTCTTTATAATATTGGCACTTTTTTCTGCCTGATAAACCAATTTGCTTTCTTCGGTCATAATTGTTTACTTTCAATATGTTTTAGAAAGAGTTTCATTTTGGCAACACTCCTTTCTCCTTCATATAATCGGTAAGGTCTTCTACAAGATAACGGGAACCAAAGGTATGCAATACATCATAAGATGGCACTATATAATCATAGAGGATGCCTGATTGTTTTAACCGTCTATAAACTTCACGTTGGCTCATATTTAACACATGCGCGAGTTTACTGACGCAATATGTCACAAATTCGAGTGTCTTAACATCCATAACCTTCATCAATAAAAAACGGGAACTTGAACTCGCATCTGTCTCATAACTTCGGAGATGCACTCCTCCTGCTTATGCAAAAGCCTCGGAGCGGGATTCTTCTCACGCTCTTTTGCCTTACGAACGAAATCGTATGCTATTTTCCCCGAGAGAATAGGGACTGCCTTAATAGGAATTGCCATAATTCTGTTTCTTTTAGAACACAAATATATAACAAAATAACGGTTTAAACAAGATTTGTGATAAAGATAAATATAACAATCCCTTGGGAAGGCTTATGTAATGAGACAATCCTAAAAAGCGGCATTTTCAAGATCCACTTCACCGGAATGCACTGACAACTCCAATGTAGGGACGTGCCTCCGGCACGTTTTATCTGAATTTCTTTGCGCTCTCTGCGGCTCTGCGAAGTTCCCTTTACAAAATACTCTGCGTGAATCTCTCTCTCCTCCCGGCAATAAAACGCACGCCGAGGCGCAAAGCACGCAAAAAAAGATTAGAACCTGTGAGAATGTTTTTACGAACAAATACAACCGTTAAGTTGTATAATTGAAGAAAGATGATTACCTTTGCAGAAAAGAATCATAATATGTAATTCGATCTGATAACAGAAAATGGCAATCTCTGGGCAGTAAGATATGACAACTGCCTTGACAATGTGCTTGACACTATTCTCGAACAGTGGAATGATGTCGCATGGCTTCGCTCTTTCTTCAAACAGAATATTGGAGATTTAGCGGCATACTTCAAGATAACAGATGTCAATCAGGCTATATATGACACTATCGAGGATAGCGAGCGACTTCAATGTCTTATAATGGACATATCCCCGGATGCAAATTTAGACCAGATTTTCAGACCATTGGAGAATCAGCGCATGACGAAGATGCTGCTCGGCAAAGAAAAAGCGAGACTAAGGAACAAGCCCGGACATGCCTCATGGCTCCGTATCTATGCGATAAAGCTCGACCCCGGAATTTACATCATTACGGGAGGTGCCATCAAGTTGACCAGAACCATGCAGGAACGTTAACATACTCTTGTCGAATTGGCGAAGATGGAGCGAGTGCGCCGTTATTTGCTTGAGAACGACATCGTTGATATGGACTCTTTTCAGGACTATCTGAATGAAATAAGCTAAAGATTACGATTATGAAAACGAAAGAAGAAATTATAACTAATCTCAAACGGCATCAGAGTGCGACCCCATCCAAATGGAGGGAGAATGCAGAGTG
This sequence comes from uncultured Porphyromonadaceae bacterium, assembly GCA_902471455.1. Taxonomy (GTDB): domain Bacteria; phylum Bacteroidota; class Bacteroidia; order Bacteroidales; family Muribaculaceae; genus Lepagella. The sequence goes on along the minus strand of CABRKI010000089.1, from coordinate 4,858 downwards.
GCGCATTGCCAACAAGGAATGGCTCCGCTATTCACAGCACATCGCAATGATGATGCTTGATAAGATGGAAGAACTCGGACTGACACAGAAGTCGGTCGCAGAGCGCATGGGATGCTCTCAACAATATATTTCACGGATATTGAAAGGCACCGAGAATCTCTCGATCGAAACAATATCAAAGATTGAAAATGCCCTCAATCTCTCTATCCTTGAGCCTGCTTTCGTAAGCAAATAAAACAGATTTGTCCATTCTTAATAAGAGGAATATGGCTTGGTCAAAAAATTTGGATTGGTCTGTATTTTACAGTATTCCAAATGGTTTAAGAGACTGCCATTTGGCGAAATTAGGGTTGGAAATAGAACCGCCTACAAAGGGTTATCTGGACAGGCTGGCAAGGGCGCATCTATGTAAAATACCGTTTGTAAAAAGAGAGGCGGATATTGTTTTGAATTAAACGGATTGTTCCACCTGTTGCTTTCGGCGACGGCGGCAACGACATCCCTATGCTGCGACGGGCGGCAACCGGCGTGGCAATGGGGAATAATTCCCTCTTTTATCACGGCAAGGTTTACCCGATAATAGTTTTCACCGGCGCCTGCCGGTTCATAATAAGGCATTTCTGACCCATCCATTTCTTTCAATTCCTGCTGAAGGTATTTTCGCGCCGCAACCGTGTCGCTAATCAAATGTCCCGGACCAAAACGGTCCTGAAAAAAGCTTTTATAAACATCTTGCAATGTAGATTCGGGATACTGCTTAAGCATCCTTTCAACAACACTTCGATAGTCTTGACAGGCAAATATCTCACCGCCCATAAAAAATATGAAGAAACAGACCATCAACAAATCAATAACCTTACTAATCTTTCTTATCATGACTTTTACCATTTTAAATTAACAGACACCCCACGACTGCAAGCGTCCGGCCATTACAAATTTAACACATCCGAATCGTTTTCACAAAAATCATCCATTCCCGCTTTCAAAGAAAATATTACTTCCGACCATTAAATTTTGGGAAACGGCAAAAATCAACGATTTTACCTTGAAAAAACGGCATTTTCAAAATCGACCTCTCCGGCATGCAATGACATTGTCGAATATTTGTCACAACGGAATTTTTATTTTATCTTTGTAAACGATTGTTGCACTTGTAAAGAATTCGGATTATGGAACAGGACAATACATATATCAGATTCGACTGGGCGATGAAACACATGCTTCGGGACAAAGCGAATTTCGGCATTCTCGAAGGGCTCATCACCGTGCTTTTGGGCGAAGAGGTTAAGATTTTGGAACTTCTTGAAAGCGAAAGCAACCAGGATTCGGATAACGACAAGTTCAACCGAGTCGATATAAAAGCAAAAAATAGTAAAGGATGTAATATTATTGTCATTATTCAATTTATTACCAAGCTTAATTATTATCTAAGTTTATATAACGGTTCTTGCACGGTGTTCCGACTCAACGATTTCAACAACACAGGTTGCCTGAAAAAGATTTATTCCATAAATATTCTTGCTTGTGATTTCGGCATTGGTAATGATTATGCATACCATGGAGATAATTTGTTTACAAGTATCAAAACAAACAAATTGCTTCATTTAAAAACAATAGAAAAAGGCTTATTCATACCTCACTTACCCAAACAACTTTCTCCAGAACACTACATCTTACGGCTTAATTTTTATAATAAAATCCCTGAGTCTCCGCTCGACGAATGGATGATATACCTCAAGACTGGAATAGTGAAAGAAGACACACTTGTTCCCAGTCTTCAGGAAATTAGGAAGAAGCTACCCTATTACTCATTGCCTCCTAAGGAAAAACGTGCGTACGACGCACACATGGACACAATCATGGTGCAAAACGACGTGCTCGATACAGCCCGCGAAGAAGGACGAGCATTAGGTCGTAAAATTGGTTTTGCCCAAGGAAGGGCTGAATGTTGTGCAGCGGGCATCTCAGATGAGGTGGAGAAAGGTAAAGAGGAAGCACGAGAATTTGTGGCCACCAAATTAATAGAACTGGAATTCCCTACAGAGACGATAGCGCAAATTACGGGACTCCCCCTCTCCCAAATCGATAGACTTCGTTAATATATCATACAATCTGAATGTAGGGACGTGCCTCCGGCACGTTTTATCTGACAACCAACCGTTTAATCATAATCCCTTTGCGTTCTCTGCGGCTCTGTGAGGCCCCCGAAAGCAGGAAGTTTCTTTGTGGACTATCCTATTTTGCTACTTAACATTATCCCGAACTCGCGTCACTACATTTTAAAGGGACTGGAGAAAACATTTGTAGCAATCGAATAACTGCTTTTTCAGATTCTCCGGAATCGGAAACCGGGGAGCGAATACATCGGTAGTACAGGGAAACGAAGTGCCGTATTCAAGTTTTGAGTCATAACCGACATAATAACAATCATCGCAACCATACAACCAATAATTATTATCTGCATTTTCTTCTAAAAGTCCTTCTTCCTTACAGCTTTCAATAACCTTCCGATATTCTCTCCAACAGCTTTCAATATCATTGCATTGAGCCAAGACTATAGCGAGCCTTACAACTCCGTTTCCCTTATCGTGAACTTCTACGATGTCGCCGGGTTTGAATCTTATGGAATCTTTCGGTCGCCCCCGGAAGTGACCTTCAGGTTTATCAAGATCTTCCATCAGTGAAGAGCAGACAGATTGTTCCAAGAGATTTCCTTTGCAGTCAAACACCCATTCACGTTTGCATAAATCTGATATTACATCTTTGCCAAACGGCAACTCATATATATGAATGCAGTATATAGGTCTATAATCGTCTTTAGATATTTCTTCGGAATGGATAAGTCGCTTTGCATCTTCAAAAGTTGGCATCAAGAAACTTTGTGTCTTACAGACTTTGTATTCAGGATAATATTCCGGCTCATTTTCATCTGATTTTTCATGAATGTAATCAATCCGCGAGAAACATTCCCTTAGATCTTCTTCCGGATAGATTGTGAGACAAGATTTGCCGTTATCTGTCCCCTGTATCCTGAAAACATCCACACGATACACAGATGGTTCGTAATTATATGGCGGATTCAAAGCCAATTTCTCTAATTCTTCAAAAGTCATATCCGTTTGATGTTACATTCCTTACATAGCACCCTGAGTTCAAGGAGAGACATGGGGGAGTCCATGCAGGTATTTGCGACAGGCAGTTACATCATCAAAATACATATCTTTGGACTCACACAGCAAATAGTCTTTAATCTTAGAGTTTGGAGATAACACGGTTTGCTTTAGATAGTTGATGAATACAGGGATTTTGGACGGGTTTATTTTGCAGCAGTAACATTCTCCATCCTTCATCCTAAGCAATATCAGCTTATGTGTTTTCGCGCCCGGACCTTTCAAGATTGGGGACTCGCCATAAATGGAGATTTTAAGTTCTTGTGGAAAAGCCGCGTTGATTTTTTGCATAAAATCCTTGAACAGTCTGCCATGTGTGCTTGTGTCCGGCAAATCGTTCTGGAATATGTATTGATGTATCATCTCATGCACAAGAGTGTCATCAATCTCTTCCATAGACATATCCGCGGATTGACAATAAATGATGATTCTGTCGCGCAATCGGTGACGGACATTCACTTTAACCCATTTGCGGTGAAACAGACCTACATAGGATCTGCAACGTCCCCGCACAACGAGTTCCACCGGCTTGAATTTGTCAGCCTCCCAAATTCCTGCGTCGGCTAATCTCTCAATCCAGTAGGCATGCCGCCTCAAATATTCAACTGTCAGTTCCATATTAGTTATATGCTATGATTTCAAGACGGTATTCTGAAGCTCCCGGGCATAACCTGAATCCTCTTTTCACTTTATTTATTTTGCTGAGATTGGGATATTTTTGTTTAAGTTTATCCCACCATTTATATTGACCGGCCATTCTCAGTCTTTTATTCTTAATATCGGTATCAATAAAACTGATAATAAATCCTGTGAAATGTTCAAATATGTCCGGTCTAAGTTCAAGAAGCTTGTCAGACAGAGCTTCAAGAGGATTTATCACAGAACAACTCACTGAAACAGACGTATCATAATACTCTCTGGCAGCATAAAATGGCAAGAAATCCTCAGGCGTTAATGATGGACCATACGGACGGTATCGTTTGTCAATTGCAGCGACTCTGCAAACTATCATATCCTTCTCACTACCGTTTTCTCTCCAATAAGAAGACCGCAACACTGAATTGTCATGTGAATATCCGATAAGTTCCTGTTTCCTCTCATCTGAAATATGAAAACGAGGCTTGAATGCAAAAATTGGATGTACCTCGTCAATCCACATTTCATGTCTTGGACTATCTATATAACGGTAATGATCATCAACCCACTCCATGTAAACTCCATCGGGAAGCTTATTTGCTACGGCCCAGGAAGTTTCAATAGATTTCGGGACATCTGTTATCAACGCCGTTCTGACATCAGCAGAAGAATCTTCGCCATAAATGCCCAGGATTTCAACATAATCACCAACATTGTGTTTTATCATTGAGTTTCCTCTTCCTCTGAACGTCTCTATGACAGGGTTATTGATTGAACCTTGTGAGCATACGGATTGCTCTGTAAGATTGTCACATTCATCATAAACTTTTATTGAGACATATTTGTCCATCCGAGCATCAAAACCGACAGGAATTTCATATATGAAATGACAATATACCTTCATTCCCTTTTCTATAATCTTCGATTTGATCTCGGTTAAAGAAGATTCTGCATCAGCTAATGAATGGTGCAATGAGGAATGCTCAAGATGTAACGAGGTAGTGTTTCACTGAGTGTGTCTGAGGCGAGTTCACTCAAGCCTGTAGACCTCA